>DASXRG010000403.1:0-5686 GCA_036506735.1 Binatia bacterium | reverse complement strand
CTCGGCGGCGCCCAAGGGTCAAACCTCACGGCCAACGGCATCTACAAGGTGTTCCCGTTCCTCCCGACGCCGTACGACGGCGTCACCCGCCGGCACATCGACTGCGTGCAGGCGAGCGGCACCTGCGTGGAGCCATAGCTTGCTAGACGCGCTGGAGGACCGCGATCCCGTTCTCCAGCGCTTTGCCCCGCGAGGAGGCGCCGCATGAAGATTCGTCCACACATAGCTGCGATGATTTTGTCGATTGCCTTGGTCTTTGCCTATGGGCCAAGCCGCTTGCCGGCCCAAGGCATGACGACCGACACTCAAATCGCCTACTACCAGCAGTTGCTTCGGCGCGATCCGCGCAACGCCAAGGCCTACTACGGACTCGGCGACGCGCTGATCCGCAAGGCGCGGGAAACCGGCGATCCCAACTACTTCAATCGCGCGGAAGAAGCGCTCAAAAAATCGCTCGATTTGAGAGCGGGCAATCCGGGGGCCATGCGTCATCTTGCCTATGTGTTCTACTCGCGCCACGAGTTCGCGCCGGCTGCCGCGCAAGCGCGCAAGGCGATCGACATGAACGCCGCCGACGGAAACTCCTACGGGATCCTGGGTGACGCGCTTTTGGAAATCGGCGAATACGATGAAGCAAAAGAGGCGTACCAGAAAATGATGCGGTTGGACGACAGTCTATACTCCCGCAGCCGCTTGGCCGGCTTGAAGAGCCTGCACGGCGATCCCGCGGGAGCGATCGCTGATCTCGAACAGGCTCTGGCGGCGGGCGAGGCGACACGACACCCCGCCGAAAGCGTCGCATGGACTCAATGGCAGCTCGGCTGCGAGCACTTCGCCTCGGGAAAATTAAAAGAGGCCGAGGCGCATTATCTCCGATCGCTGCAGAGCTATCCCAACTACTATCGCGCTCTGGCCGGCTTGGCGCAGGTGCGCGGCGCGCAAAAGCGATACGAGGAGGCGATCGATCTCTACCAAAAAGCGCTCGCGGTGTTGCCGATGCCGGAGTACGCCGCGGCGTTGGGCGATATCTACGGCAAAACCGGACGGCCGGAGCGGGCGCGGCAGCAGTACGAGCTGGTCGAATACATCGGCTATTTGAACACGCTCAACAAAGTTCTTTACAACCGGGAGCTGGCTTACTTTTACGCGGACCATGACGTGAAAGCTCAAGAGGGCCTGGAGTTGGCGCGGCAAGAGTTGAACTACCGCCGCGACATTTATGCTTATGACGTTGTCGCGTGGAATCTCCACAAGAATGGAAAACTCGAAGAGGCGCGTGAGGCGATCGATAAAGCGCTTCGACTCGGCACCAAGGACGCCAAGCTCTTTTTTCATGCCGGGATGATCTATCATGCGCTCGGGGCGAAGGACAAAGCCAAAGAATACTTGGCGCGCGCGCTCGGCACCAATCCCTATTTCCACCCAATCTTCGCGGATATGGCCGCGCAAATCCTGAAGCAGCTCGAAACCGCTCTCGGCCCCGCCGTTGCCGAAAACCAACGCCAGGGGGGATAAAGCGATGCGGTCGCGACGCCTCATGGCCATGGTTTCCCTCGCGTGGATCTTGCTGACTGCTGGTTCCGTCACGGCCCACCCGCTGGGAAACTTCAGCATCAGCCATTATTCAGAGATTCGCGTCGGTCGCGATGCCATCGAGCTGCGCTACATCATCGACATGGCCGAGATCCCGACCTTTCAGGAGATTCAAGAGAACGGAATCACGCCGCGGCTTGGCGACTCTAGTCTCGATGGCTATCTCGCCCGCAAGGTCGAGGCTTTACGTAACGGGCTACTGTTGGAGGTCGATGGGCAGCGATTGTTGCTGGCGGCGGAATCGACAGAAATTATCTTCCCGCCCGGCGCCGGCGGCCTGCCGACGATGAAGGTCGGCGTTCTCTATAGAGGGAGACTCGCCGGTAAGACGGCGGCTGATCCGTATTTGCTTAACTACCGTGACGGAAATTTCCCCGGACGTGCAGGCTGGAAAGAAATCATCGCCGTGGCGGATAGCGGGATCGGATTTTCGCGCAGTTCGGTTCCGGCAACGGATCGCAGCTCCCAGTTGAGCGACTATCCGACGGATCTTTTGAACAGCCCTCCACAAACGCTGGAGGCGCGAGTGATTTTTGCCGCCCAAGCGCCGACCGCAGCGGCGGCGCGTGCGGAACCGAGGGCGGCGACGGATCTCAGCCGTCCCGGCTCGAATTCATCCGTTACCGCATCCTTGGCAAATAAGAAAACTTCGACACCGCGAGTTTGGATCGCCGTCCCTCCGGAAAAAAAATCTCAGCCCGCGGTTGGCGACGGCCTGATTCGCCTCGAGGCCAACCGGCAAGCAACACCGAAGAGTTCGTTCACCGAGCTGATGGCAACGAAGCAGTTGGGCGTCGGGATTATTTTGATCGCCCTCGCGGTCGCGGTGGGCTTGGGCGCGTTTCACGCTCTCGAGCCCGGCCACGGCAAGACCCTCGTCGCCGCCTATCTGGTCGGCTCGCGCGGCACGATGAGACATGCGTTGTGGCTCGGCCTTATCGTCACCGGTGCCCACACAGCCGGGGTGTACTTACTTGGCGGCGTGACGCTCTATGCTTCGCAGTACGTGGTCCCGGAGCGGTTGTATCCGTGGCTGGGTTTGACGTCCGGCGTGATGATCACGAGTCTAGGCCTTTTTCTCTTTCTACGGCGATATTTGACCAAGGATGATTCTTATTCCCATCGTCACGATCATGTCCATCACGCGCACGGCTCTGGCCATGACCCTTCGCACGCCGGCCACTCACATCACCGCCACGAGCCCGGTCGAGAGGTTTCTCTCCGCGAACTCCTGGCCTTAGGTATCAGCGGTGGAATCGTGCCGTGCCCGGCGGCCCTGGTCGTGCTCTTGAGCGCCGTGTCGATGCAACGAATCGGCTTAGGGTTGCTGCTGATCGTGGCATTCAGTGTTGGGTTAGCGGCAGTCCTGATCGCCATCGGTCTCCTCATGGTTTATGCCCGGCGTTTCATGTTTCGCTTTCAAATGAATAGCCGGCTGACTACCCGCTGGCTGCCTCTGACCTCGTCGGCTTTTATTATTCTGTTCGGGGTAGCGCTTACACTGCAGGCGCTTCAAAGCGCCGGCATTTTGCCGGCACAGCTCTAAAAGAATCGAGAACGAATCAATCCAAACCATCGCGCCAAGCGTAATATTAACTAGACGCGTCGAAAACGATTACCGTCCAAAGAAAGGGAGGATGGAACATGATCAAACAATTCTGGATCGGGGTGATCCTGCTCGCTTTGACCGCCGGATGTGCGTCCATGGCGCCTCAAGGTATGTCTATGTCCGACAAGAGCCTGTACGAGCGGTTGGGGGGAAAGGAAGCCATAACGGCCGTGGTTGATGACTTTGTCGCCCGCGTGGCAGCGGACAATCGCATCAATAAATTCTTCGCCAAAGCCGACATTCCCCGCTTGAAAACGCAGCTCGTCAACCAAATCTGCGAGGCCAGCGGCGGACCCTGCAAGTATACGGGGGCCGATATGAAGACGGTTCATCGAGGCATGGGGATCACCAATGCCGCGTTCGATGCGTTGGTGGGGGATTTGGTTGCGGCGCTGGATAAATTCAAAGTCGGCGAACGGGAAAAGAACGAATTGCTCGGAGTCCTGGGGCCAATGAAAAAGGATATTGTGGAGAAGCCGTAAGACGCTAACGCCGCAAGCCGCTTCAGAGACGGCAATGCGGCCCCGATTGTTTTTCTGAGATTTGACAAACGGCGCTCGGTCGAAGATACTCGAACAAATTAAATTCGGAGGCTGGAGCATGAAAAAAATCTCTTCGTTCGTTCTGACCGTCGGACTTTTTGCCGTTTTGGTGTTCACCGGTTGCGCGTCCGCACAAGCGCCGGGCGGCCAAGCCGCGCCCAGCCTCTACAAGCGGCTCGGCGGCTATGACGCGATCGCCGCGGTCTCGGACGATTTTATCGGCCGGCTCGCCGCCGACAAGCAGCTCAATCGCTTTCTCGTCGGTCTCAGCGCCGACTCGCAAAAAAGGTTGCGCCAGCACGTCGTGGATCAACTTTGCCAGGCGACCGGCGGTCCGTGCATCTACACCGGCCGTACGATGAAGACGTCGCACGCCGGCCTCGGCATCACCGAGAGCGACTGGGATCTGACGGTCAAGCATTTGATCGCCTCACTCGATAAATTCAAAGTTCCCGAAAAAGAGAAGAACGACTTTCTCGCGCTGGCTTCGAGCCTTAAGCCCGACATCGTCGAGAAAAAGTAATTCCGCCATGGACGCGGCCGGCTTCCTCGGAACCGGGGCGAGATTCGGATCAGACCTCAATCTGATCGTCCAGCTCCTGATGGGGCTCGCCCTGCTCCTCGGGATGTTTCTGGCGCGCACCGGATTTTACCGCGCGCACGCGATTTGCCAATCGAGCGTCGTGCTGCTCAACCTTGTCTTGATCGCTTTGATCATGCTCCCGCCGTTCGCGCGCGACATCGTGCCCGGACTCCCGCGGCGGTTGAGCCAGTCCTACTACTGGTTGTCGACTCTGCACGCCACGTTGGGCGGCGTCACTCAACTCCTCGGCCTCTATATTCTCCTGCGAGCCGGCACCGACTGGTTGCCTGAGCGTCTACGCTTCGCGAACTACAAACTCTGGATGCGCACCACCTTCGCGCTCTGGTGGAGCGTCATTCTCTTGGGGATCGCCACGTACTACGCCTGGTTGTAGACTTTGTGTTTCGGATTTAGGATAGAATCCCGATGGACCCGATCTCACCCGCCACGATAACTGCGGCCAATGCAAAAAGCCGGAGGCTGAAGGAGCTTGTCCGCGCGCCCGAGATTCTCGTCATGCCGGGCGCCTACGACGTGCTGAGCGCCCTGTTGTTCGAGCAGCTCGGCTTCAAGGCGATCCAAGGGACCAGCGGCGGTATTGCGGCCGCGCTCGGGTATCCCGACGGTGAAGCGATGAGCCGCGAGCTTTTCGTCGAGGTATCCGGCGCGTTTGCTCGTGCGGTATCGGTTCCCTACAACGCGGACGGCGAGAAAGGCTACGGTGACGAAGAAGGCGTGAAACAAACCGTGCGGGCGTTGATTGCGGTTGGAACTGCCGGCATGAATCTGGAAGACAGCGCGGCCAAAAGCCGCGGCGGCTTGGTCGAGCTGTCGCAACAGCTCTGCAAAATAAAATCTGTGATCGACACCAAGCGGGAATTGGGCAGTGAATTTTTTCTCAACGCGCGCGTCGACGCCTTTCACGTCATCACCGACGATCCCAAACGGGCGCTGGACGAAGCGATTCGCCGCGGCAACGCTTACGCGGAAGCCGGCGGTGACTGTATTTTTTATTTAAATCTTCATTCCGCTGAAGTCATCGGCAAAGTCGCCAAGGAAGTGAAGGCGCCGATCAGTATTCTCGCCGGCCCGCAGTCGCCGGGCGTGAGCGAATTGCAGGATCTGGGCGTGGCGCGGGTGAGCTACGGCTCGGCTTTTCTGAAAGCCGCGGTCGGCGCGACCAAACGGCTGGCGCTGGAAATTCGCGAGAAAGGCGCCCTCACATCGCTCAAAGAAGCGATGCAGACGCCGGAGATCACGGCGTTGGTGGCGGGAAAGAAAAAACAATGACCGCGGGCACGATCGTCTCGATTCATATTGCAGCCGGCGCTGCGGCGCCGACGCAGCAAGTCGCCGAAG
>DASXRG010000402.1:0-4236 GCA_036506735.1 Binatia bacterium | reverse complement strand
TTTCTGCCGGTGACCAACACGCAGTGGTTCTCGAACCTCGTCGACACCGCGCTCAAGGCCAACGTCGGGAGAATCATCTTGATCTCGTTTCCTCACGTCGAAGGCCCAACCACTCCCGAAAATCCAGCTACCGGACGGCTGGATCGACAACCCATCTCCGCTCACGCCACGACTCGGCTCGACACTGGATGACGGTCTGTTTACGTTATAATCGCCTTGCCGTCAGGCGGTCAGTTGGGCTTCCCGATTCGCTGGCGTAAAAATTCCACCACCTCGGCGTACGCCGCCTTGCGCGCCGCCGGATTCGTGCCGATCGTCACTCCCTGTCCGGGATGAACGCCGTTCGGCACGTCTTTAAGGACCCGGAGCGGCGTGTTCGGATAATCGAAGTCGTGATGGCTGTCCGAGTAAACCCGCAGCTCAAACACGTCGTCGGGAAATTGTGCATGAACTTTTTCGCGCAGCGCGACGCACGGCTTGGCCGGCGTCCAGTCGTCTTTCTCGCCGACCAGCAGCAATAGCGGCGCCTGCGGACGAAACCCCTCGCGCGCGTTCAGATAAGAGTTGCAGCCGGGATAGAAAGCGATCGCCGCGCCCGGTTTGACTTCGTGCGCGGCCACCTCGCGCAGCTGGCGATTGTTCGCCGACAGCACCGTGCTCCCGCCGTGCGACCAGCCCAACAGCGCGATGCGGCCGGCGTCGGCGTCCGAGCGCTGCGTGATCCAGATCAGCGCGCCTAAGACGTCCCGGCGGCGATTGGCGCTCGTCAAGTCGCGCGCGCCGATTTTCTCGCTACAGATCGAATTTTTGCCGCGCGGCGTGAAGCTGTCGGGAAACAGCACATGATAGCCCTGCTGCTGGAGCAGCTCGGCCATCGCGCGGTGACGCGCGTTCAGGTCCTTACCGCGCTCGTAGAGTCCGCCGCAACCGTGCAATGCGACAACGGTCGGCGCTTTGCCGAGACCCTTTTCCTGCGCCGGGAAAAACCATCCAAACAGGCGCACCGGCCGATCGCCGTTGCGGTCGAGGCTGTCGAACTCGACGCGCTCGGCGCCGCGCACCGTTTGAGCTGGCGCGGGAGCGACCGCAGCGGCTAAGTACAACATGACGAGCAGAATCCGGCGGAACATGTCACGGCTATGCTGCATTCTAAATTATGCGGCCGCGAGATCAAGCTAAATTCCGCCAAGTTCGATATCGCATGCAGATTGCGCCGCCGAGGAGCGCTCCCGTTCCCGCAATCAAGACATCGGTCACGCTCGTCACTCGCGCGACCGTCAAGAGCTGCGCGGTCTCGAGCAGAGCGCCGGCGGCCAGGCCAACGGCAACGGGCATCCAACGCTTTCGCAGTCCCAACCCGGCGACGGAAAAGCCGAGGAACCCGTAACGAAGGAGTTTTTGCCACAGATCGAAAAGCGCTCTCTGAGAATCCGCGTGATAGTATGCCGTGAGCGGAAGCCACTCGATATCGGCCACCTTGTGGGCGATTGCGGATTGGGTCAGCCGGAATTCAAATGGGGTGAGCGCTGCATAGGTCAACAAAACCAGCGCCAGAAAGAGCAGCGCAGTCGATGAATGAGACCTGACGGGCGGCAGGCTGACGATCATGGGGACGAGAGTCACGCCGGCCAAGGCGCCGGCTGCCGCGAGCACGACATTGTCGGCATTCGGGTAGCGCCCGGCGAAGCCGAGTTTGGCGATTTCGAGACCGACACTGAAAAGAACCGTCACGACCCAAGCGGTCCCAGCCGCGCGGGCGCTGCGACGGAGACTTTGCAGCGACCACAGGAGCGCCGCGGCAAAAAACCCGAACATCAGGACCTGGTCCATCAGGAGATCCGGCCAGAAACGGCGCGCCGGGTAGGCAAACGGAAGCCAACGCGCGTTCTTGAGGTTGTCCCAAACCGTCGACACGTCGAGTGTAATGGCAAATGGATAAAAAGCGTCGGCCGCGAGCGCGAGTCCCAACAATCCGAGGAGAAGCAGCACCGGCTCCGCGCGCACTCGTTCGACGATCAAGTCGGACAGCTGCCATCTGAAAATCCGCGACAGCGTCCACGCAACCGCAGCGCCCAAAACGGCGCCGGTCGTGTTGGCGGCCGCGTCGAGCACCGAAGACGTCCGTTCGGTCGTGAAAAGCTGTCCGCCTTCGATGGCCGTGGCAAAGACGGCCGCAGAAAGACCGATGATTGCAATACGCAACCCGCGGCGCGCCGGGCCAAGAGGACCGCCGCTCAGGGCGGCGAGGAACCCGAAAGGAACGAAAAGCAGCACGTTGGCCGTGACATCCGGAATCGAGAAGTTCCGGCGGCCGTCTCGAAAGAGATAAATTTGGGCCCTGGCCAGATTCCGGCGCACCGACGCGGGATCGGTGGTGAATCGAAACGGGACGAACGAGCCATAGATAGTGAAGAGGCACCAAAACCAGAGGCCGATTCGAATCCCACGGCGTCCCCGTTCGCTCATAGCGGCCGCGCGACTTTCAACGGGCCACGCGACGCTCCGGCATCTGTCATCGCGACTGCCCTGAATCTTTCAGCGCCATCCCTTCGAGTCTTTTTACCAGCGCGCGAATCTCCTCGAACCCCTTCTGCCAAAAGTTTGGATCGTGGATATCGACGCCGAGAGGCTTGAGCAGCGCTTCGGGGCTGTCCGATCCGCCCGCTTCGAGAAGCGCGAGATATTTCGGCACGAAACTTTTTCCTTGTTCGCGGTACGTGCGATAAAGCGCCAGCACCAGGAGCTGGCCAAAGACGTAGCTGTAGCAATAGAAGCGGCTATGGATGAAATGCGGGATGTAAGACCAGCCCCAGCAATACGATGGCGGCATCTCCACCGCGTTTCCATAGTACGGCGCGTTGGCGTCCAGCCAGAGCTCACCGATAGCATCAGGCGTCAGCCTTCCCGCGCGGCGCTTCGCGAAGACCGTCTCTTCGAAGCGCGTGAGGACGTTCTGCCGAAATACGGTCGCAAACGCGTCTTCGAGCTTGCCCGCTATGAGAGCCATTTGGACCTGAGGCTCTTTCTGGCGCTCGACCAGATAATCGAAAACCAACATCTCGCCGAAGACCGACGCGGTCTCGGCCGTGGTCAGCGGCGTATCGTAGTTGAAAAAACTCTGCTTGCGGCTGAGACAGCCGTGCAGGCCGTGACCCAGCTCATGGGCGACCGTCATCACGTCGCGCAAATTATCGGTGTAGTTGCAGAGAATATAGGGATGCAGTCGCGGTGAAGGCGACGCGCAAAACGCGCCACCCCTTTTGCCCTTGCGGATCTCCGCGTCGATCCAGCGTTTGGCGAAGAACTCCGCGGCGGTGGCGCGAAAAGTCGGGCTGAAGGCGTCGAACGCGTCCAGGATGACTTCCTGCGCCTGGGCAAAAGAAAACGGCGTCAGCTCCCGTCCGACCGGAGCATACTGGTCGTACAAAGCGAGACGGGGAAGCTCGAGCAGCCGCGCCTTGAGCTGAAAATATTCGTGCGCGATGCCGTAGTTCGCTTCGGTCACCTGCATCATCCGGCTCACCGCCGCGCCATCGATCTCGTTGACCAGATGGCGCTCGAGCATCGGACTTGGATAGCGTCGCAGGCGATCCATCGTCAGGTGATCCTGCACCAAGTCGTCGTAGATAAACGCAAGCGTTTGTCCGTGGCTCGAGAGCTCCCGGTAGAGCGTCTCCATCGCTCTCTGTCTAAGTTGCCGGTCGGGCTCGTGCAGCAGCGCAATGATCTCGCTCAACGTAAGTGCTTCGGTCTTCCCGTCTCTTTCCAACGAAAACGTCAGCGCAGAGGTGATTTCGGAAAAAAGCCGGCCGAAAGCATTTTTTCCCGTGTTGTCTTTCTCGTTGACGATTTTTTCTTCAGCCTCCGAAAGCTTGTGCGGGCGAAAACGGCGCAGACTTTTCAAGCAGTGGGCATAATTCTTCAACGTTGGATCGTGAATCAGTTTCTCCGCCGCTTGATCGTCAAGTTCGAGCCATTCGAGTTCGAAGAAGAGCAGCAGGTTTCTCGCTGCGGTCGCGAGCTGCTCCACCTTCTGTTCGAGGTCTTGGTATTCCGGCTTCGAGGAATCCGCCGCGTAGAGAAGGCTGGAATAAGTCGCGACCCGGCCGAGCGCGTCTTCGATGCCTTCCAATTCTTTGAACCCTTCAAGCAGCTCCTTTGCGGCCAAGCCGGCAATCTTGCCCCGGAAGCGAGCGGCAAATCTTTCCGCTCGCGCGCGGCATTCCTCCAGTGAGG
>DASXRG010000401.1:0-2315 GCA_036506735.1 Binatia bacterium | reverse complement strand
GAGCGCGAGCCCCATCTCGGCCATCACGGTGCGCACGTCGGCAAAGTCCAAGTTGATCAGTCCGGGCGTCTGAATCAGATCGGAGATGCCGCGCACGGCCTGCAGCAGAATGTCGTCGGCCTTATGGAAAGCCTCCAGCATCGTTGTGGTCCGCGCCGCGATGCTCAGCAGGCGCTGGTTGGGAATCACGATCAAGGTATCGACGCTCTGTTTGAGCTCGTAAATTCCCTCGTCGGCCTGGCGCATTCTTTTTTTGCCCTCGAACATGAAGGGCTTCGTGACGACTCCGACCGTCAGCGCCCCGACCTCGCGTGCGATCTTCGCGATGACCGGCGCTCCGCCGGTGCCGGTGCCCCCTCCCATGCCGGCGGTGATGAAGATCATGTCGGCGCCGGAAAGATACTCGCGCAGCTTGGCCTCGTCCTCCATCGCGGCGCGCCTGCCGACCTCGGGATTGGCGCCGGCGCCGAGCCCCTTGGTGATCTGCTCTCCGAGCTGCAGCTTGACCGTGGCGCGATTGGCTTCGATCGCCTGGGCGTCGGTATTGGCGACGATAAAATCCACGCCCGTGAGTTTGCCCGCGATCATGGTGTTGACCGCGTTGCCGCCGCCGCCGCCGATGCCGATGACCTTGATGCGCGCTCCGAGTTGAATATGCTCCACGAGCTCAAACATAAGTCCCTCCTTTTTTGTCCGAAAAACTTTACGCCCGTTTAAAAAAATTCACTGAACCAATCCACCATCCGTCCCCTGACTTTGCCGAAAATGTTGTCCTCGCGAATGCGGAAGAAATTTTTTTCTTGCCGCTTCATGCCGTAAAGCACGAGCCCGACGCCGGTCGCGTAAATCGGGCTCGAGATAACGTCGATCAGCCCGCCGACGTCGATCGGAACTCCGAGACGGGCCGGCATGCCGAATGCGTCTTCCGCCATCTCGACCATCCCGGGAAGCAACGTCGAGCCGCCGGTCATCACCGCCCCCGACGCCAGCGATCCCTCATAGCCCGACTTGGCGATCTCGCGCCGGATCAGCTGGAAGATCTCGTCCAGCCGCGGCTCGATGATCTCGCACAGGATCTGCCTCGATATGGTCCGCGAGTTTCGGCCGCCGACGCTCGGGACCTCCACGCTTTCGTCCTTGGTGACCATCGACGTGCGGGCGTAGCCGTAGCGTTGCTTGATGCGCTCGGCCTCGCCGATCGGCGTGCGCAGCCCGGCCGCGATATCGCTCGTCAGATGATTGCCGCCGATGGCAAGCACGGCGGTGTGCTTGACCGACCCGTCGTGAAACAGAGCGATGTCGGTCGTGCCGCCGCCCATGTCGACCAGCGCGACGCCCAGCTCGCGCTCCTCGGGCGTCAGCACCGCTTCCGCCGAAGCCAGCGGCTCCAGCACGATGTCCGCCACGTTGAGTCCGGTGCGATTGCAGCACTTGATGATGTTTTGCGCCGAGGTGACGGCGCCGGTGACGATGTGCACTTTCGCTTCGAGCCTGACGCCGGACATTCCGAGCGGCTCCTTGATGCCGTCCTGCTCGTCGATGATGTAATCCTGCGGCAGGATGTGGAGCACCTCGCGGTCCATCGGGATCGCCACCGCCTTCGCCGCGTCGATCACGCGCTCGACGTCGCGCGGGCTGACCTCTTTATTCTTGACCGCGACGATGCCGTGGCTGTTGAAGCCCTTGATGTGGCCGCCGGCGATGCCGGTGAAAACGGAATTGATCTCGCAGCCGGCCATCAGCTCCGCCTCGTCAACGGCTTTCTTGATCGACTCGACGGTGCTTTCGATGTTGATCACGACGCCCTTGCGCAGTCCTTGCGAGGAGTGGGAGCCCACGCCGATCACCTCGACGCCGCGCTCGGTCATTTCGCCGACGACCGCGCATACTTTGGAGGTCCCGATGTCCAAACCCACGATGAGACTGTTTCTCTTTGCCATGCTGTCTTCGCCTCGCTCAGAATCTCAAATGACAAATCTCAGATCTCAAAACTCCGGCCTCCACCGATGCTTTACTCCTTCGACCCTCTCCCTAACCCTCTCCCGGTGGGAGAGGGAAGGGTGAGGGCTCATCCCTTTCGAAGCCTGGCAACAACCTGATCCCTGAAGCTCAGATCCAAAACCGCCAGACGATCTTCGTTGCCTTTCCAGAGCGCGAGAACCCGCTGCAGTCGCTTGAGCTTGTCTTCCCAGTTGCCCGTGCCCATCGACAGCGCGACGCGCTGGCCGACGGGATAAACGATCAACCCTTCCGGGGAAACAAAACGGATCTCGGATAGCGCAAACGGCTCTTTCGCCATCAGGTCGTTCAAGCGC
>DASXRG010000400.1:0-12108 GCA_036506735.1 Binatia bacterium | reverse complement strand
TGTTGGAGTTTCTGCGCGACACTCTGGAATACAAAGGCACCAAGCTCTGCTGCAACACCGGCGAGTGCGGCGCCTGCACGGTCATTTATAACGGCAAGCCGATCAACTCCTGCGTCACCTTGGCCGCCGACGCCGAGGGCGCCGAGATCACCACCATCGAAGGCTTGGCGGAGGGCGACAAGCTGCATCCGGTGCAGCAAGCCTTCATCGACAGCGGCGCGGTGCAGTGCGGCTATTGCACGCCGGGATTTATCGTCTCAGTGAAAGCGCTGCTCGATCGCGCGCAACATCCCACGCCGGAACAAATCGAAGAAGCGATCTCGGGGAATATCTGCCGCTGCACGGGCTACGCCAAGATCGTCGATGCGATTCAGCTCGCGGCACAGAAACTCTGAGGAGAAAAATTATGGCAAAAGCGCAATACACGGTAGTCGGCACTAGCCCCGCGCGCAGGGGCGGCGTCGAGCGCGTCACCGGCGCCGGCATTTATGGCATCGACCTCGTTCTGAATAACGCGCTCCACGGCGGCATTTTGCGCAGCCAATACGCCCACGCCAAGATCGTCAGCATCGACGCCAGCGAAGCGAAGAAAATCCCCGGCGTCCACGCCGTGGTGACGGCGGCGGACGCTCCCGATGTCCGCTATGGCCGCTCCTATATCGACCGCTACATGCTCGCGAAACACAAAGTCCGTTACATGGGCGACCCGGTCGCCGCGGTCGCCGCAGATTCCCCGGCCGTCGTCAAGCAGGCGCTCAAGAAGATCAAAGTCGTTTACGAGCCGTTGCCGGTTGTCATTGATCCGGAGGACGCGATGAAGCCGGACGCGCCGACCCTGCACGAGGACATGCCGCTGCCGAAAAACCTGCCGGAAAGCGTCAAGGTAAAAAACGTCTGCGGCTTCGCCGCGGTTCGTGTCGGGGATGCCGAGAAGGCGATGGCGGAAGCCGACGTGGTCGTCGACGAAGTTTACGAAACCAAGATGATCCATCCGCAGTATCTGGAACCGCGCATCGCCGCGGCCCAGGTGGAGCCTAACGGCCGGCTCACCGTATGGGCCAATGCCCAAGCGCCCTTTCCCGTGCGCCAGGAGGTAGCCAAAGTGCTCGGCATCCCGCTCAACAACGTGCGGGTGATCTCCGCCGAGTTGGGCGGCGGTTTCGGCGGCAAGGGCAGCGGCATAACCTCCGGCGCCGCCGTCGAACCCATTTGCGCCTTGCTCGCGGTGAAAACCAAACGCGCGGTGATGATCGTTCTCGACAAAGCCGAGGAAACCATCTCGACGACGATTCGCTCCGGCGCGAAAATGTACATCAAGACCGGTGTAAAAAAAAACGGCGCCATCGTCGCTCGAATCGGCAAGGTGATCTACGACGCCGGCGGCTATTCCGGCTTCGGCGTACAGGCCGGCGGGCGCTGCACCAATATGCTCGGCGGCTGGTATCTGACGCCCAACGTCCAGATCGACGGCTATGTCGTTTACACCAACAAGCAAGTCTGCGGCCCGGTGCGCGGGCCCGGCGGACCGCAGGCGGCCTTCGCCGTGGAGTCGCACATGGATTCCATCGCCGCGAAGCTCGGCATGGATCCGGCGGAGTTACGCCTAAAAAATATGCCTAAAGCCGGCGATAAGGTCGTCGGTGTTCCCAAGCTGCGCGACGTTTCGCTGGGCGAGACGATCAAGATTGCCAGGGAAAAAATCGGCTACAAACAGGTAGGGGCGCAATTCATTGCGCCCACCCTCGGCAAGAACCAGGGCATCGGCATGGCCACCGGCTCGTGGATCGAAAGCGCCGGTCCCGGCGGCGGCGCCATGGTAAAAGTCAACGAAGACGGCTCGGTGACGGTCCATATCGGCAAGATCGATATGGGGACCATCCCCGGCTTCGGTATTCCGCTCATTGTCGCCGAAGAGCTCGGCATTCCGGTGAGCGATGTCACCGTGGTCAATGTCGACACCGACGCCAGCCCGTGGGACGCGGGCACCGTCGGCAGCCGCGGCATCCTGGTCTCCGGCACCGCCTCTCGACTCGCGGCCATCGACGCGCGCAACCAGATCTTCAAATTGGCCGCGGCTCAGCTCGAGGCGAGTCCGGACGATCTGGAAATCAAAGATCGCCAGATCCGCGTCAAAGGTTCGCCGTCGAAGTCGGTCCCGCTTGCCGCCGTCGCCACCAACGCGCACAACGTGATCGGCGAAGTGGTCGGCCACGGCTACTGCGATAACAAAGTCTTGGAAGCGGAGGAAAAAGCCCACGGCAGCTCACAACCGTTCACGACCCATGCCTGCATCGTCGAAGTCGATCCCGACACCGGCAACGTGAAAATTTTAAAATACGTCGCCGTGCACGACATCGGTTTCCCGATTCACCCGGTGGCGGTCGAAGGCCAGATCGAAGGCGCCGCGGCCATGAGCATCGGCCAGGCGCTCTGCGAGCAGGTGGTCTTCGACAAAGACGGCAGAACCATGAACCCCTCCTTCGTCGATTACCTGATGCCGACGATCAACATGATGCCGCGCATCGAAACCACGCTCGTCCACGGCTACCCCGGCTCCGGCCCCTATGGCGCCAAAGGCGCCGGCGAGATCGCCTGCGTTCCGCCGATGGCCTGCATCGCCAACGCGATCTACAACGCCACGGGCGTGCGCATCCGCACTCTGCCGCTCAGCCCGGAAAACGTGCTGCGCGGGTTGAAAGAGGCAGGAAGATAAATAAGACCTTCGCGGTGCACTTTCAGCTAAGGCCGGATCCGCTGGCGCGCTAACCCCCTCTTCTTCTCCCCCTTGGTAAGGGGGAGATTGAGAGGGGGTCGCCTGGAGGCCGAGGCGTGAGTTAAAGAAGGGAGCGGAACATGAAGACGAAACTTTTTTGCGCCGCTATTGCTACTGTCGCCGTCGCGCTTCTCTTCACCGTCTCGCCACTCGGATTCAGCGCGCAACAAAGCAGCACCGCCGTTCGCGTCGATGCCGACGACATCGGCGGCGTCGTCGCCGGCGCGAGCGGGCCGGAGGCCGGCGTCTGGGTGATCGCGGAGACGACCGACTTGCCGACGAAGTATGCCAAGATCGTCGTCACCGACGATCAAGGGCGCTATCTCATCCCCGATCTGCCGAAAGCGAATTACAACGTCTGGGTGCGCGGCTACGGTCTGGTCGATTCGCCGAAGGTGAAAAGCGCGCCGGGAAAAATCCTCAACCTCAAAGCGGTGGCCGCGCCGAACGAATCTGCGGCGGCCGAATACTATCCGGCGATCTACTGGTACTCGATGCTGAAGATTCCCGAGAAGAGCGAGTTCCCCGTGGGCAAAGTGGCGAACCAGGGCGAGTGGCTGAACGTGGTGAAGACGAACGGATGCATCACGTGCCACCAGCTCGGCAACAAGGCGACGCGGACGATTCCGAAAGAATTGGGCGAATTCAAATCCTCGGCCGACGCGTGGTCGCGGCGGATCTTGTCCGGGCAGGCGATGACGTCGATGAGCAACTCTTTCAATCGGCTCGACGCCAGCCGCGCCAGCTCGCTGTACGGCGATTGGACCGATCGCATCGCCGCGGGCGCGCTGCCGGCGGCGAAGCCGCAACGCCCGCAAGGCGTGGAGCGCAACGTCGTCATCACCTTGTGGGATTGGAGTCGTCCGACCGCTTATCTGCACGACGAGATTTCTACCGACAAGAGAAACCCGACACTCAACGCCAATGGTCTCATCTTCGGCTCGACCGAGTTGAGCACGGACTTCGTGCCGGTGCTGGACCCGGTAAAAAACAAGGCGATAGAGATCAAGCACCCGGTGCGCGATCCAAAAACGCCTTCGGCGAAGACCGACCCGTTGTCACCCTCCCCTTACTGGGGCGCGGAGCCGATCTGGGACAGCCAGTCGAACCAGCACAATCCCATGTACGATGAAAAGTCGCGCGTCTGGTTCACCGCGAGAATCCGCCCGCCGGAAAATCCCGCGTTCTGCAAAAAGGGCTCGGACCATCCGTCGGCGAAAATTCTTCCGCTCGAAAGCGCCACGCGGCAAGTGTCCATGTACGATCCCAAAGCGAAGAAGTTCACCTTGATCAATACCTGCTTCACCACGCACCATCTGGTGTTCGCCGAGGACGCGAACAATACCTTGTGGCTCAGCAGCGGCAGCGCCGCGAGTCCCGTTCTCGGCTGGCTCAACCGCAAGATGTTCGAGGAGACCGGCGACGAAGTGAAAGCGCAAGGCTGGACGCCGTTCATCCTCGACACCAACGGCAATGGCAAACGCGACGAGTACGTCGAGCCGAACCAGCCGGTCGATCCGGCGAAAGACAAACGCATCGTCGCGGGCTTCTACGGCATCGCCGTGAGCCCGGTGGACGGCTCGATCTGGGGCTCGGTGCTGACGTATCCCGGCGCCGTCGTGCGCGTCGCTCCCGGCGACAATCCCGCGATGACCGCGCTGTCGGAATATTACGAGGTGCCGTTGGAGCAGAACGCCTACGGCATCCGCGGCATGGACGTCGATCGCAATGGAATCGTCTGGGCGTCGCTATCGAGCGGGCATCTGGCGAGCTTCGACCGGCGCAAGTGCAAACTTCTCAACGGACCGACGGCGACGGGAAAGCATTGCCCCGAAGGTTGGACGCTCTATCCCCTGCCCGGTCCGCAATTCGAGAACGTGAAAGAATCCGGCTCGGTCGAGTCCAGTTATTACACCTGGGTCGATCAGTTCGACACCTTCGGGCTCGGCAAGAACGTGCCGGTCGCCACCGGAAATTTAAACGAATCTCTGCTCGCGCTGGTCGATAACAAGTTCGTCAACCTCCGCGTGCCGTATCCGATGGGCTTTTACTCCAAGTGGATGGACGGGCGCATCGACGACCCGAACGCCGGGTGGAAAGGCAAAGGCATGTGGGCCACATTCGGCAACCGCACGCCGTTTCACGTCGAGGGCGGCAAAGGCACGAAGCCCAAAGTCGTGAAGTTCCAGCTTCGGCCCGATCCGTTGGCAAAGTGAAAGAAGGCACGAGGCTTGAGGCGCGAGTGGGATGGAGAAGATCAACAGCTACAAGGATTTAATTGTTTGGCAGCGTGGCATGGATTTGGTCGAAACGATTTATGTGAAGACGGCAAAATTACCGCCTGCCGAACAGTGGGGCCTCGTGTCTCAGATGCGCCGCGCTGCAGCTTCGGTTCCGATTTCTAAGCTTTCCTGACTCGCGCCTCGAGCCTCGCGCTTACCGCCTCTCACGGAGAAGTTATGCCGAATGTTCCTGAGATCAAAATTGACGACGCCAAGCAAAAATTCGACGAGAAAAGTTGCCTGTTCGTGGATATCCGCGATCCGGGCTCGTATCGGGCGGCGCACATCCCTGGAGCCGTTCATTTGCACGACGGGAACGTGCAGGAATTCGTCGCGGGCGCGGATAAGGACCGCGAGCTGATCGTTTATTGCTATCACGGCAACAGCAGCCTGGGCGCCGTCGCTTACTTTTTGGAAAATGGATTCAAAAATGTCGCGAGCATGCGCGGCGGCTTCGAAGCCTGGCGGCAGGTCTACGAACATGAGACGGAATAGGATGCAGCTCGCTCCGGGCTACACAATTCGAGAAAAGTGACTTTCATGCGACTCCCCGTCGGTTGTTTTCTGGTTTTCCTTTACGCGATCTTTCTTCCCGCGGCCGCACGAGCCGATTGGAAGGAGGAATGGGAGAAAACCGTCAAGGCCGCGAAGCAGGAAGGAACGGTGTTCATCTACACCTTCCCCGGCCACGAGCGGCTGTTTCAGGAATTTCAGAAGAAGTTCCCCGATATAAAGCTCGTCGAGGTGACCGTCCGCGGATCGGAGCGAGTCACCCGCATCCTTTCCGAAAGACGGGCCGAGAAATACATCGCCGATCTCCTCATCGGCGGCGCCGGCTCCGCCGCGACCGGCCTGTTGAAGAGCGGGGTGCTCGATTCAATCAAGCCGGCCCTGCTGCTCCCGGACGTGCTGGACCAATCCAAATGGTGGCTGGGTAGGCACATCTACGGCGACGAAGAGGACAAGTACATCTTTTCGTTCTCCGGCGCGCCGCTCTATTACTTCCACTACAACACGAACCTCGTGAAGCCCCAGGAGTTCAAATCGTACTGGGATTTTTTGAATCCCAAGTGGAAGGGCAAGATCGTGATCGCCGAGCCGATGACGGGCGGCACGCAGGAGGCGCTCCAGTTCCTCTACTACAACCGCGAGATCGGCCCCGACATGATGAAGCGTTTCCTCACCGAGATGGACGTCGCGGTAAGCCGCGACATCCGGCAGATGGTCGACTGGGTCGCGCAGGGAAAATACGCGATCTCTGCGCTGCAGAACGCGGACCGGCTCGACATCTGGGACGCTAAGAGCAAGGGGCTCGCGATCGACGCTTTTAGAACCGACCGGTTCAAAGAGGGAGGGTTCGTGGGATCGGGCGGAGGGAACATCATGCTCATCAACCGCGCGCCTCATCCGAACGCCGCCAAAGTTTTCCTCAATTGGCTGCTGTCGCGCGAGGGGCAGATCGCGTATCAGAAGCTCGTCGAGACCGGAAGAAACTCGCTCAGGATCGACATCCCGAAAGACGACGTCCCCGAGCACGCGCGCATCGTTCCCGGCATGAAGTACGCCCTGCTCGACGATCCCGCCTATTCCGACCTCGAAACCGTGCGCGCCTTCGTCGCCGAGGTATGGAAAAAGAGGAAATAGGATGAAATCCACCGTCGCCCGGCTCATCGTACAATTTTTGAAGGAGGCCGGCGTCCGCCATATCTTCGGCGTGACCGGCCATTCCGTCTTCGACATCACCGACGCGCTCTACGGCGACCCCGAGATCCGCTTTGTGCAGTCGCTGCACGAAGGCCCGGCCGCCTACATGGCCGCGGCGTACGCGAAGGGAAAAAGAGGCCTCGGGGTTTGCCTCGCGTCCTCCGGCGCGGGCGCGACCAATCTTTTGACCGGCGTCGCGTACGCGCACAAGGAATCGATTCCGCTCATCGCCCTTTCGTCCGACGTGCGGAGCCGCGAGGCGGGCAAAGGCGCCTCCTCCTGGCACGAGATCCCGCAGCGTGAGATGTTCGAGCCGGTCACCAAGATGAGCGTAACGTTGAAGGGCGGGGGCGCGCTGGATTCCCTGCGCGAATCGTTCCTGCAGGCGACGACGGGAAGAAACGGTCCGGTTTACATCGGCGTGCCGCGCGACGTCCAGGAAGTCGAAGTAGAAGCTCCGGAGCCCGGGTGGCTGCCGAAGCCCCCTCCCCCGCTCGCGCCCGATACCGGCGCGGTCGAGCGCGCGGCCGAAGAAATTAACAAGGCCTCCGCTCCGGTCATCATCGCGGGTGGCGGAGTCTACTGGGCGCAGGCGGAAGCAGAGCTGAAAGAGCTCGCCGAAATTCTCGGCGCCCCGTTCGCCACCACGCCGTCGCACAAGGGACTCCTCTCCGAAGAGCATCCTCTTTCCCTCGGCGCTCTCGGCTTCGGCGCGTTTCCCTTCGCCGGCGCCTTCTCGCTCGAGTCCGACGTCGTGCTCGCCGTCGGGTCAACTTTCAGCGAAGCGCTGACCCTCGGCTACGGCGGCAAAGTGATCCCGGAAGGCGCGCCGATCATACAGGTGGACAGCGACGAGCGCGAGATCGGGAAGATCTATCCGGTCCGCCACGCGCTGGTCGGCGATGCGAAGATCGTCCTGCGCGACTTGATCGATCGGTTAAAGCAAACGGAGCGAAGAAAAAATTCCACGCGGCTCGACCGGCTCGCGCGCGAGAAGCGCGCCTGGCGCGAGAAGCTCGCGGCGCATGATTACGGCGCCGAAGGTCCGATCGACCAGTGGCACGTCTATCGCGCGTTGATGGATGCGATGCCTGAAGAAACGATCGTCGTCGGCGCCGGCGGGACGACCGAGCTGGTCAGGCGCTTCATCGCGCGGTCGTACGCGTACCACTCCGGCGACTTCCGCGCCATCGGCTGCGGCCTCGCGACTTCGATCGGTCTCTCGCTCGCTTCTCCCGGCCGGCCGGTCGCCTGCGTGACGGGCGACGGCTCGTTCATGCTCGAAACCCAGGAGCTGGCCACCGCCGCCGCGTGGAAGCTTCCGATCTCGATCATCGTGATCCGCAACGAGGCCTACGGCAACATGAAGCGGGACCAGATCCGCCACTGGGGCGGCCGGGTCATCGGCACCGACCTCAATCTCCCCGACCTCTGCGCGCTCGCCGCCGCGTACGGCCTCGAGACTCAACGAGTCGAGCGCCCGCCAGACCTTCCGGCCGCAATCAGCCGCTCTCTCGCTCTCGGAAAACCGTCCCTCCTCGATGTCGTTTGTCCGATCGAGGGAATTTGATTATCGCGCGCGAGGACCGGAGCGGGCGGAGACTTGACCCGCATTTGCCCGCGCGACATGATGACGCAGCATCCGATTGAAAATAATCGGCGGGAGACGACGATATGGAGAAATTTATTATTCAGCCGCACGGCAGGCTCAACGATTGGGTCGCCGATGAAAAGGGCTATTTCACCGAGGAAGGCCTCGATTACGAGCTCAACGTCGAAGGCAGCCGCAAGAACACGCCGCGGCTCGCCGCCATCGATTCGGCGGCTGCGCTCGAGGATAATCATTTCGGCGCGTTCGAACGTTATGCTGAAGGCCATGGACGCAAGGGCGAAGGCGCAGGCGATGTCAGCTGCGCGTGCCATTGGACGGTGAACCAGGCGGCGAAACTCGAAGAAGGGGTCATGTGGAACAACGCTTACAGCGTCTGCGAAGCGGCGATCGTGGTTCCCGGCGATTCCAGCGTTTCCCGGCCGAGCGATCTGGCGCGCACCGACATTGCGGTCGGTTATCATTCGGGGAGTCACTATTCCGCTCTGCAGTCTCTGGAGGTATTTCTGCCGGCCGAGGAGATCATCCTTAAATTCGTCGGCTCGTCTTGGTCGCGCGTCGATGCGGCCCTGGCGCGGAAGATACCCGCGGTGAACGTCTGGGGACCGCAGCTGTATCTGCTGGAACAGCACGGCTTTCGCAGAATCGTCTCCACGACCTTCATGATGGCCTTTATGTTTCCGCGCCACGTCGATGCGAAAAACGTCGAGTGGTATATGCGCGCTCTGATCAAGGCGCAATCCGATATCGATTTCGAACCGGAAAAATACAAGCACTACTTCATCGACGAGATTCCCGAGCGCTTTCGCGATCACGTCGACGTGCGCCGTTTCGGCGTCGGCGAACGCGTGGTCCCCCTGCCCTACACTCGACCCATGTTCGAAAAAACGCAGGCCTGGATGCACGCTCGCGGCCTTTTCGATGACGCGGAAAGCCGCAGCGTCTCATGAGCAGGCGGTCGATCAGAGTAACGACATGAAGCGGAGCACCGAGAGGATTCTCACCACGTTCGTCGGAAGCCTGGCGCGGCCGGCGGATCTAATCGAAACTCTGCAGGCGAAAGAAGACGGCCGATCCTACGACCGCCAGGCGTTCGCCGCCCGGGTCCGGAGCGCGGTGGCCGAAATCGTCCGCCGGCAGGCGGAGGCGGGCATGGATGTCGTCAGCGACGGAGAGCAGGGAAAAGCGGGCTTCGTCACCTATATCGGCGAGCGCCTGGCCGGTTTCGAGCCGCGACCGGCGCCGCCGCGCGCGGGACCGTGGGTGGGATCGCGCGAGGCCATCGACTTTCCGGAGTATTACGAGTGGTATGCGCGCTGGCGCGGCGCGTCCGTCGGCCCGCCGACCGGTTTCGTGTGCACGGGGCCCGTCACCTACAAAGGACACGAGACGCTTCAAAGAGATATCGACAACCTCAAGGCCGCGCTGCAAAGCGTGAACGTCGAGGAAGCTTTCATGCCCGCCACCTCGCCCGGCAATATCGAGGCGCAGCGCAAGAACGAGCATTACCCGACGCAGGAGGCCTACCTCTACGCGATCGCCGACGCGATGCGCGAAGAGTACAAAGCGATCATCGCCGCCGGGTTCCTGTTGCAGGTGGACGATCCGCGGCTAGTGACCTATTACAACTCGAATCCGGGCTCGACGATCGAGCAATGCCGGAAATGGGCCGAGCTGCGCGTCGCGGCGCTGAACCACGCGTTGAGAGACATTCCGCCGGAGAAAGTGCGCTTCCACACCTGCTACGGCATCAACATCGGACCGCGGATTAACGACATGAGCTTGAAGGACATGGCGGATATCATGCTGCGGGTCAATGCCTGCGCTTATTCGTTCGAGGCGGCGAATCCCCGGCACGAGCACGAGTGGCGCGTTTGGGAGAAGGTCAAGCTGCCGGATGGGAAAGTGCTCATTCCCGGAGTCATCACCCACACGAGCAACATCGTCGAGCACCCGGAGCTCGTAGCCGAGCGCGTCATCAATTTCGCCAAGATCGTCGGGCGCGAAAACGTCATCGCCGGGAGCGACTGCGGCTTCTCCTCGCAGGCCACCGCCGAGCCCGAGATTCATCCGACCGTCGTGTGGGCGAAATTTAAAGCGATGGCCGAAGGCGCGCGTCTGGCAAGTGAAGCGCTCTGGGGCGGCAGAAGATAACGGGGAACGAGCGCGATTCGACAATTCCGAAAACGCGGAATCGGTCCCTGCCGAAAGTTTTTCTCTGCGAGCTCGACAGATCGTAACACCCGTATTTGCCGATCGGTCTCATTTGCGGATTTGCGCAATTGAGCAAACGTGACAAGGTTCCCGAGCTGAGTCCCACAAAGAAAGTGTCGTTGTAGAAGTTTGAAGCCCGATCGACGATCCTTTTTAGACAACGTTTTGCGGGCTTTTAAGTCGGATTGACAGGAAGAGAGCGTAGATGTACTGAGTTCAGCGGAGATCGAACTGTCATCACAGGAGGGTCGATTGATGGAAAAGACGAAGAGCGATCCGATTATTATCGAGCAGGCCGGAATGCGCATGACCGTCGAGCACCGACAAGGCGTCGGCGGCACCGATGAAGGGCTGACGTTCGACATCACGACGGCCGGCTCGGAGGACGAGGGAAAAAGAATTCTGCGCTTCGATTGCTTCTACAAGAACCCTCACTATCACGTCGGCGCCTCCGGCGGCCTAGATAAGGCTCACAAAATGAAAGAGGAAGGCGTGGAAGACCCGGTCCGCTGGACGTTGGAGCAACTCAAGACGCGGTTCCCGGCCATGGTCAAACAAGCCGGATACGAGGAAATCTCCGCGAACATCGACCAGCAATCGATCGCCGATCAGCTCACCCGCTTGGAGCCCGAAATACTCGCCAAATACTGATCGGCGTCGGGCCACAGCCGCGAGTCGACACGGGTAAAGTTTCGACCGCCATCGCAACGAGGCCTATGTCAACGGCAAACCTAAAAACGGACGTGATCGACGCGGACGCGCACGTGGTAGAGAACGAGCGCGTATGGGATTATCTCGAGCCCGGCGAAGAAAAATATCGCCCGACGCTCGTAGCGGATCCGGACAATCCCGAGCGCCAGCATTGGTTTCTCGACGGCGAGGACCTTGGCCCCAAGTTTCCCTCGCCCAATGAGAAGGAGTCTGAAGAGCACGTCAAGAGATTCGGCCGAGAAGTGGGAACTCCCGTGCAAGCCCGCGAGGTCAGCGATGTGGCCCAACGGCTGAGACACTTGGACGCGTTGGGAATCGACGTTCAAGTGCTCTACAACTCGCTCTGGCTCCGGCCGCTCACGCGCCGCCCGGAAGTGGAGATCGCGCTCTGTTGGAGCTGGAACCGCTGGCTGGCGGATGTCTGGAAACTCGGCGAGAACCGCCTGCGCTGGACCTGTGTCGTTCCGGCGTTGACCCCGACCGAAGCCGCGCCGCAAATTCGCTTCGCCAAGGAACATGGCGCCGTCGGCGTCTGCGTGCGCCCCTTCGAAAGGGGAAAGCTGATGACGGACCCATTTTATTATCCAATCTATGACGAGGCCGAGCGACTCGACATTCCGGTGACCGTGCACATTGCCAACGGCAACCCCGATCTGTTCAAATGGTTGAACAATGAAGCCGGCGGCGGTTTCTCGACATTTCGAGTCCCGACGGTCACCGCATGCTACGCGCTGATCATGAGCGAGATACCGCGGGTCTTCCCGAAGCTGCGCTGGGGTTTCATCGAGTCATCGAGCCAGTGGGTGCCCTGGGTC
>DASXRG010000399.1:0-3890 GCA_036506735.1 Binatia bacterium | reverse complement strand
AGTCTCGCCCGATACATGCGGACCAGCGATCAGGACGTGCTGGAATATTCGTACCAGCACTATTTGAAACGAACGCCGAAAAAGCCGTATCCGACCATGAAAGGCATTCAATACATGCTGGAGATGGCCGTGCCGCAATTCCCGCAAGCCAAGAACGCCAGGCCGGAGCAGTTCGTCGATTTGAGCTTTCTTCAGGAGCTGGAAGCCGAGGGATTTTTCAACGAGATGGAAAAACGATACCGATAAGGATGCGCCATGATCATCGACACACACTTTCACGCGTTTCCCGGCAAGTATCTCGAGCTCGTGCCGGAGCAGTCGAAGAACGACGTCCGGGGCGTGGGTTTTCATCCTTTCGATCACGGCGAATATCTCGACGTGATGGATAAATACGGCATCGACATCGGCGTCCTGTCCAACACCGGCGGCCGGATCGAGCAAGGCGGCGACCGGCCCAGAGCCCTGGAGTTGTGTAAAATTTTGAACGACTCGTTTGCCGACGCGCACGCGAAGCATCCGCGCCGCTTCAAGGCGTTCGCCCGGCTGCCGATGATCGACATGGAAGACGCGCTCGGCGAGCTGCACAGGTGTTACAAGGATCTGGGCATGCATGGCGTGATGCTGCCGACCAATCTCGCGGGAAAATATCTCGACGAGCCCGAGTTCAAGCCGTTCTGGGACGCGCTCCACGCGGCCGGCAAGCCGTTGTTTCTCCATCCCGCCAACGCGCCGTGCCAGCCGAACTGGAACAAGTATTCGTTGCATCAAAAAATTCTCTGGCCGACCGATTCGACCCTGGCGCTCGCGCGCATCGTCTACAACGGAATTTTCGACCGCTATCCGAAGTTGAAGCTGATCGCGTCCCACTTGGGCGGCATGATTTTGCTCTATCTCGACCGGCTCAACTGGCGCGAGGGCGGGCTCGATTGCAAGCTCGAGCCTGAGGAATATTTCAAGAAAATTTACTATGATACCGCCGGGCCGATTCGCGCCTCTTTTATCAAGCTCGCCTGCGATACCGTCGGCCCCGAGCAGGTTTTGTTCGGCGCGGACTACCCGCACGGCCGCGGCGGCCGGGACGATCAATTCTATCCGATGACGCTGAAGGAAATGGACGAGCTGGATATTTCGCGGGAAGACAAGGAGAAGATTTACTACCGGAACGCGAAAAAATTATTCGGCTTCGAAGAAGGCGAATGATTTCCCTCTCCCGCTTGCGAGAGAGGGCGAGGGTGAGGGTCATGAGATTTCACAGCTTCAGCAGCCGCCTGGCGTTGCCTGTAAGAATCGCGTCTTTCTCGGATTCCGCGCATTCCAGCGCCGCGATTTTTTCCACGCCCATCCAATCGCCCAGAGTATAGGGATAGTCCGTGCCCAGCATGAGGCGGTCGCCGCCGACTTTTCGCCGCAGATAATCGAGAGTGTCCACGTCGTAAACCAGCGTGTCGAAGTAAAGGTTTTTGAGATAAGCGCTCGGCGGCGAGGAACACTCGGCGGGGCGCGCGCCGCGGCCGGTGGCGTATTCCTGGTCGAAGCGGCCCAGGTGATAAGGAAAAAATCCGCCGCCGTGGAGCGCGCAGATTTTGAGCTTCGAAAACCGGTCGAAGACGCCGCTGTAGATGAGAAAGCCGAGCGACAGCGTGGAATCCGCCGGGTTGCCGCAGACCGCGTTGAGGCCGTAAGAACCCATGCGCTCGGCGCCGGCGATATTTTCGGGATGCATCACGACGAGCACGTCGAGCTCCTCGGCCTTGGCCCAGAATGGATCGAAGTCGGTGCTGTTGTAATAGCGGCCGTTGACGTTGGTGCCGATGAAGGCGCCGCGAAATTTAAGCTCCCTGACGGCGTGCTGCAAAACGTTCGCGGCGCGCGCCGCGTCTTGAAGCGGCACCGTGGCCATGCCGATGAAGCGGTCCGGATGTCGCCGGACGAGATCCTGGACGCCGTCATTGTAAAGCCGGGACCACGTTTCTCCCTGCGCGCCGTTCAGCCGGTAGCCGAGGCTGTTCGTATTCGCCTCCAGCGCCGCGATCGCGACTTTCCCCTGGTTCATCACCTCGAGACGCCGCTCGACGTCCATCAAAGGCGGCTGCAGGATATGCGGCGGTTTGCCGGCAAAAGAAAACCCGACCTTGCCGTCTTTTTCCGCGAGCTCGACGCCGAAAGTTTTTCCATGACGCCCGGTTTCGTCCAAGACGTATTGGGGAACATAGTGGTGATGGATGTCGATGGCTCGTGCCATACGGTTCTTTCCTATTTTATCCGTGAGAAAAGCTGCCTCACATTACCCTCGGTGATTTTCTTCCGGTCTTCGTCCGAGAGCCACTCGATCGATTGGAAGATCGGCACGATGTCCTCGAAGTTGCGCCCGGTCTTGGGATCGATCGCGTTGACCGCGCCGAACATCTCCGTCGCGAAGAGAACGCGGTCGGCGCCGACGCGCTTGATCAGAAGCTCCATCGACTCTTTGTCGTACATCGCCATGTCCCAGTAAACTTTCCGCGCCGCCTCCTCGAACGGCTCCAGCCCCTCCCGGACGTGCATGCCGCGCTGCCGGTTCCACTGGTACGGAATCGCGCCGCCGCCGTGCGGGATGATGATTTTGAGCTTGGGAAAATCCTTGAACACGCGCGATTTGAGCAGCTCGACCGCCGCCGCGTTGTGCCAGCCGATGTAGTAGGAATTCGTCAGATGCAAGGCGGGATTCAGCGACGCGCTGGCGTGGATCGTGCACGGCACGTCCAACTCGACCATTTTCTCCCACAGCGGGTACCACCAGTCGGTCGCCAATGACGGCGTCAGCGGCTCTTTGCCCCCCGCCGGGTCGGGATTGACGTTGCAGCCGACGAAGCCCAGCTCTTTCACGCAGCGGTCCAGCTCATCGATCCATTCTTTCGGACCGAGGCCCGGCGATTGCGGCAACTGGCAGACCGGTGAGATTTTATCCGGCCAGAGCTTGGCGACGCGCGCGATCAAGTCGTTGCACGCCTCGGTCCAGTAGCGGCTCACGAGCGGCGAGCCGAAATGATGGCCCATCCCGCCGGCCCGCGGCGAAAAGAGCAGCCGGTCGATGCCGCTCTGTTTCATGCGCGCAAACTGTCCGCCCATCGATCTGGCCAGCGTCTCGTCGCTGATCTGCAAGTTTGCCCGCTGCGGGTTGCCCTGCTCGATAATTTGCCGCGCGCGATAGGCGAGCAGTTCCAAGGGCTCGCTGGTGTAATGCGTATGCGCATCGATGATCATATTCCCTCCGGCGGCCGGCCATAAAGGCTCATATGCTTCGTTGCACGCTCATCGTCTCGCTCGACGTACTCAAAAAAGTACGCCTGCGCTCCCCGATTTCGCGCGCGACTCGCCTCTGAGACCTTTCTGACCGGCCTGAAAGATCTAACTAGATTGTTACTCACAATTACCTTTGGTATAGATGCTTCGTCAACGCTCTCAATCAAGGAGAATATTCTCATGGCAGACATAGCGCGATTAAACGGCGTAATCAAAGCCTTGGAACAGGGACAAACTGCTTTCGTCGCGTTCACGCCGGTGGACGTCGAAAGCGCGATCGCGTTGGCGGGCTCGTCGCTCGACGGCGTGGCGTTCGAGATGGAACATTCACCGCTCGATTTTCCCGGCCTGCGCAATGCCATTCAGTTCATGCTCGACCGCCGTGAGATCGTCGAGAGCAAAACGCTCGCGCCGAAAGTCACGCCGATGGTGCGCATCCCGCCTAACGGCGGCGAGATGAACCAGTGGATCGCCAAGCAAGTGCTCGACATCGGCGTCTACGGAATTATTTTTCCGCACGTCAGCACGGTGGAGGAGGCGTGGAACGCCGTCGGCGCCTGCCGCTATCCCCGCCTCGCCGACGCGCCGCTGGCGCGGCCGCCGGGGAT
>DASXRG010000398.1:0-3802 GCA_036506735.1 Binatia bacterium | reverse complement strand
CTGGAGAACAGCGGCGCCGGGCCGATGATCATGATGGGCAACCGTTCCGGGCCGGCGGAAAATATTCAGATCATCGACTACGTCACGCGCAAAGACATCCGCGCCCGCGCGGGCGTCTAGCGCGGCGTTACGCGAACACGGCCGCAGCAAAAAAAACGGGCGGAAGAGAGAATATAATTTCCGATCCGCCCGCGCGGAGCTGAAAACAATATTCTCTTCCGCCCGTCGTCCTATCGGGCCGTGAGAATCTCAAAAGATCAAAAGAATGCGGTCGTGAATTTCATCTCTAGTGGACGGTCTGCTGCTCCTCTTTGCGCGCCGCGTCGTGCGGCGGCTTCCCGGTCTCGATCAGCGTTTTGAGTCGCGCCATGTCCTCGTCCATCTCGCTCTTGGGATCGGCGCCGAAGATCGTGGCGACGGCGTGGCCCAGCGCGCCGGCAAGCGGGTTATAAGAGATCCGGATGTCGAGGCGCGTCGTGCCGTTCGGATTGGGGTCGAAACGGACCGTTCCCGCGTGCTGAATCGGCGAATCGGTCAGCGTTTTCCACGCCAGCAACCGATTCGGGACGTAGCGGGTAATCTCGGCGTCCCATTCGACGAGCGCGCCCGCGGGGCCCGCCGCGACCCAGCGCGAGCGATGATCGCCGATCGATTTCACCTCGCGGATGTTGCGCATAAAGCGCGGAAAGTTTTCATAGTTCATCCAGAAGGAGAATACCCGCTCGACCGGCGCCGCCACGTCGATGATTTTTTGCACGGTCACCGCGAACGGTCCGGCGCCGATACCGAACAGGCGCTTGAACTCCATGTTGGTCAGCGCGCGCGCGAGCAGCCCGACGCCCAAAAAAGACGACGCGGCATCGACGATGCCGTGGCGCCGGCCGCCGGCGAGGACCAAAGCGGCCGCGGCGACGCCCGCGATCAGGCGCGTGGCGGGAGACCAGTGGGTCTGCAACACGTCGAGGCGTTCGCCGCCGGGCGCGCGCGCGGCTCCTTGCAGGGCGGGGACGCCCTCCGCGCTACCGTGCGCCTCCAGCCGATGCTCGACGTTTTTGACGCTGCGCATCGCGGCGACGCGCTTGAGCAGCCGGTCGACTTCGCTCTTCAGGATCGGCCCGCTCAAAATGACCGCGCCGTTTTGCACTTTGACGTCGATCGCCCTGGGATGGCTGACGAGGAATCCGAGCTTCGAGCGGATGCGATTGGCCAGGACCTCGTCGCTCGGCGCCGGGCCGGAAATCAGGCTGCGCGTTTCGGCGACGAGGCCGCGCGCGCGGTTCTTCAAATCGCGCCCGGTCGTTTCCACGGCGTCGGTCAATCGGCGGCGCGAGCGGACGATCTTGTCGCGCGCGCGCGCGCGCCGGCGCTTGCCGATCTGCGGATCGAAAACATACATGAGCGCCGCGCCCAAACCGAGACCACGGAACAAACCTGATTTCATGGATCACCTCCGAATTCCAAGATTATGGGACGGGCTGTTTCTACTATCGATGATCTTGGAGCGTCGGGGCGAGGTCAATTCAGGTGATGTCCGGGTGAAGATTGCATGGCTGATCCCTCAGGAGAACGCAGCTTTAAGATCACAAATTGTGACCTTAAACTTAAAGAGGAGCCGCGGACAACACCGGAAATACTTGCCGACGTATACCGTGACCAAGTCGTTTGCCAAAGAAGAGACATTTAGTCTGGTAGCACAGATGCGGCGGGCAGCGTCCTCGATCGGGCATGAACCTGGTGAAGGCTCGATGAGATTGAACAGCAGGGAATACAGGCTTCGTTGGAATGGCTCGAGGGTCGGCGGGCGAAGTCGCGCATCGGTTGACTTCCCGTGACCGCGGCGTAAATTCTACCTCGTGTATATTCTGTTTCTCTTGGATCCGCTCCATTACTTGCGGCTGGTCGAATTCGCGCCCAAAGGCTCCAGCGCGTACCTTGCGCTCGCCCAGGCGGATCCGCCGGGACTCCTCAACAGCCTTAGCAAAACCGAATACACCGTCAATTGCGATCTGCCGGCGGCGGAAGCGCTGCACGATCTGGCGACGCGCCATTGCCGCGAGGCGCTGCCGGCGATCGAGGCAGCGATCGCGAAATCCAGCGGCGGCGCCTGATTTCAGCTTCCTGTTTTTTTTCAATTCTCTTTCGGTGCGGAAGGTAGCCGGCATTATTTCCGTTTCGGGAATTGCCGAAACGTGGAAGGGTCGTCCACAAGGTCATTTTCAGGTTTTGAGTATTCTCAAAAGCTGAAAATCATCCTTGACAGGAAAATCGCGCCCGGCTAGACAGCGCGGATGGAAGAAGCGCACTACCGGGAATCGCGGCTGTGCAGGTTCTTGGGTAATCCTGTCGTCTATCAGCTCGTCATCCTGCTCGACGCCAAAGGCCCCACGACGCCCGGTCATCTCGCCAAGCTGACCGGCCGATCGGTCGGGACGATCAGCAATCACCTGGGAAAGCTTCGCTCGATCGACGTGGTCCGGTACGACAGCAGGGGAAAAGAGACGCGGTACTGGCTAAAGCATGGGAGGGACATCAAGCAGCTTCTCAAGGTTCTAAGGAAGGTCGTCAGAGCTTCGAGCGAGATCCCTTGAGCTTTCGTTTTGACCTTTTGAGAATTCTCAAAAGCTGAAAAGCCCTCTACGGAGTTTCGGGTTTCATCCTTCATCCCTCATCCTTTCTTTGATGTCCCTCCTGCTTGGTTTCCGAGTTAGCTATTGCCCTTTGCCCAATGCCTCTTGCGTACTTATTAGGTATTGCCAGATCCCCCGCGCTTTACTAAAATCCGCGGCAATTTGGCTTACATCATCGAATACTCTCCTGAAGCTGAAGATCATCTGCGGCGGCTCACGGCACGTCAACAAAAGATCGTTTTAGACACTGTGGAGCGGCAGCTTGCGAATGAGCCGATGGGTGAGACCAGAAACAGGAAGCCCATGAGACCCAATCCAATCGCTCCTTGGGAGCTTCGAATTGGAAGCCTAAGAGTGTATTATGAGGTCGAAGAGCAGCCTGAAGCCAAGGTTTTGGTCTTGGCAGTCGGAGTGAAGGAAAGAAATCGAGTGAGGATTGGAAAGGATCTCATTCAACTATGACAAAAGTAGAGTTGAAGAAAGCCTCAGGGTCTTTATCGAAGTACGCTCGGAAAGCGCGGAAGGGGCCCATCATTGTGGTTAAAGGAGGGAAACCGTTTGCGGCGGTTGTGCCCATTCGCAACGCTGACAATGAAACGGTGTCTTTGAGCATGAATCAAAAGTTTCTGGCGGTTATCGAACGCTCCCGTTCGCGCGTGAAGAAAGAAGGAAGCATCTCGTCCGCAGAAATGCGCCGCCGCCTCGGTTTAGATTAGCCAAGCCGTCATTTCGACGTTTCGGGAATTCCCGAAACGTGGAAGTATGCCTCGTTTTGACCTTTTGAGAATTCTCAAAAGCTGAAAAGCCCCTGAAGAAAAACCTGTCGATTTGCGGAGCAAAGCCAACGAAATTCCGGGCGGTTTCGTAACCTCCATTGGAGGTTTGATTCACGACCACGAGCACGTCTTTATATTTCAGCTTTCATCCCTCATCCTTCATCCCTGTACTTGAACCGCGAGCACGGCATTTTGATTCACGATCACGAGCACGTCTTCATATTTCCGCTTTACGCTTTCATCTTTATTGCTCGCCTTGCTCCAATTTTCATCCCTCATCCCTCATCCCTCATCCTTCATCCTTGCTTTGATGTGCCGCCTATTGCCTATATTTAGGTATTGATAGATTCCGCGCGCTTTACTAAAATCTGCGGCCATATTCTGAAAAAAGACCGAGCG
>DASXRG010000397.1:0-1910 GCA_036506735.1 Binatia bacterium | reverse complement strand
ATTGAACGTCGTCGTGTGCGGCAAGGTCATTCCCGCCAGCTCGGTGACGATCGAAATCGATCCGTCGACCAAGCGCATGGTGCGCAAGGGCGTCACGCACGAGCTCGATCCCGCGGCCGCCAGCGCCGTCGAAGAAGGCTTGCGCCTCACCGAGAAGCACGGCGGCACGGTTGTCCTCGTCACGATGGGCATGAGCGATGCGACGATCGGCATTCGCAGCGCGCTCGCCATGGGAGCGACTTCGGCGGCGCACATCCTCGACGACGCCGTCGCCGGCTCGGACACCCTTGGAACCGCCAAAGTGCTGGCGGCGGCCATCAAAAAGCAGCCGTTCGACCTCGTGATCTGCGGCACGGAGTCGAGCGACAGCTACTCAGGCATTGTGCCGGGTCAAGTCGCCCACTTCCTCGGGATTCCGGCCGTGACCTTCGCCAAGGAGATGAGCGTCGAAAGCAACAAGGTTACCATCAAGCGGCAAAGTGAGACCGGTTATGATGTGGTGGAAGCGACGTTGCCTGCGCTTGTCACTACCACGAGCGGAATCAACGAGCCGCGCTATCCTCAGCTCAAAGGGATCATGGCGGCGAAGAAAAAAGAAATCAAAGTGTACAAGGCGGCGGACCTCGGGCTGGGACCTGATCAGGTCGGGGAGTCCGGCGCCAAAGAAAAAGTTCTGGCCATAGGCCGGCCGCCGAAGCGACAGGCGGGCAAACTGATTACCGACGAAGGGCAAGGCGGCAAACAGATCGCGGATTTCTTGGCGGAGCTGAAAATAATTTAATTTTGAATTTTGAATGATGAATGCTGAATTAAATTCAAAACTCAAAGCTCAAAATTCATAATTGCCATGGCCGAACTGATTTGGGTCTACGCCGAGGTGGTCGATGAAAAGATCACTCCGACCACTCTCGAGATGCTCACAAAAGCTTCCGAAGTTGGAACGGCAGAGGCTATTCTCCTCGGACCCGCGCCGCAAGAAGCCGTTGCGGCTCTCGCTCGGCACGGCGCGAGCAAGGTTTACCGCTCGGCCGACCCGGTGTACCGCGACTACTTGACCCTGCCCGCGGCGGAGACCGTTGCCGGGCTCATCGAGAAACATAAGCCGGCCGTGATGCTGTTCGCGTCGAGCTATGCGGGGCGCGACCTGGCCGCGGCGCTGTGCGCCAGACTGGATTCGGGCGCGATCGCCGACGTCGGCGATTTTGTTTTGAAAGACGGTTCCGTAGAAGCGACGATTCCAGCGTTGGGCGCGAGCTATCAGAACACCAGCACGCTCGTGAGCGGCGGGACCAAGCTCTTGTTGGTTCGGCCGAAATCTTTCGAGCCGAAGGCCAATGATAAGCCGCTGTCGGTCGAAGAGGTGCCCGCGGTTTCCGACGAAGCGCTGCGCAAAGTCCACCTGAAAGAGCGCGTGGTCGTGAAGCAAGAAGGGCCGCAACTGGAAGGCGCCAAGGCGATCATCTCCGGCGGCCGCGGGCTCAAAGGCGAGGAAAACTTCGCGATGCTCAAGCAGCTCGCCGATCTGCTCGGCGGAGCGGTCGGCGCGACGCGCGCCGCGGTCGATGCCGGATGGGTGCCGTACGCCATGCAAATCGGCCAGACGGGGAAGACGGTCAAGCCGGATCTCTATATCGCCTGCGGCATCTCCGGCGCCGTGCAGCATCTCTCGGGGATGAAGACCTCCAAGACGATCATCGCGATCAACAAAGACCCGGAAGCGCCGATCTTTCAATTCGCCGACTTGGGTGTGGTCGGCGACGTCTTCCAGGTCGTCCCGCAACTGATCGAGGAAATCAAAAAGAGAAAAGGGAAGTAGAGTTTGCTCGCCGTCACGGATCACTGAGAAGTGTAAGTCATCGCCTTCAGGCCGCTTTCTAGCAACTCAAAGCTTGACGAAGAGTTCGGCCTAC
>DASXRG010000396.1:0-20219 GCA_036506735.1 Binatia bacterium | reverse complement strand
TTCGGCTTTGCAGAGAAACGATGAGTTCAACTGATCGAGGCGCTTCACGCCGAGAAGTCCCATCGTCACGGTGATCTCACTTTCCAATAATTGAAGCACGCGCACGAGTCCTGCTTGGCCCGCCGCGCCCAAACCCCATCCTTGCAGTTTTCCGATCGCCACGGCGTTGGCGCCGAGAGCAATCGCCTTCACGACGTCGCTGCCGCGCGCAATGCCGCCGTCCAGGACGATTTCCGCCTTGCCGCCTACGGCGGAGGCGATCTCCGGCAGCATTTCGATCGTCGCGCGTCCGTGGTCGAGCTGCCGGCCGCCGTGGTTCGAAACGTAAACCGCGCTGACGCCGCGCTCGACCGCCAGCGCCGCGTCCTCCGCCGTCGCCACGCCTTTTAAAATAAACGGCAGACGGCCGATTTCTTTGATCGCGTCCATCGTCTCCCAGGTGAGCGCGGCGCGGTATTCGTAGCCGGTTTGGCGCCGGCTCGGCGGCAGCCAGCGTCCCATCATCTGCCGCTCGCGGTGGCTGTAAACCGCGGTGTCCACCGTGAGACAAAGTGCGTCGTATCCCGCTTGCTTCACGCGCGCGAGCAGGCTCTCGACCCACTTCATATCGCCCGCGACGTAGAGCTGAAATATCTTTGGACTGGGGCTTGCGGCGGCGATCTCTTCGAGGCTCGGCTGGGTCACCGAGCTGACGAAATTGATCGTGCCGGACTCTGCCGCGGCTTTGGCGACGGCGATCCCGCCTTCGGGCGTGATAATCTGCAACGACCCGATCGGCGCCAGCATGACGGGGATTTTAAGTCGGTGGCCGAGAAAAGTGGTCGACGTGTCGATCGAAGAGACGTCGACGAGAATGCGCGGGCGGAAAGCGAGGCAGTCCAAACCGAGGCGGTTGCGCCGCATCGTGGTCTCGGACTCGGCGCCGCCGGTGAGATAGTCCCACGCGTTTTGGTCGAGATTGCCGCGGGCGGCTACAATGATTTCCTGATTGGTGACGAAGTCGATGGCCATCTTTACTCCTCCAGCGATTGTGTAGGTACCTTCGGCGAAAGTAGTGGACGAGACCTGACGATGTCAACTGGACAAGGCGCGAGCCACGAGATTCGACGTGGAACCATTGACAGGTATCAATCCGCCGAGATAATTGTCTCGTCATGAAGCTGTTGGCCGTTCTGGCGTTCTTGATCCTCGCTCCCGTCGCGCTCCACGCCGAGAAGCTCACCTTGGCGCACGTCGCGATCAATCCGGGGCAAGGTCTTTTTTGGATCGCGCGCGACGCCGGCATTCTGACGAAATACGGTTTCACCGCCGACGTTGTCCTGATCCCCGGCAGTCCGCGCACGGTGCAGGCGCTGATGGCCGGCGATCTCGACTACATCGTCGCGGGCAGCGCGGCGATATTGCGCGCGCGCATGCAAGGCGCGGAGATCGCGATGCTCGCGTCGCCCTCGGCGTATTCCTCGCAGCGGGTTCTCGTCAAGCCCGATTCCATCCTCGGCGGTCTCAAAGACATCAAAGGAAAAATCGTCGGCGTGACGCAGTTCGGCTCGGCCGGGGACACTTTTCTCCGCACCGCGCTGAAGAAAACCGGCATGAAGGAAGCCGATGTCACGGTGTTGCAGATGGGCGGAACGCCGGGCGTTACGCAGGCGCTGGAGGCGGGGAGAATAGAAGTCGGCGTGTTGGGCGAGTCGGGAATGCTCCTCGTCTTCCAGAACAAAGCACGCCAGCTCAAGGGCGCCAGCGCGCGCGAGCTGGGAATCTCCGGGCTCGATGGCCCGCTGACGACCACCGAGCGCAAACTGAAGCGCGACCGCGCCGGCGTGGTCCGGTTCGTGCAGGCCTATATCGAAGCGATCCACTATCTCAAGACGAACAAAGCGGGAACCGTGCGCATCCTGCAAAAATACATGCGCGGTTTGAGCGACCCACAAGTCGGGGCGTGGGTCGACGACGTAAAGGAGAATCTCGAGGCGGCGCCGTATCCGGACGACGCCGGTCTCCGCTCGGAGCTGGAACAGGTGAATGCGCCGAAATCTCAGAGCGCGGCGTATTTCGTCGATCGCAGCGTTCTCGACGAGATCAAGAAGAGCGGCTTCATGGATCGCTTGTATAAATAGAAGGAGGAAAGTCGTTATGGCCAGAATCAGGCACGTCGCGATCAAATGCGAAGATCAGGAGAAGACGGCTGACTTTTACAAACAGACTTTCGGTCTCACCGAAGTCTGGCGCGGGCCGGTGCGCGCCGACGGCAACCGCGCCGTTTACTTATCCGACGGTCATATCAATCTGGCGATACTGCCGGCCCGCGGCGGCCGCGAAGGGATCGACCACTTCGGCTTTCAAGTCGAAGACATGGAGGGGACGCTTCAAGTCGCCGGCGCAGTCGGCGCGAAAGGCGACAACGAGAAGAAGCCGCGCGACGGCCGTTTCGCGGAGGTGGGCGTTCACGACCCGGCGGGGACGCTCGTGGACGTCTCGAGTAAGGGATGGAAGCTGAAATGAGCTGCGCGGGCGATGCGATTCAGTTTACTTGTTCCGAGGGCAAGGCGCGGGGGATGGTCCGGACTTTTTTTCTTTCCTTATAGATGTGAATGCAGATCTCGTCGATCGTCCCGAGTGAAGAACCATTTTCCTCTTGCGCCGTATCTCGCCCTTCGTACTGGATCGTGATGCATTGAACTTTGTCGGATTGCCATTGCCACTCGACCCGCAGCAGCCGCGCGCCGACGTAATCCACGTAGTTTCCGGCCATACGAAGGAATTGCGAGAGCTTGAGCGGATTCGGACGGGCCGATCCCGGCCGCCTCTGTCTGCGCAGTTCGAGTTCCAGCTCGCGCAAATCATCCAGCGTGTAACGCCGCTTCAGGTCGATGGCGCTGGAAGGGGCTTTTTGCCAGCCCTGAACGAGATAAATGTCGTCCTGGCATTTGATCTCGAAAGCCTTCAGCTCCAGTTGTTCCAGGGTTTGTCCGATGCAGCGCAGTATGTGGCTGTAAAAGAGTTCGGCGGCCGGTTTATGGGCAAAATCGAGAACTTGCATGTGGACCCGTTATAGGAGCAAGGACTATAGCGTGGAGCAATGACCATGCCAAGGAAATCGGGGCGAAAGAACCGGCCGGACAGGGATTTTTTCGGACGCAGAATCGCCGTAGTACAAAAAAGCGCCTTACAGAACAAAAAACGTCACGAAACGTCACGCGGCCGGAGCGCGCCGGGGGGCCGAGGGAGACAATAAGCTCAAGTGCTTGCTGAGGCGCGTTTTTCAAAGCGATACAAACCGTTCCGCAAGAGCGGCGCGAAGAGGTTGCATGACGCAGGCATTGCTTTTAGACAAAAAAGGGGGCAACCCGACCTGTTGCCCCCTTTTAAGCAAAAAGAAATTACCAGTTAAGCAAGAAAAAAATTACCAGCGGTCGCGACCGCCGCCTCCGCCTCGATTTCCGCCTCGGCCGCCGCCGCCGTCGCGGCTCGCCATCGGCTTTGCCTCATTGACGACCAGAGTCCGCCCGTCGAGTTGGGTGCCGTTCAGGGCTTCGATCGCCTTTTGCGCCTCGCCGCCGGAACTCATCTCCACGAAACCAAACCCGCGGGACTGGCCGGTGAATTTGTCCGAGATTACTTTCGCGGACTCCACCGTGCCGTGCGCGGCGAAGATTTCCTGCAGTCGTCCTTCCGTTACGGAATAGGGCAGACCGCCGACGTATAATTTGTTACCCATGTCCTCCTCCTTTGGGAGTGTTAACGTCTTGACCCTGAGAAGCTGACCGCCAAGAGAAGCAGAACATGGAGGAAAAGCCGGAGACCACGCTCTGGTCGGTTTTATCCTTAGGCATCGTTTCGCAAGGAGAGACTGACTAGACCTACCAACGCTTGCATCTTCCTATTTCAGGAGGTCCCATACTGAAGTGGAAGTCGACGCTATTTCCTTTCGTTCCGTATTTCAAATGCTTTTGGCTTTTTTCTTTGGGTTCAGTTTTCTGATCAGCCGCAGGCGCTGTTTAGCGCAGGGAGCCGTACTCTGGCAAGTCAGACAAAACGGGCAAATCCATCCGCCGCATTGACACCGCCCGGCGGGTTTATTGGCATGGCCGGGCTTGGTTCGAAAAGCGGCTTGGCAGCTCGAGCAGACGACGTCCACGGCCCCTTCGAGGATTTCCAGATCCTCGATCGGCGCGATTCGCCGCATGTTTTCTCCTTCGATCAGCACTCGGTATTGGAAGGTTTGTTTGGTAGGGGCGTTTCCCAGGGAGGCTCCGCCCTGAGTGAAACAGATCTTAAGGCCCGTAGTGCCGTCGATCCTTCCTTCGTATCCGACGATTCTGTGCCGAATGAGCGTCCCGTCTTGCAGTTTGACTTCATCTCTTGTCTCTGACATATCCCCTCCTTACACTGAAAACAAAAGCCTCCGGCTCAATTAAAGCTCGGAGGCTACCCAAGGTGGCGAAAGATAAGCTCTAAAGAACGACTCACCATAACACCGCGGCCCCGATCTCGCAAACGGGTCGGCGAGATGTTTTTTCCACCTCTTTTGCTTCGCGCCTGTGGCCGGTCATTGAGTTGTTCGTCGCGTCGCAACCGTTTCTAGAAGATCCATGAGCCCAACCGAGAACAATCGTCGCGGCGATATCCGCAACGTCGCCATCATCGCTCACGTCGATCACGGCAAGACGACCTTGGTCGACGGCATGCTGCGCCAGAGCGGGATTTTTCGCGCCAACGAGCAAGTGGTCGATCGCGTCATGGATTCTCTCGATCTCGAGCGCGAGCGCGGCATCACGATTTTGGCGAAGAACACCTCGATTCATTATGCCGGCGTCAAGATCAACATCGTCGATACACCCGGCCACGCCGATTTCGGCGGCGAGGTGGAGCGGACCCTGGCGATGGTGGACGGCGTCATGCTGCTCGTCGACGCGTCGGAAGGGCCGCTGCCCCAGACGCGCTTCGTCTTGAAAAAAGCGCTCGAGGCCGGGCTGCCGCCGATTGTCTGCATCAACAAGATCGACCGCGCGGATGCCCGGCCCGCCGAGGTGCTGGACGAGATCTACGACTTATTCATCGACCTCGACGCGAGCGAGGAGCAGCTCGATTTCCCCGTCGTCTACACCAACGCTCGCGCCGGCATCGCGACGCGCGATCTCAAACAGTCGTCGGAAAATCTCAAACCGTTATTCGATTTAATCGTTCATGCGCTGCCGGGACCGATGGTAGATGCTTCGGCGCCGACGCAGTTCCAGGCAAATAATCTGGACTACGACGACTACGTGGGCCGCTTGGCGATCGGCCGGTTGAAAAGCGGCACCCTCGCCACCGGTCACTACATGCTCTGCAGAGCGGACGGATTCCAGCAGCCGGTGAAGGTGACGCAGGTATTCGGATGGCGCGGGCTCAAACGAAGCGAAGTCGAGTCCGTGGCCGCCGGCGATATCGTCGCGGTCGCCGGCATCGAAGAGATCCAGATGGGCGACACTATTGCCGACCGGGAGCAGCCGGCGGCGCTGCCGCCGCTCCGCGTCGACGAGCCCACCATCGCCATGATTTTCAGCTCGAACAATTCGCCTTGGGCGGGCCGCGAAGGAGAGTTCGTCACTTCGCGCAAGCTGCGCGAGCGGCTCGACTACGAGCAGCGCAAGAACGTGAGCATTCGCGTCGAAGAGACCGACTCTCCCGAATCGTTCCGGGTCACCGGCCGGGGCGAGTTTCAGCTCGCGATCGTGATCGAGACCATGCGCCGCGAAGGCTACGAGTTGCAGGTTTCCAAGCCGACGGTCATCACGCGCGAAATCGAGGGCGCCGTCAACGAGCCGCTCGAGCTGCTCGTCATCGACGTTCCCGAAGAGCATATCGGCATCGTCTCGCAACTGCTCGCGACCCGGCGCGGCAAGATGTCCAAGATGGTCCACGGCGGCTCCGGCCGCGTGCGCCTCGAATTTTCCGTTCCGTCGCGGGGCCTGATCGGATTCCGCTCGCGATTCTTGACCGACACGCGCGGCACTGGAATCGCCAACGCGCTGTTCAACGGCTGGGCGCCGTGGCACGGGCCGATCCAGCAGCGCAGCAACGGTGCGATGGTCGCCGATCGCGAAGGCACGGCGACGCCCTATGCGGTGTTTCATCTTCAGGAGCGCGGCTCGCTCTTTATTGCGCCGGGCACTCGCGTCTACGAGGGCATGGTCGTCGGCGAATACTCGCGCGACAACGATCTCAACGTCAATATCGTTCGCGAGAAGAAACTGACCAACATCCGCGCCGCGGGGCGGGACGAAAATATTTTGATCACGCCGCACCGCGAGATGGGACTGGAAGAGGGAATCGAGTGGATCGCCGACGAGGAGCTGGTCGAAGTGACGCCGCAGTCGATCCGCTTACGCAAGAAAATTCTCAAACAAACGGACCGGCCGCGGAGGCGCGGCGAAGAATCCGAAGGCAAAAGTTAAAAACCGCACAAGAGCAGAATCCCCTTTAGCCTTTTGCCTTTTAGGTTTGTTTGGTGTAATGCAACCAGCGACGCAATAAAACCAAATCACACGGAGGTACCATGTATACAACCGACCAGTATGAGGGCATGACGGCGGAGACCGTCGATGTTAAAGGCGCCAAGGGGGATAAGATCAACGCGTACTTGGCCAAGCCGCTGGGCGAAGGCAAGTTCCCGGGAATGGTCCTCGTGCACCACGCGCCGGGATGGGACGAGTGGTACAAGGAGTGCACGCGAAGATTCGCCCATCACGGCTATCTGACGATCTCACCGAATCTTTATTTTCGCGACGGTCACGGCACGGCCGAAGACGTCGGCGCCAAGGTGCGAGCGGCCGGCGGCGTCGCGGACGATCAGGTTCTCGGCGACATCGAAGGTTCGATGGCCTTTCTCCGTGCGCAGCCGAACTTCAACGGCAAGATCGGTATTTTCGGCACCTGTTCCGGAGGCCGCCACGCGTTTCTCGTCGGCTGCAAGTTGAAAGGGCTGAGCGCGATTGTCGAGTGCTGGGGCGGGAAGGTCGCCGCGTCGAAGGAAGAGCTGACGCCCAAGCAGCCGGTCGCGCCGATCGACTACACCAAAGACCTTTCGGCGCCGCTTCTCGGGCTTTTCGGCAACGACGACAAAGCCCCGTCGCCCGAACAGGTGAACAAGCACGAGGAGGAGTTAAAAAAGCACGGCAAGAGCTATGAGTTTCACCGCTATGACGGCGCCGGCCACGGCTTCTTCTACTATGATCGGCCGGCTTATCGTCAGGAACAAGCGATGGACGGATGGAAAAAAATCTGGCCGTTCCTCGCGCGGTATCTTGGGTCGTGATCGGAAAGATCTCGTCATACGATCACGAGTGAGAACCGAAAGGAGACAACGATGTGCACGATGATCGCGAAACAAGTGCCGATCAAAGGCAGCGGCAAAGGGAAGGACGGCTGGTTCGAAGTGCGCGAGCTGAACGTTTCGTTCGACCATCCGTACCATGCCAAAGAGGAACATGCGCTCAACATCGATTTCGTGAATGAAGCCGAAGGGCCCGGCGCGCGCGTGGCGGTGGAGCTGACTCCGGAAGCGGCGCGGAAGCTGATCCAGACCATCCATGAGATTCTGGCGCAGGCGGAAGCGGGCGGGCATCTGGAGGAGACCGGCACTTAAGGCTTCTCTATCGCTTCAACCGGTTCACGACGTAGTCTATCGCGTCATTTTCAATCACGCTTAAGCCCGATTTTCTCAGAAGATTGGTCAGACTGCGGACTTCTTCTTTTCTCGGCTGCGGCTGAGGCGGCCGCATGAAAGGAGAGGGGATGAGCCCCCTCAGCCACGTGGCTGTTTTGTACCGGACGTGCAGACGGGAGTAGTCGGAGTAGACGTAAGCGTGCAATTCAAACATCCCGGAATTCCAAAGCCGGCATGCCGCCGCGATGTCTTGCCGCTTCCAGGCTTCAAGGTGTGCCATCATCGGCTCCATCGCGTAATTGTAAGAGCCCGACAGAGTGCCTTCGAGGATTCCGGTCGAAAGGTGCTCGTGAAAGTAGCGTCCGGTCGCGATGAGCACGGCGACGTGTCGGTCGAGCGTCTTCAGGCCCTGGGCGATAATTTTCGTGCCTTCGTAGCTGTAGGTCATCTTCCAGCCCACGATATTCGGGATTTCGCGGCACATCAGGAGCGCCGGCGCCAAGGGAAGACCGATGCCGAAAGTCGGAGTCCGGCCCGCCACCGGATGGACGATGGCGGGAAGATCGGCGGCCGCCAGCTCGGCCTGCGCCATGTCGATCCACACCTCGGGATATTTTTCCGGATCCCAGGACGTCGTGATGTCCATCATCCCGATCGGCGGTATCAAGAATAACCCGTCCACTCCGCGCTCTTTTGCGTCCACCGCGACCTTGACGGCGTCCTCCGTCCTTAGATCCACGACGCCGGCGAAGACCGGAACCTTGCCGCCGCATTCTTCCATCGCGATCTCGACGCTTCTCCTTTTCTCCTCCCGGCTGAGGTAGAAAAGCTCCCCCGCCTCCGGGTTGATGATCATGGCGCCCTCTCGGCCGGCGAAACCCGGCTGCATGAAGTACTTAAGGTGCCGACGCAGCGCGGGCTCATCGACTTCGAAGTTTTCTCTGAACGGCGTGACGATCGCCACATAGTTCCGAACGTATTTGTTCGCGGTCCTATCGCCTGCCATGCTTCACCTTTTAATTCTTAATCGATCTTGTAGCCGAGCTCGCGCGCCACCTCTCTGGCGATTTTATCATCGGCGACCTCTTCAAAGGCGACTTTTCGATCCGCGAACTGGCCCGCCGACTGGAGGGACTTGACGATCTGGTCGATGCCCTCGCGCGTCGGCACGCCGCTGCCGCTGGCCGTCCTTTCGACGTCGACATAGGTGTCTTCCGCCGCCTGCCGATCGACCTTCAGAAAATCGGCGATCATCGTCGCGCTCTTTTCCTTCGACTTGAGAAATTCCCGTCTGGCGAGCTGCAAAGAGCGAATGACTCTTTTCAGCTCGTCCGGCCGATTTTGCATCGTTGCCACGAGCGTCGTGAGGCCGCCGAGCGGCATCCTGACGCGCGCGCCGACGTCGAGGACTTCTTTCAATCCTCTTTTCTGCGCGAACGAGACGAACGGCGGGCTAAGGACCGCGGCGTCGATGGCGCCGGCCTCGACCGCCGGCAGCAATTGCGCGGCGCTGAGTCCCAGGTAAACGAAGTTCTTCGGGCTCTCGCCGGCGGACTCCAGGGCGATTTGCAGCGCGACGTGCATGGTCCCGCCGAGTCCCGTCAGGCCGACCTTCTTGTTTCTCAGATCCTTCAAGTTCCGAAACTCGGGCCGCGCAATGAGGGAGTAGATGAGCTGATCGGAGGCGAACCAGACGGCTCTCGAAGCCATGCCTCTCAACGTGGCGCTCACCGAAGCGGGTCCGACTCCGGCAAAATATTGAATCTCGCCGCCCGCGAGAGCCACATTGCCGACTTGGGATCTGACCTGGATAATTTCCACTTGCAGGCCGTTGTCCTCGAATATCTTCCACTTGAGCGCGGCAAACAGAGGAAGGCAGCATATTGAATTGCTCGGGTAGGCGATTCTGATTTTTTTCAATTCTTGAGCGGCAAGAGCCGACGGCGGAGCGAAAAATCCGGCCAGCAGGATAACAGCCGTGATCGTTCTGCAAGGGACCATATCAGCTCTTCTGCGCCCAACGCCCGAACCTGTCCGTGGCTGAGCAGACGGTAGCCCGACAAAGAACGGCTTGTCAATCGACCCCCTCGCCTGGCGCCTTAGCGATTTTTTCCTTCCAGATGTTTTCGACGACTCAACGAACGGCGATGGAGAAAAAGCGGGCGCTTACGGGCGGGCAGAATGAAATGCTCAGCGGCGTGCTCGCAAAGGTCGGACACAAAACGCGCTAGAAAACCGGCCGTCTATTTCATCTCAGCTTTTCTTTCCGCCGTCGCCGGCAGTGGCGCGCTCGGCGAAGTCGGCGATCGGCCGCAAGAAGCTGGCAAATTCCAGCGGGAAAATAAATTTCGTCGCGTCGTCGGCGTCTACAGACGGGGCATACGAAAGGCGAAAATCTCGGAATGAGGCTCAGGCTCGTCTGCCCAGAGAAGACGGTTATTGTCGATGTGAATAGTGCCGGTTAGGACCGGGCAGCGGATGTTCCGGTCTGCAAGATAGGTTGCCATCTCTTGAGCGCTGGCGTCCAATGGAGTGCGGATACCTTGTTGCTCGGCTAGACAATCATCGTGGTGTAATACGGCGCAGAGGACAATCGACTCCTGCCGCGACAGTTGATTCACGGTATTGCGGAAGTTCATCCCGACATTGCCGCCCAAGTCGTTTAGGATATAAATACGGTCTGCCGCCAAGCGCAGTCGCTGTAATTTTTGACCTATTTGGATGCGCAGCAATTCATGATTGAGGCGAGGGTCCACACACACCTGAGCCAACGCTACTGCCATTATTTTTTTCTCTAGCTTAGGCTTTCTTGACACCCTCGTTGCCGACCATCGCCCCCTCGGCGTAGCCCGTAAGCGGCTTCAAGAAGCTGGCAAATTCAAGGGGGAAGATGAACTTTGTTGCCGGACTACTGCCGAGGACCTTAAGCGCGTCGAGATACTGCAAGCTCAGCGTTTTGGAATCCACTGTCTGGGCCACCTGATAGATCTTGCCGAGCGCCAGCGCAAAACCTTCGGCGCGCAGGGAGGCGGACTGACGCTCGCCTTCAGCGGCCAAGATGGTGGCTTGCTGTCCTCCTTCAGCCTTCAGAATCGACGCCTGCTTTTCACCCTCCGCGATCGTGATCGCGGCCTGCTTCTTGCCGTCGGCTTCCGTAACCAGCGCGCGCCGGCTCCGCTCCGCCGACATCTGGCGCGTCATCGCGTCCTGCACTTCATGCGGCGGCGTGATCTCTTTGATCTCGACGATGGTCACTTTGACGCCCCAACGCGCGGTGACTTCATCCAGCTTGTCGCGCAAAAGTTGGTTGATAACTTCCCGCTTGGCAAGCACGTCGTCGAGGATGATATCGCCGATGATGGCGCGCAAGGTCGTCGTGGCGATTCCGGCGGAGGCGCCGCCCAGGTTGGCGACCTGGATCACGCTGGCGCGCGGCTCGACGACTTTCCAGTAAATCAGGAAATCGATCGAGATCGGCGCGTTGTCGCGCGTGATGCAGGTCTGCGCCGGCACTTCCAGAAACTGCTCGCGTAGGTCCACCCCAACGGCGCGGTCGACCATGGGAATCAGCAGCACCAGGCCCGGGCCGCGCTCCCGGGCGAGCGCCCGTCCCAGACGAAAAACCACCAGCCGTCTGTACTCCGGGACGATCCTGATCGCGGTCGAGAGAAAAATCACGCCTAAGAGAATGAAAGCGACCGGGACGATCAAGCTGAAATCGGACATGACGTTTCCCTCCTGGTCTATTCCCGTAAAAACAGTTTCCGCCTAAGACGCCGCTCGGGTCACGCGCAGGCGCAGACCGCCGACGATCTCGACGACTTTGACCTTCTCGCCTTTGTCGATGCCGTCGTTGACGGATTCGGCGCTCCACTCCTCGCTCCGCACCAAAACGATCCCGCCCGGCTTGAGATCGGTCTTGGCGACGCCGACCTCGCCCAGCAAAAGATCCACGCCGCTGGATAATTTAATGCCGCGCGACCGCACGACCGCCGACAAGGCGAAGACGAAAAACAACAACCAAACGGAAGTCATCGCCGCGATCAGCCAAGGGCTCACCACGATTTTGGGTAAATCGGGCAAGGCAGGCAGTGGCCGGTAGAGCATGATCGAGCCCAGCACGAAGGCGACCGCGCCGCCCACGCTGAGCGCGTATCCTTGCACCTTCAAATCCGCGACGAACAGAATAACGGCCAACACGATGAGCGCCATGCCGGCCCAGTTGGGTTGCAGGACGCCGAACGCGGTGAACGCCAGTACGAGAGAAATGACGCCGGTCAATCCCGGCAAGATCACGCCCGGATGATAGAACTCGGCGATCAACGCGATCGTCCCCAGGTTGAAGAGAATATACGCGATGTTCGGATCGGTGATCGTATGGAGAAATTTTTCCGACCAGGTCATTTCCACCGGCTGTTGCCGCGCGCCTTTTACATGGAGGGCCACGACCCCTGATTTGGTCTTGATTTCGCGTCCGTCGATCTTGGCGAGCAAGTCGTCCAAGTTGTCCGCCACCACGTCGATTACCTTGAGCTCCAATGCCTTTTCCGCCGCAATCGAGACGCTCTTGCGCACCGCCTCCTCGGCCCAGTCGGCGTTCCGGCCGCGCGCCGAGGCGAGGGCGCGCACACGCGCCGCCGCGTCGTTGGTGATCTTGTCGCGCAGGTCCTGCTCGATATCTTTGCCGCCGCCGCTGACGGGATGAGCGGCGCCGATGTTGGTCGTCGGCGCCATCGCCGCGACGTGAGCGGCCATCGTGATGAAGACGCCCGCCGAGCCCGCGCGAGCGCCGGGGGGCGATACATAGACAACGACCGGTACGCGGCTGTTGAGAATCGTCTCGACGATATCGTCCATCGAATTCATGAGACCGCCCGGCGTATTCATCTCGATGATCACGCCGCGGGCGCCATCGGTCTCCGCCGCGGCGATCCCGCGGTTGATGTATTGCGCGGTGAACGGCGCGATGATGCCTTTGAGCGTGAGAACGTCCACGTGCGGCGCGGATGCGCCGAACGCCGGATTGAAAAACCGGAGCAAAATGGACGACAACAGGGATAGAGCAAAAAAGGCGGAATACCTAAGGACGTTGGGTGCGGGCTTCTTCATCGGGCCAAGAACGTACTTTACGTCGGCGTTCTTTGTCAAACGATAAATGGCGGCGATAAAGATTTGGCGTTGGAGCGGATGTTCAGTACTGATGAAGAATGCGGATCGTTTCCGGATAAAAATCGTCGAGGGTGCCGTACAACGCCTGCTGAACTTGCACCGGGCGCAGGCGGGCGATCGGATCGTCATCGGGATCGGGGAAGGAGAGCGCGGCCGAGCCGCTCAGAAAATTCAAATGTTCCAATCGAGAAGTCGAGGTCTCCAGGTAAGCGACTTCACGCCGGCTGCCGTCGAGGCTGGGAATTTCCTTGTAGAGGATGATCGGCAGGAAATCGAGCGACGTGACGGCATCGCCGCCGACCTCCGCCGTCGCCACCATGATCTGCCGGCCGTCGCGGACCACGCTCGCGCAAATCTGATTGCGCGCGGCGGTCAGCATCGTTTCTCCCAGCACCGCCGGCCATCCTTGAACTTCGCGATAACAAGCCAGGCTCGCATCGGTGCTCGTATAGAGATAAGGAACGAACTGGCCGGTATAGTCGCCGTAGCGAACGGGAATGCACGGCATCGCAAAGTTGTGCGGGCCGATGCCGCTCACGTCCGGACACTCGAAAAAGCACATCACCACGACATTGCCTTCGAGCGGCTCCAGCTCGCGCGGCAGCACTTCGCGGACGGCGTTCTCGTCCGATTCGTAAATGACCAGCAGGCAGCGGTCGTTCCTGTATTGATACGGTCCGGGGCCGTAGAGCGGTTTCAGCAGGGGCAGGCCGCGCGGCTCGGTTCCGCGCAAATTGATCTTGCCGCCGCGGCGTTTGGTTGTTGCTTTCACCTAATAGTTCGGCAGCGGCAGATCCTTCGCAGGTGGAGAAGGCTTGATCGTTGCAAGATAAGCGTACATGTCCGCCAACTCCTGATCGCTGACGAACTGCTTGCGGTACGCCGGCATGTCCTGGCGCGGCGTGCGCACCTGCGCCGCGAACGTCGCAAAGGAGACCGGAGTCGGCGCGAGCTTCGGGCCGGTGCCGCGGTCGGCGCCGTGGCCGATGGTGCCGTGGCAGGTATAGCACTGGTACTTCATATAGGCTTTGTAGCCGGCTTCGGCGGAGCCCGCCGGCGCCTGGTCCTGCGCGAGCGCAACGGATGCGACAAAAATTAGCACCGTTGCGAAAAATAATTTCTGCATTTTTTCCCTCTGAGCTTTTTCAGCTTTCCGTTTTCATCTTTCATGGTTCGAGGGCCTCACCATGACCCTGAGTGGAATCGAATGGGTCATCTTTTCTCATCTTCCCTGGCATACGACGTCGACCAGCGCCGGCTCGCCGCGCTTTACCACTGCCAGCGCGCGCGCCAGCGCGGGCTGGATCTTCGCCGCGTCGGTGATCGGGCCTTCCGACCACACGCCCATCGACTGGGCGAGCTTGGCGAAGTCGATGTTGGGGTCCTCGATCACGGTGCCGATGCCCGCCGTGTCCATGCGGCGGTTGTGCAGCGCGGCCATTTTCTGCAGGTGCATCACTTCCTGGTGATAGGCGCGGTTGTTATGCATCAGCATCAAAATCGGAATCTTGTGGTGCGCCGCGGTCCAGAGCACGCCGGGCGCGTACATCAAATCGCCGTCGGGCTGGATCGAGACTGTGACGATGCCCTTGTCGCGGTTGGCGAGCGCGGCGCCGACCGCGCCGGGCGCGATATAGCCGACGCCGGAGCCGCCCGAGCCGCCGAGGAAGTTGTGATATTCCGTCGCCGGCCACAAGTTCCGTGGCCACTGCACGCTGGAGGCCGCGAGACACCATTTGTCGTCTTTGATCGCGTTCCATAGATAGGTGGAAAGCCGCGCGGTGCTCACGGGCGTCGCGTCCCAGCCGTAACTCGCGGCGGTGCGCGCGCGCTCCTTCATCCGCCGATAGTCCGTGCGCAGCTTCGTGGCGCGCTCGGCGATCGCCGCGCGGCGCATCGCGCTGATGCCGGACTTTACCGATTCGATCAGCGCCGGCAAGGTCGCTTGGGCGTCGCCAAAGATCGCGAGATCGACCGGCATGAAGCGCTGCATGTCCTGATAATTGGACTTCGTCAGGCTCTCGCTGAGCGAGATATGGATCACCTTCACGTCGGCCTTGGCGAGGCGCCGGTATTCGTGGTGCGGATCGCTGATCGTATTGAACTGTCCCCACGGATCGGCGACTTCCAGCAGGAGCGCGACATCCGCCTCGGCGATCAGCGCGCGTCGGTCGTCGCTCCGGCAGAGATAATGCGTAGTGGGAAAATTCATCCGTCCGTTGAGATCGCTCACCGGGGCGTTCAGCGCCTCGGCCAGCTCGACCAGACGCGTGATTCCTTCCTGCGAGCGCGACGCGCGGTCGGCCAGGATCACCGGACGCTCCGCGGCGATCAGCATCTTCGCCGCTTCGAGCACGGCGCCACTGTCGCCTTGCGACGGGATCGAGCGGGTGAGCTTCGGAATGCGGAATTTTTTCTCGTCGTGAACCGGCTCTTCGGCCAGATCGCCGTCGGCGGTAATGATTACCGGACCCATCGGCGGCATCGTGGCGAGCTTGTAGGCGCGCATCACCGACTCGGCGAAGTGCTGCAACGACACCGGCTGGTCGTCCCACTTGGTAAAGTCGCGGTGGATCGACGCGGGGTCCTGCACGCAGTGATACCACTCGGTGCCCGGACGGCGCTTGTCGGCGTCGAGAAAGTTGCCCGCGAACATCATGATCGGCACGCGGTCGCACCAGGCGTTGTAAACCGCCATCGTCGCGTGCTGGAGGCCGACGGTGCCGTGCGCGAGGATGCCCATCGGCTTGCCCGCCGCTTTGGCGTAGCCGTGCGCCATCGCGACGGACGATTCCTCGTGCATGCAGGTGAGGAACTCCGGCTTCTTGTTGCCGCCGTAGTTGACGATCGACTCTTGCAGGCTGCGGAAGCTCGATCCCGGGTTCGAGGCGATGTACTCGATGCCGGTTGTCTTGATGACATCGACCATGAAATCGGAGCCGGGGCGGCCGATGATCTTCTCGCCGGGCTTGGCGGATTCTTTAGCTTCGCCGTCGGGTTTTTCGGCCTGCGCCGCCGCGCTTTTCTGCGCGAGCTGTGTGCCGATCGCAGCCGCTGCGGCCGCGGTTGCGGCGGCGCCCTTCAAGAACGAACGACGATCGATGATTTGTTTGCCCATGGGGCGCCTCCTTTTTTAGGCCGGCCGATAATGCCGCGCGGTCGGGGTTTCGTGTCAGACTTGCACCCGAAACTTCTTAGTTGCGAAGCCTACCCGATCCGTCGTCGTTGTGTCAACATACTTCATCATGAGGAACGGCGGTGGTGAGAAATCGACCTGGAACGATTTCCATGATAATATTCCTCGGTAAACGGAGTCGGCATGGGTAAGATTCCCACTCACTGGTACGCGATCATAGGCGCGGTCCTGGCGGTTTTGCTGGCGTGGGGTTTTCGACCGGACAACGCGGCGAAGCGGTCGCAGCCGGATCGGCCGAAAGAAAAGTCGATTGCGAGCGCCGTCCCAACGATCCCGCGGATGCCGCCGGTCGTGGACGCGAAAAATCTTTACAGCGAAACCGCCGCCGGCAAGTTCAGCCCTGCGGTCGCGGGCGCATTGCCGCGCGTCTACGTGCCCAACCGCAACTCCAACGACGTGTACGTAATCGACCCGGCGACCCTGCAAGTCATCGATCGCTTCCGCGTGGGCGCCAACCCGCAGCACATCGTCCCGTCGTGGGATTTAAAGATGCTGTGGGTGAACAACAACGCCGAGGGGCGCACCGACGGCAGCCTCACGCCGATCGATCCAAAAACGGCCAGGCCGGGAGCGCCGATGCCGGTGGACGACCCCTACAACATGTATTACATGCCGAACGGCCTCTGGGCGATCGTCGTGGCCGAGCAGCACAAGCGTCTGGATTTTCGCGACCCACAGACGATGACCCTGGAGAGCACACTCGCCGTGCCTGAATGCTCCGGGATCAATCACGGCGAATTTTCCATCGACGGCCGTTTCGGGATCTTTACCTGCGAATACGCCGGCAGCGTCGCGAAGATCGACTTCGTCGAGCGCAGGGTCATCGGTTATCTCAAGCTGTCGCGCGGCGGCATGCCGCAGGACGTCCGGGTCTCGCCCGACGGCTCGATCTTCTACGTCGCCGACATGAAGGCGGGCGGCGTATTTTTGGTCGACGGCGACAAATTCACCGAGACCGGCTTCATTGCGACCGGGACCGGCACGCACGGTCTCTACCCGAGCCGCGACGCGACCAAGCTCTACGTGGCCAACCGCGGCTCGGCGCGGGTGTACGGCCCGCCGCGCGGCGACGGCAGCATTTCCGTTATCGACTTTGCCACGCGAAAGATCGTCGCCAACTGGCCGATTCCAGGCGGCGGTAGCCCGGACATGGGCAATGTGAGCGCGGATGGAAAAAAACTCTGGCTCTCGGGCCGCTACGACGACGTCGTTTACGTCATCGACACGACGACGGGCGGGATCCAAAAGATAGTGGTGGGCGACGAGCCGCACGGGCTGACGGTCTGGCCGCAACCGGGCCGTTACTCTCTCGGCCACACGGGAAATTTAAGATAGGGCTGAAGGATGAGGGATGAAATAAAAAACTTGATTTTGGTCCGGTCATTCATCGCTCATCCCTCCGCCCTCATCCCTGTTTTTTTAATTCCGGCATCACATGCCGGGTAAACAAGGCGAGCGACCGCAGCGATTCGTCGAGCGACAGATCGCCGAAGGCGAATTGCCCCAGTAAATAATTCGCGCTCGATTCCGTCAACTGCGCTTGAAGAAATACCCCGACCGTCTCCGGACTGCCGGCGATGCCCTGGCCCGCTTGCGGCAGCTCGTCGAAAGTCGGGGGCCGCTGGTGAATCGGCGCGCCGCCGCGCAATCGGAATAAATGGTTGAAGCTCCGGTGCCACATAGAATAGGCGCGTCGCGCGACCTTGAGCGCCGCCTCGTCGCTCTCGCCGACGACGACGAAGCGGCCGATTCCGATCATCGGCGTCGCGCCGGTTTCCCCGTGCGTCTCGCGCCAGACTTCACGGTAGCGATCGACAAAGCCGCGCGTCTTGGCGGCGGAGTCCAGGCTCACGATATTGAGACCGCGGCGCGCCGCCCGCTCGGCGCTCTCGACGGAGTGGACGCCGTACCAGACGGGCGGATGCGGTTTTTGCAGCGGCTCGAGCTCCATCGGAACGGAATCGAAGGAAAAAAACTCGCCGTGGAAATCGAGCGTCTTTTGGGACAGGCCCGCGAGGACTACGTCCAACGCTTCCGTATAGATGCGCTGCGCGTCGGCGGCGTTCACTCCGTAGAGAGAAACCTCGATGGGAGACGAGCCGCGGCCGAAGCCGATGTCGAGCCGCCCGCCGCTTATCTGATCGAGCATGCAGATCTCCTCGATCAGCCGCAGCGGATGATGCAGCGGCAGCGCGTAGACCAGCGGTCCGAAGCGCAGCCGCCGTGTGCGCTGCGCGACGGAGGCGAGGAAGACGGTGGGTGACGGCGCCATGCCGAGCGGCGTCGAGTGATGCTCGGCCACGTGATAGCCGTAGAATCCCGCGCGGTCGTAGGCCTCGATGAGCTTGAGGCGCGCCTCGTAAAAATCCCTGAGCGGCGCGTCGCCTCGGTCCAGATGATCGAATACGCCGAATTCCATCTCCGGGATGCTATCCGATTCGCCGGGAATTGTACAAGCAACCTGCCGCCGGCATGCCGCCCGTGTTTACCTCGTTCAAGAAAATTTCCCCCCGTGAATACGGAATTCCCCTACTTAAAGGATTATTTGCCAGGGGTATATCTTTGAAGGGGAAAGGCGTCGCTGGCACAGGAGCAAGGAAATCTTAAACACGGAGGTTGGCTCATGAACGAACAGATAACCGCAGGTCAGTGGAAGAAGATGCGCGGGTCGCTGAAATCATGGTGGGGCAGGCTCACCGACGATGATTTCGATTGGATCAGCGGCGAGAAAGATAAATTGGTCGGCTTGATTCAAGAGAAATACGGGCAGACTCGCGACCAGGCCCAGCAGGAGGTCGAGCGGCGGCTGCGCGAGTACGACGCCGGAGGCGCGATTTCCGGCATCACGGCCAAGGCGCAGGAATTCGGCGAAACGGCTACGACCAAGGCGAAAGAAGCCGTGCAATCGGCGCGATCGTATCTGCAAGAAAAAGATTACGCCGATATGGCGGACGACGTTACCCATCTGGTGCGCAGCTACCCGATTCAAGCGTTGTTGATCGGGATCGGCATCGGTTATTTGCTCGCGCGCAGCACGAAGAGGTAGCCATGGAAAGCAGGTTGCACCCCGTCTCGGAGCCGAGCGTGGGTGAACTGGTCAGCGGCATCCTCAAAGATGCCAAAGAACTGGTGGTGCAGGGCGCGGCGCTGACCAAGCTCGAGGTCCAGGACGAGCTGCGCAAAGCCAAGACCGCGGCGGTCGCGGTGGGCGCCGGGATCGGCGTGAGCGCGGTGGGCGGCGTGTTGTTGATTCTGATGCTGGTCCACCTGCTCGCCGCCTATACTGTGATTCCGCTGTGGGGATCGTACGGTATCGTCGGCGCCACGCTCGTGCTCATCGGCGCGGCGCTGCTCTTGACCGCCAAACATACCGACTGACCCTGCGCAAAGGAGAACCAACGTTGTCCAGAGCGGACGAAATCCGAGAGGATATAAAAGAGGCACGCCAGCATATCGAGAACACCGGCTCCGCGATGGTGGAGAAGCTGGAAATGCTCGAGCACCGGCTGCGGGAGAGCGTCGAGAGCGTGAAGCGCCATTTCGATCTTCACTACCAGGCGAGCCGCCACCCCTGGGCGTTGCTCGGCGGCTCGGTGCTGGCGGGTTACCTGCTCGGCGCGCGGCGCTCGAGCCGTTATTCACGCACTAACTGGGTCTCTCGTTCGCGGCGGCGGCAAAGCAAGTGGAGCGGCGCCGGGAATCACGTCAAGGATGAGCTGGTTACTGCCGTTAAGGGCGTGGCCGCGGGCGTTGCTGTGGGCGCAGTAAAGAGGACGCTGTGGGGGTTGGCGAAGCAGACCCTGCTGCGGCGCGGCCGGCACGAAAACGGCCGGAGATACGACGGCCGAGAACGCATCGCCGCCGCCGAAAAACGCTTATAGGAGGATCGGATCAAACGCTTGAAAGAAGAAAAAGGAAAGGTCGGGTGGGTTTTACTCTGGCTATTGGGAGTACCGATACCCGTCTTGGTTATTCTTTTTCTGCTGCGCGGCTGCACATAATTTACCCGCCCTTTACCGAAAATAAGATTTAGCTAAATTTCTTGCGCTACCGGCTCCGGCTTTGCCGGAATTTCTTTCACGCGGCGATGCCGGCGTTCTCTTTCTCGGGCGCGAAAGATTGAGCCGCATCTCCTTCAGAACGTCACGCTGCCTTGCGGCGCCGCCACGTCGAATCCATTCACGAGGAGTCCAACCAGGCTGT
>DASXRG010000395.1:0-1813 GCA_036506735.1 Binatia bacterium | reverse complement strand
GCACTCTACGGCTTTATCGTGCCGTACGTCAGGAGGGGAGTGATCCTGGGCATCGGCAATTCCCTGCTGGGACTATCCATCATCGGGAGCGGGTTCGTCTCGGGCTATCAACACTTCTTCGCGACGCGGCTCCTCGGCGGGCTCGGCTCGAGCCCGCAGCATCCGGTCGGCTCCAGCATGATGGCGACTTATTTCGGCGCCGCGCGCGGCCGCGCGCTGGCGTTTCACTCCACCTCCGGGCAAATCGGAGGCTTGGTCGCGCCGCTGCTGACGGCGGTCCTGGTCGTCTATGTCGGCTGGCGCGGAGTCTTCTGGGCCGTCGGCGGCATCGCCACGATCATGGGACTGATCTGCTTTGTCTTTCGCGACCGCTTGCGCGCGGCCGTTTCCGAGCGGCCGAAATCACGTCTGACGCCGCTCGGCTGGGAGGCGTACAAGAAATGCCTCAAAAATAAAAATATCCTTCTCGTCTCGCTGGTCTTCATGGTCGGCGCTGCCGGCCGCGGGCAGGACATCAACGAGACGTACGTCATCCCGCACTTCGTCAACGATCTCCACATGGATCTCGCCCATGCCGCGTTTCTATTTACATTGATCCAGGTCGGCAGTCTGGTCGGACCGATCATCTGGGGGTGGCTTTCCGATCGCTTCAACCGGAAGCTCGTGATTCAATCCTCTCTATTCATATCCGCGCTGTGCAGTTTATGGCTCGGTTGGCAGAATACCGTCGGCGCGCCGCTGTTCGCGAACCTGGTGATGTACGGCGCCGCGGTGACTTCGCGCATGACCTTGACCCAAGCGTTGCTCAGCGACCTCGTCGAAGAAGATCTCTTCGATGCGGCGTTCAGCCTGTACTATTTCATCGGCTTTCTCTCGATTCCGTTTTGGACTCTCATCACCGGCGGCATCATGGTCAAGTACGGCTTCGGCCCCGCGTTTACCGTGATCTCGACGTCGTATCTAGCCGCGTCGGCGTTGCTGTTGTTTCTGCGGAGAAGATAGATTTTGCGCCGCGGCAATAGTGTTCGCGCCGGCGTCCTTCAATTGTTCGATCGAATACAGGCCGAACTCGGCAGATATCGATTCGGTGATCGGCGTGGAGGCGACCCAATGCAGGAAGAGCTTCTTCGCCGGGTGAAGGATGCCTTTGGGATAGACTTTCAAATGCCACAGGAGAGTTTTTTGCCTGGCCGTTCCTTCGCCGTGCTTCGTGTCGACGTACACGGCGCCGGGGAAAGGCAGCGCTTCGAGAGGAAATCCTCTGGCAGCGAGTTTTTCTCTCAGATGGGAATGTCCCAACTCGGAGAAAATCGAGATATCGCCCGCGGGATCGTCCGGCAGGTTCAACAGATCGCTTCTGACGATGTTGCAGGTGCCGCACCAGCGATGGAATTCTTTTTCCCTTAGATAGACGCGCCGGGTGCCGTCCCGATGGAGATAGCCGCTCTCCAGGTACCATCCGTGAAAGTCGGGTTTTCGCGCTACCCATTCCGCCAGACGGTTGCTGACGCAATCGTCGGCGTCGACTTCCATCACGTGAGACGCGCCGAGTTTTCGCGCCAGGTGAACGCCGGCGACGAGCTTGCGGTATTTATCCCACATCATCGGAACGTAACTCGAGTCGGGCGGCGGAAAATCGACCTCGATGTAATTTACCGCGGGATGATCGAACGCGATCGCCGGCCGCTCATGGCAAACGACGATGACTTTAAAAGCGGGCGACGTTTGGTTGCACGCCGACTTGAGAGATCTCTCGAAAAGTTCCGTAACGTATTGCCACGATTTCGCAACGCGGCGGCTCTTCAGCGGTATG
>DASXRG010000394.1:0-8952 GCA_036506735.1 Binatia bacterium | reverse complement strand
GGCGCGGCGGCGGCGGTGGCCTGCAGAAAAATTCGCGACAAGGCGAGAAAGATCGCCGCGTATCTTCTGGAAGCGAATGAAGGCGACCTCGACTGGGAGCCGGGAAAATTTTTCGTGAAGGGCAATCCGTCGAAAGCCAAGACGATTCAAGAGATCGCGTTCGCGGCTTACACCAACCATCCGCAGGGGATGGAAGCGGGTCTCGAAGCCGTGTCGTACTACGATCCGCCGAACCTGACTTATCCCTTCGGCAGTTACATTTGCGTGGTCGATATCGACAAGGGAACCGGAGAGGTGAAGATCCGCCGCTTCGTGGCGGTGGACGATTGCGGCAACATCATCAATCCGATGATCGTCGAAGGCCAGATCCACGGCGGGCTGACGATGGGACTGGCGCCCGCCCTGTACGAAGAGATTCAGTACGACGAGGACGGCAACATCCAGGGCGGAAGTTTCATGGACTACCTGATGCCCACCGCCGTCGAGACGCCGAGCTGGGAGACGGACAAGACCTGCACGCCCTCGCCGCATCATCCGTTGGGCGCGAAAGGGGTCGGCGAGTCGGCCACGGTGGGCGCCCCGGCGGCGATCGTCAACGCGGTCGTCGATGCGCTGTGGCACCTGGGCGTGCGCCACATCGATATTCCGATTACCTCGCATAAAGTTTGGAAACTGTTGCGAGAGAAGGGGGTGGTAGAGTAAAATCGCAGACGCGCTTTCATTTTGTGATTTTCGAGTCAGCCCATGGCGGAAAAGATAGAGCAGAGGTTCGAGGTCGACGCCCCCGTAGATCTCGTGTGGCTTTTTGTCACCGATCCCCAGCACGTCGTCGGCTGTCTTCCGGGCGCTTCGATTACGGGGAAACTGGACGCGCGCACCTATGCCGGGACGGTTTCGATTAAGGTCGGTCTGATCGCGGCGGGGTACAGTGGAAAAGCGATCTTTCAACGGGTCGATCCCGCGAGCTACGAGGTCGAGATTGTCGGCGCAGGAAAAGACGTCAAGGGCAAAGGGAGCGCCGAGATGCGCATGATCTGCCGGTTGCGGACGCTGGGAGCCGCGCGGACGCAGGTTTCGGTGTCGTCCGACGTCAATATCACCGGACTGCTCGCCCAGATGGGCCGCGGCATGATTCAGACCGTCGCGGATCAAATGCTCCGGCAATTCAACACTCAATTCGCGCAGAAATTGCTCGCTGCCCGGCAAAAGTACCCCGCGATCGTGAAGGCTCATGCCCAGGGATTCCTTCGGGCGTTTCCCGATAAATTGGCGGAGCTCAAATCGCACTCGGGCCTGCAGGTCACGGAGGACGGAACGAACAATGCCTCGACGCCGGCCGAAGTGATGAAGTACGTCGAGGCGGTGAGACGGATCGGCGGCGACGTCGCGCACACGAGCGCCAGAATCATTTTGCGCGGCGCGGCGCAAAGAGACCATATCCCGTTTCCCGAGCTGTAACGGCGCGACTCTCCATGGCCGCTTATGAACAACCGGATCATCGACAGGGCGCACGAACTGCTGGCGCGTGGCGTGCCCTTCGCGCTGGCGACGGTGGTGCGCCGGGAGCGGCCGACTTCCGGCGAGCCCGGCGATAAGGCGGTCATCACCGCCGACGGAGAATTTCTCGGTTGGATCGGCGGCAGTTGCGCGCAGCCGACGGTCCTCATCGAAGCGAAGAAGGCGCTTGCCGACGGCGAGCCCCGGCTCGTCGTCCTCACGCCGGATCCGCAAGCCCCGGCGCGCGACGGCGTCGAGCTCTACCGGATGAGCTGTTACAGCGGCGGAACCTTGGAGATTTATATCGAGCCCTATCTCCCGGAGCCTCAACTCCTCGTCTGCGGCGCGTCGCCCGCCGCCGAAGCATTGGTCAAGATCGGCGCCGCGGTCGGTTTCAAAGTCATTCTCATCGATCCGTCCGCGACCAAGGAACAGTTTCCCGCCGCGGCGGAAATTTTTCCGCGCATCGAGACCGCCGGCAACTTGGGCGGCGGCGAGCGCTACGCGGTCGTCGCGACCAACGGCAACTGGGACGAAGAGGCGATTAAACAACTCCTACCGCTATCGCTCGATTACCTCGGCCTGGTGGCGAGCAAAAAGCGCTTCCAGCAGATGCTCGAGGAGCTGACGGCCGGCGGCATCGCGCGGGAGAAACTCGCCGCGATCAAGTGCCCGGCCGGGATCGACATGCCGGCGCGAACTTTTCCGGAAGTGGCGCTCAGTATCGTCGCGGAAATCGTCACCTTGAGACGCGGGCGGGAGAACCAAGCCGCGGCCGCGACCGTGCAAGCCGCCGCGCCCGCGCTGGCGGAAGATCCGGTGTGCCGCATGAAGGTCGATCCCGCGACCGCGCCCGCCAGTTTCGTCTTTGCCGGCGTCACTTATTATTTCTGCAATCCGCACTGTAAAAAAAGTTTCGAGAAAGAGCCGCGCAAGTATCTTTCGCCGGAAGCGCGGCCATGAGCGGCTTTGTTTCCGGACTGGTCCTCGCCGCCGGGACTTCGAGCCGCCTCGGCGAAAAGACCAAACAGCTTCTCCCCTGGCAGGGCATGCCGCTGGTCGAATGGGTGGCGCGGCAAGCGGAGGCCGCGCCGCTCGACGAGGTGATCGTCGTCGTCGGCCACAAGGCCGACGAGCTGCGCCGGAACGTCACGCTCACCCGGGCCCGGTTCGTCGAGGCGCCCGGTTTCCACGAAGGCTGCACCGCCTCGATACGGGCGGGCCTGGAAGCCGCGGATGCGCGCGCCGACGCGGTGGCGCTCGTCCTGGGAGATCAGCCGGGAATAGAAAGCGCGACGATCGCGGCGGCGATCGATTTTTGGCGCCGGACCGAAGCTCCAGCCGCGCGCGTTTCCTATCGTGGGCGTCCCGGTCATCCGCTGGTGTTCGCGAAAAGCCTTTTCGGAGAATTGAAGGCGCTGCACGGCGACAAAGGCGTGTGGAAGCTGCTCGATCGCCATCGCGAATGGGTGCGCGAGATCGAGGTCGACAAGCCTTATCCGGGCGACATCAATACGTGGGAAGATTACGTCAAGCTGGCCGCGGCGGTGGCGTGAGGCGCGAGCCGCCGGCCGCTTATTTCACTTCGGTTTAACATGAAGCAACTTTGGGATGAAATCTTGACGGCGCGGGAAAATTCGCCGCCGGCCTGCCTGGCCACCGTAATCGCCACGGAGGGGACCGCGCCGCGGAAAGAAGGCGCCAAGATGCTGATCGTCGGCGGCGCGACCTTCAAAGGCGCCGTGACGATCGGCGGCTGCGTCGATGCCCAGGTGATCGAGGCCGCCGAAACGGTCGCGCGCACGGGCGAGCCCCGGCTCCTCCGCGCAGAGCTCGGAGAGGAGGACGCCTTCGATATCGGCCTGACTTGCGCCGGCGCTTTGAGGGTTCTGGTCGAGCCGGCGCGGTTCGAAGCGGAGATTTCCCTCGCCATGCGCGGCGCGCTGGAAGACGGAGCCCCGTTCGCTCTTTTGACCGTAGCGCGTTCTTCTCTTGCCGCGGTTCCACCGGGGCGCAAGATTATGGTCGCGCCCGGGGAAAAAATTTACGGTTCTCTCGGCGATGCGCGGCTCGATGCCGCGGCGCCGCGGCTCGCGCGCGATCTGTTGTCGAAGGGGATTTCCCGCGCGCTCGCCTTGAACGAGAGCTTTCAGTCATCGATCGACGGGCAAAAGCAGCCCGCGCTGGAAATTTTCGTCGAGGTCGTGGGCTGTAGCCCCGACCTGTTTATTTTCGGCGCCGGCCAGGTGGCGGTGCCGGTGGCCGCGCTCGCAAGCCAGGCGGGATTCCGCGTTCACGTCGTCGATACCCGTCCGCGTTTCGCCAGCCGGGAGCGCTTTCCGGCGGCGAGCGGGATTCTCGTCGGCTTTCCCGGCGAGATCGCGCGCGAGCGAAAATTAAACCAGTTCAGTTTTGCCTTGCTGCTGGGGCACGCGGCCAAGCATGATTTGCCGGTGCTCGACGTCTTGCTGCGCACCGACGTCCGCTACATCGGAGTGCTCGGCAGCTCGAGGCGCGCCGCCGCCCTCGGCAAACGCCTCAAAGAAATGGGTTACTCGGACGACGACATCGGGAGAATTCGAATCCCGGTCGGATTGGACATCGGCGCGGAAACCGCCGAGCAGATCGCCGTCTCGATCGTCGGCGAGCTCCTGGCGGTGCGGAGCGGACGGACGGAAAAAAGCATGAAGCGGGCGAGGGATAGCGCGCCAGCCTAAGGCGAGACGAATTTCGGTGGCTTTCTATACCGAAAAAATCATCGACCACGCGCGCTTGCCGAGAAACTTCGGCCGGATTCCGAATCCGGATCTTCAGTTCGAAGAGTTCAATCCGCTCTGCGGCGACCGCATTCGAGTCGAATTTCGTCTCGGCGCGCGCGGGGATGTGATCGAGGCGAAATTCTCCGGCGAGATGTGCGCGATCGCCAAGGGATCGGCTTCCATTCTGCTCGCGTCGGTCACGGGCATGGAGAGCGCCGCCATCGGCGCGATCAGCGACGCGCAAGTTCTCAACGATCTAGGCGGGCCGATCGAAACCGCCCGCGTCAAATGCGCGCTGCTGCCGCTGGCGGCCTTGCGCGGGGCTATTCGCGGCGCGTCACTTTGAGCCGCCGGTCTTCTCCCACGGCTTTTCGATCGGCAGATCGAGCCGGTCGCCCCACTCTTTCCACGAGCCGAGATAATTCCTGACTTTCGGAAAACCGATCAATCTCAGCGCCAGATACGTGTGCGCCGCGCGGTAGCCGCCCTGGCAATAGGGAATGACCTCTTGGTACGGCTTCACGCCGATCTTTTGATACATCTCGCGCAGCTCAGTTTCGGATTTATATTTTCCCTCCGCGTCGAGGTTGTGGGTCCATTCGAGATACACCGCGCCGGGGATCGCGCCGGCGCGCGCCGCGCGGACGTTGCGTCCCATATATTCGTCGGCGCTGCGGGTGTCCACCAGGCACACCCGCGGGTCCTGCAGCGAGTTTAAAACGGTTTCGTAAGTGGCGAGAATCTCTTTTTTCTCCGTGACGGCGAATTGCCCTGCCTTCGGCGGAGTCGCCTCGGTCGTGATCGGCAAACCGGCTTTCTTCCACGCCTGGATGCCGCCGTCGAGGACGGCAACATCCCGATGGCCGAAGTATTCCAGAAACCACAGGCCGCGCGCCGCTTTCATGCCGGAATTCTCCTCGTAAAACACGACTTCGGTGTCGAGATTCACGCCGCGCAGCTCGAACAGGTGCGCGATCATCGACATGAACGCCTTCAGCGGCGCGGCGCTGGTGTCGATCAAGCTGATGCCGAAGAGATCGAAATGGATCGCGCCGGGAATATGGCCCTGGGCGAACAGCTCCGCCTGGCGCGTGTCGATCACGCGCAGGTTCGGCCGGCTCAATTTCTGCTTCAGCTCCTCCGGGGTTGTGAGCAACTCCGGCCGGGTGTATTTTTTCTTTTCCATGTCAGGCGTTATAGCACCGGTAAACGCGGCGCTCAAATCGTGTCTTCATGGGCTGAAAATTCTCGCGGTGGGCCTGCTTGCGTCTTCGTTCACCTACCAGCTCGCGGTTCCCGGACGGGCGCTGAAATTTCCCCAGGACCATTTTGCCCATCCCGACTTCAAAACTGAATGGTGGTATTACACCGGCCATTTCACGACGGAGTCGGGAAAAAGCTACGGCTATCAGGTGACTTTCTTTCGCTTCGGCCTGCGCGACCGGCAGAAAGAGGCCGCGGACGAGCCGCCACTGTTTACCGACCTTTACATGGCCCACTTCGCGCTCTCCGATAAGCAGGGCAAGAGATTCCGCGTCGCGGAGCGCAGCAACCGCGGCTACGCCGACAAGGCCGGCGCGGCTACGGACCGCTATCTCGTCTGGAACGAAGATTGGAAAGCGGAAGGCAAAGGCGAGAGCCACGCGATCGAGATCAGAGACAAGGATGTCGCCGTGAAGCTGCGTTTGAGTCCGCTCAAGCCACCGGTTCTTCATGGAGAAAACGGCCTCAGTCAAAAAGCCGAAGGAAAGGGAAGAGCCTCGTACTATTATTCTCTCACGCGGCTCAAAACCGAAGGAGAGTTTGAGATCGCAGGCAAAAGCGAAAAAGTTCAAGGTCAAAGCTGGATGGACCACGAGTTCGGCAGCAATCAATTGGCGGAAGAGCAGCTCGGTTGGGACTGGTTCAGCATCCAGCTCGACAACCATGTTGAATTGATGCTCTATCTCATGCGCCGCAAGGACGGCTCGGTCGATCCGTATTCCAGCGGGACGTTGGTCTACGCCAACGGCGCGGCGCGGCGTCTGGCGCTGAGCGACTTCCAGGTCCAGGCGCTGGAGAAATGGAAAAGCCCAAAGAGCGGCGGCAATTATCCGATCAAATGGAAAGTCAGCGTTCCCGGCGAAGGAATCGAGCTGGAGATCGTTCCATTTTTCCCCGACCAGGAGCTCGACACGCGCAAAAGCACGAAGGTGACTTACTGGGAGGGCGGCGTCTCGGTGCGCGGGACTTTGCAAAAAAAGCCCGTGCAAGGTCTCGGCTATGTCGAGATGACCGGATACGCGGGGAAGTTGAAAGTGTAAACCGTTCTTCCTCGCCTTGATTTACCTCTCAAAAACGCCCAGAATCTCACCTGTGCGTCTGGCATCGAAGATCAAAAAAACCATCCAAAAATATCGGATGCTCTCTCCCGGCGACGGCGTCTTGGTCGCGGTCTCGGGCGGGCCGGATTCGATCGCGCTGCTGCACGTTTTATGGAAATTAAAAGATGCGCTCGCTTTGCGTCTGGAGGTCGCTCATGTCGAACACGGTATTCGGGGCGAAGAGGCGCGCGAAGACGCGCGCTTTGTCGCCGCGACGGCCGACGGTCTCTCTCTTCCGTTTCACCTGAAAGAGCTGGAGCTTCCCAGGATCAAGGCCGAGCGAAAAAAAGGCAACCTCGAAGCGCTGGCCAGGGAGGAGCGCTACCGTTTCTTCAACCAGGTAGCCGGCGAGCGGGGCCTCGGGAAAATTGCCACCGCGCATACGCGCGACGACCAAGTAGAAACGGTCTTTATGTGGCTTTTGCGCGGGACCGGACGCAAAGGGCTGGGCGGCATGGCGCCGGTTCATCCCTCATCCCTCATGGTTCGAGTTCCTCACCATGACCCTGAGTGTATCGAACGGGTCATCCCTCATCCTTGGGTGATTCGCCCGTTGATCGAGAGTTCGCGGCCCGAGGTCGTCGCTTATCTCGCAAGCGAGCGACTTGATTATCGCACGGATCGCACCAATCAGGACACGACCTTGCTGCGCAACTGGCTCCGCCTGCAACTACTTCCGGCGCTGAGGGAAAAGTTCGGGGCGGGCTTGGATGAGCGATTGGCGCATCTGGCCGACCTCATGCGCGATGAAGAAGAGCTCTTGCAGAGCCTCGCCAAAAACGAGTGGCGCAAAGTTTTCAGCGGGAGCGAGCTTCGTCACGAGCCGCTCTCAGCGCAGCCCAAAGCGATGCAGCGGAGGCTGGTGCGCCTCTGGCTGGAAAAAGCCTTGGGCAATCTCAGAAGCGTGGAGTTCGAGCACGTCGAGGCGATTTTGCGTCTGATCTCCCATGGCCCGGCTCAGGGCCGCGTCGCAGTTCCGAAGGGGCGGGAGGCCGTCCGCAGATACGACACGCTGCGCCTGGAGAAGAAAAGCCGGGTTCGCCGCGCCGCCGGCTATAGTTACGCGCTTTCCATTGGGGAAGAGTTGCTCGTTCCCGAAGCCGGCGTGAAGATCGACAGCGCGCGAAGCGATTCGGTTTCCGATGCGCGGCCCCGGGACGATCTCGAAGCCGTGTTCGATTCGAGCTCTCTGCCGCAAGCCCTGACGGTGCGCAACTTTCGCAACGGCGATCGCTTCCAGCCGCTGGGAATGCGCGGCCACAAGAAAGTCAAAGCTCTTTTCATCGAAAAAAAAGTTCCATTGACAAAGCGAGCGATCTTGCCGCTCTTGCTCGCGGGCGACGAAATCCTCTGGATTCCCGGTTACGGGCGCAGCGAGATCGCCAAGATCGGTCCGGCGACGAAGGCGGTCTTGAAGATTAGGCTAGCAGCTCTCGGCGGCCAGCAGGCAGCCAAAGTTTCGGCGCAAAAATGACGGCGCGATAGTTGAGCGTATACGTTGAACTAACCTATTGCCTGTGTTACACTTTTTTTGCTTTGTACCGTAAGGAGGTTTCGGTTTGAACCAGATGTCGAAGAACCTGGCGCTGTGGCTGGTGCTGGTGCTGATTTTTCTCTTCCTGTTCAACATTTTCAGCCAGAAGCACGGGCGCGAGCCGGAGATCATTTTCAGCGAATTCATCGCCGCGGTCGACCGGGGCGAGGTCCAGGAAGTAACCATCCAGGGCCACAGCATTCAGGGCAAATACCGCAACGGCGACCGTTTCAGGACGTTTGCGCCGAACGATCCCGAGCTGGTCAAAAATCTACGCGACAAGAAAGTGAAGATCGCCGCCAAGCCGGAGGACGAATCGCCCTGGTACATGGTGCTGCTCGTCAACTGGTTTCCCATGCTCCTCTTGATCGGCGTGTGGATTTTTTTCATGCGCCAGATGCAGGTCGGCGGCGGCAAAGCGATGTCGTTCGGCAAGAGCCGCGCCAAGCTCCTCACCGAAAACCAGCACCGCGTCACGTTCAACGACGTGGCCGGCGTGGAAGAGGCGAAGGAAGAGCTGCAAGAGATCATCGCATTCCTAAAAGACCCGAAGAAATTCACCAAGCTCGGCGGCAGAATTCCTAAAGGCTGCATTCTCGTCGGCCCGCCGGGAACCGGCAAAACGCTTCTCGCGCGCGCGATCGCCGGCGAGGCGGGCGTGCCGTTCTTCAGCATCAGCGGCTCGGACTTCGTCGAGATGTTCGTCGGCGTCGGCGCCTCGCGCGTGCGCGACCTGTTCGTCCAGGGGAAGAAAAACGCGCCGTGCATCATCTTTATCGACGAGATCGACGCGGTCGGA
>DASXRG010000393.1:0-1790 GCA_036506735.1 Binatia bacterium | reverse complement strand
CAACTTGAACACAAACCACGGCTCGACCAAGTAGCGCTTCCACAGCCGGGCCGGATCGCTGAGCAGACGAAACAGCCACTCCAGTCCGAGCGGTCCGAGCCAGCGCGGCGGCGTCGACGCTGCGCCGGCGATATAGTCCATCAGAGCGCCCACGCTGAAGATCACGTGGGCGCGAACCTGCTCCGCGTTCTCTGCGATCCACTCCTCCTGTCTCGGCATGCCCATCCCGACCAGCAGTAAATTCGGACGAAAACGATTGATGGTTTCCAGGACCGCGCGGTTTTCGGCGCCGTCCCGCCGGACGTCGAAATAGCCGTGCGCGGTGTCGAGCACCAATCCGGGAAACTCCCGGCGCAGGATTTTCGCCCCTCTCTCGGCGATCCCCGGCCGCGAGCCCAGGTAAAATATCCGCCAGCGCCGCCGCGTCGCCTCCGCCAGCAGCGGGCGGATCCAGTCCAACCAGGTCAATCGATGGCTGCGACTCAAAGGGCGGCCCAGCATCTTGGCCAAAAGAATCAGGCTCATGCCGTCGACGTGAACCAGCTCGGCGCGGCTATAAAAGGACCGCATCCCGGCGTCGTGGTGATAGAGATACATGCTGTGCAGATTGTGGTGCGCGATGATCCAATGTCGATCGGTTTCAACGGCTTCGGTAATCGCGGCTTTGAGATCGTCCCACGTCACGCGGTGAACCGTGACGCCGAGAAGTCCAATCGACGAGCCCGCCGCTGGTTTTTCGCGCGCCCGGTTCATCCGCGCGCGCCCGTCGAGCCCTTTACCCAGTCCCGATGCGCGCGCCAGAAGCCCGGCAGCATGGCGACGACGGTCGCGCGCTCCCGGAGCAGCAGCGCCAGGAAGCGGACGTACAACGCCGGATTTCGCGCCAGCCATGGAAGATGGATTGCCGCTTGCTTTAGCGTCGATGTGAAGCCCCAGCGCACCATCTCCGTGAGCAAGAAATGGCGTCCTCTCGCGCGCCGATAGAAATCCGGATAGCGGCAGTAAAGCCGCAGGAATCCTTCGAGCCGCAAGTTCCATCCCGCCCGATCCATAAAAGCCCGGGGCCTCGGAGGGTGGATGACGATCATTTCGGGGGCAAAGACGATCGGTCCGCGGGTGAGCACGGCCGCGGCCAGTTGCATGTCTTCGGCGTAGTGGGCGGCTTCGTCGAAGCCGCCCACGGCCGACAGGATCTTTCTTCGGTACGCGATATTGCAACTGTGGTAGATCAGATTGGGGCGGCGCGCCACGACTTGATGCGTCATCGGTGTGACCTGGTCGGGAAAGGTAAGCGTCTTGCCTTGAAGTCCCAGCGCTTCCGGCTGCGCCGCGAAAACCTCCGCGATGGCGGCGAGCCAGCCCGGATCGGCGACGCAATCGTCATCGGTGAAAGCGACGATGTCACCCGACCCGCGACCCCAGCCGAAATTTTTCGCCGCGCTCAAGCCCGCGTGGGAAATGTGCAGCGGCTTCAGGCGGTCGCAGCGAGCGGCCATCCGTTGCAGCGCGGCCCAGGTCTCATCCGTCGAGCCGTCGTCGACGACGGTCACGAGGTAGCGGTCGGCGGGATACGTTTGCGCCATCAGCGATAAAATAATTCGCTCGAGCAAAGAGGCGCGGTTCCAAGTCGGGACGACGACGTCGATAAACGGAAGCTCCATGACTATTCAAGCCTTCTTACGCGGACAGCGGCAGCCATGCTCAAACTCTGCATCCCGACAAACGTCGTATGAGGCGGTTTTAACAGCGGGTCTGTCGGCTTGCAAGCGAGGGTTCAAACGGAATTCAGC
>DASXRG010000392.1:0-13466 GCA_036506735.1 Binatia bacterium | reverse complement strand
CTCGCCGAGAAGCCTTGGTCTCTGGCGCTCGTGATTGCGGCGCTGGGAGCGGCCGGCGGCTTTATGGATCTCCTGTATCAAGTGCAAGCGACGGAGTTCAGCCAAGCGGGGGATCGATCCGTAGCCATGGCGAGCAGCGGCTTGGGTTGGATTCTATGTCCGCTGATTGCGCCGATGGTGACCGGCTGGCTCGCACAAAACTACGGATTTCAGATTGCTTTCTCCGCCGCTGGATTGTTTTTCTTCCTGGTCGCGGCGGGAACGCGACTGTGGCATCGTGTGCTGGCGCGGCAAGAGAGGGCGATGGGACTTTTTGAGAGCGCGACAGCACCGGTGGAGCAAAAATAGATCGGGGCCAGACCACCGAGCGTTGCTCGATGATCTGACCCCGACCTCCCCAGATTGGGCTAGTCGAAACTATTTGGCGGCGTCGGCCGCCGCGGTAGTGTACGCCTTGCTCTTTACCAGATGCTCCAACGCATCGAGCCTGATTTTCAACTCGGCGTTTTCCGCTTGCTGCCGCTGAATGATACTCTGTTGCTCCTTCACGGCTTGAAGGAGCAGGAATGGCAGAAGATGATATCGGACCGCTTTGTAGCCGCGGGGATCCTCTGTCACCAGCTCGGGAATAAGCTTCTCCGCTTCCTGAGCGATGAGACCGAAACTCTTTGCCGATCCGAACGCAAGCTCAGGGTGCTCTTCTCCGTTCCAACGAAAGTGTACAGGCTGGAGCTGCGCGACCTTATCCAGGACAGGCGCGAAGGGTGTGATATCCGTCTTGAGCCGGGCGTCTGAGAAGCACGTCCCTACGAGTGACCCACTGTCATCCTGAACGCATCCGAGTCCTGTACCCTTCCCAACGTGTAGGTCCCCATGAGTTTCTACCAGCGCGACCGAAGTATTGCCTAACCGAATCTTGTCACTGGCATCGACGATCGCCCCGAAGCCGATTGCCGTCGCATTGGTCAGGTTATTGGTAGAAACGTCTGCGCCAGCTCCAATAGCGGTGTTGTTGGTACCGGTGGTATTTGTATCCAGTGCACTATCTCCGAAGGCGGCGTTGCTGCCACCTGTCGTGTTGTTGGAAAGCGCATTGGTCCCCGCGGCGGTGTTACTGCCGCCCGTGGTGTTGTTAAGGAGCGCATTCCTGCCGCCCGCTACGTTGCCGACCCCGGTGGTGTTGTTAAGGAGAGCGCTCTCGCCGATCGCGCTGTTGCTATTGCCGATCGTGTTGCTGAAGAGGGCATGGAATCCATTCGCGGTGTTGCTGCCGCCAGTGCTGTTGTTAAAGAGCGCATTCTTACCGCTGGCAGTGTTGCTGCTGCCCGTTGTGTTGCTAAAGAGTGCATTGTTGCCGATCGCTGTGTTGAAGGAAGCGAGGGTGTTGCCAAAGAGCGCCGAATGTCCGACGGCGGTGTTGAAGGTCCCGGTTGTGTTATTGAAGAGCGCGCGGTATCCAGTCGCGGTGTTGCCCTCGCCGGTGGTGTTGTTGAGAAGCGCCTCTCGACCACTGGCGGAGTTAGCATTGCCGCTCGTGTTGTTGAGAAGTGCGTGGAACCCGATGGCACTATTGTCGACTCCGGTGGTGTTGTTAAGCATTGCACTGGCTCCGACAGCGGTGTTAGCCGTACCGGGGCTGTTAGAGAGCGCACTGTCCCCGACCGCCGTATTGCTGACCCCAATGATCAACGAACCGCCTTGATCGGTGGCGCAGATCCACGTCGATCCGTTCCATTTGGCTACTTCGTTGTTCGCGCAGGACTGAGGCAGTCGAAAGGTAGAAGCAACCGACAGCGTTGCGTCTCCGCTGGTCGCTCCCCCGCTCAACCCTGTGCTGGCGGTAACCCCGGTGATGTCGCCCACACTCTCACACGTCACCGTGCCGTTCTGATTGACGATGCTAATTGCGTTTCCTGCACTGCAGGTTCCGGTCACTCGCGACTGTATTACGCTGGTGTCTATGCTCAAGTTCGCGTCTCCGCTGGTTACTCCTCCCGTCAGTCCTCCTGTCGTATTTACCGCTGTGATGTCCCCCGTGCCGGCCGTAAAGGTCTCACATGTGCCCGTACCGTCCTGATTGACGGCGCTGAGAGCGGCCCCGGCGCCGCAGTTTTGGGTCACACGCGACTGCGTCACCGCCGAATTGACAGATAGTGTAACGTTTCCAGTAGTCCCACCTCCGCTGAGACCGGTTCCTGCAGTTATCTGAGTGATCTTCGCTTTGGTTTTTTTTGTCTCGAACCCATCACTCGCGGCGGCGTCTCCCGCCGCGGAAAACGATAACGCCAGCGGCAGTGCGGCATCGATCGCAGCGCCGTTTTGTTGGATCAAGGTGACGTCAACCTGGTAATCCCCCTCCGCTGGATTCCTTAGCCCCACAAGTTCTATCTGGATCTGCGTGCCTGCCTTGACAGACACCGTCTTCGGCACGTCGACGACGAGAGTATCGGAATCACCCGTTATTGACGCAGCGCTTTTAACCGCTTTGTCTCCGACGCGCAGGCTACGAACGCCAACCCCACTGTCGAGCATCCCGGCGGGGAATGTCAGTTGGAATTTGTCGACCGCGCCGCCCGCCGTCGCCGTGAACTGAATTAAGTACGTCGCCTCGGAAAATTCCAGATTGGTGGAAACAAAAACACGATCCTGAGCTGAAGCGCCGCCTACCGAACCCAGGCAGAGCAGGAAAACAAGGGATAGAACTTGCCGTCCGAATCGAGTCATAGACTCCTCCTTTTTGTGGGGAAAGTTGCAAATATATAACGAAGTTATGTCTGCTGTCAACGAGATTAGCCCAGGAATTACATCGGCAGAGAAGCCGTTTACTTTAGCGAGCTGTTTATTTGCGCTTCAAGGCGGATCAAAACGCTCCAAGCCAAGTCAAGAAACTCCAAGTTAAGCTCCACTACAGGATATGGCTGTTGCGCGGCGGCGCGATTTTGTCTTATGGTTTCGATGGCGCCCACCGACAATTGAAGCTTTGCCAACGGAGGAAAGATGGAATACCGGACACTTGGAAAAACCGGCTTGCGCGTGAGCGCGATCGGGCTCGGGACGATGGTGCACGCAGGCCACTTCGGACCGATGAAGGACGAAGAATCGCTCGGCGCGATCGACGCGGCGCTCGAGCTGGGGGTAAATTTCATCGACACCTCCGATGCCTACGGCGCCGGCTACTCCGAGACGCTGCTCGGCAAAGCGCTCAAGGGCCGGCGCGACAAAGTGATCCTCGCCAGCAAGGGCGGCAACGTCATGGTCGGACCGGATCGGGGAAAAAGAAATTTTGCCGTCGATTATATCGACCGCGTCATGGAAGAAAGTCTCAAGCGCCTGCAGACCGACTATATCGATCTGTATCAGCTACATAATCCGGACGTCGAAATCATTCGCAACGGCGCGGTGTGGGAGCTGCTTGAACGGCGCAAAAAAGAAGGGAAGATTCGTCACTACGGCGTTTCCATCAACAATACCGAAGAGGGAGTCGCCGCAATCGAAGGCGGACGCTCGGCGACGATTCAAATCGAATACAATTTGCTCGACCAGACGCCCGCCGAAAAAGTTTTTCCGCTGGCGCAACGGGCCGATGTCGGCGTGATCGTCCGCGTGCCGCTGAGACGCGGCCTGCTCACTGGAAAGTTGACGCCCGCCGACCAGCAGCGATTTCACGGCGAGGATGTCCGCGCACGCAACTTCGCCGGAGATATTTTCAAGCAACAACTGGAAAAGGTCGAGCGGCTGCGCTTCCTGGAAAAGCCCGGCAGACGGCTGACTCAGGCGGCCATCGCTTTTTGCCTCGCCCATTCGGCGGTCGGCGTGGTGATTCCAGGGGGCCGCAACGCCCAACAGGTGCGCGAGAACACGGCTGCGGCCGGCGCGCGGCTTTCTCAGGAGGAATTTAGTCGAATCGCCGAGCTCTGGCGCAGCGGCTTTCGCTCCCCATGAAATCGTGGCCGAACGACAACCGACTCGTCGTCCTTCCCACGGTGATGTTCGAGAGCTGGTCCGAGGGCAAGGCGCCGCCCTACTCGCCGATGACGACTTCGCTCAAGCCGGGGACCGTCGATCGTCTCGGAGTTTCATGGGCCGAGTATGGCGGCAAGACCGGCATCTGGAGGCTCATGCGCGTGCTGGACGAATTCAAAGTCCGTGCGACGGTCTGCGTCAGCGGCAAAGCCGCGGAAGAATTTCACGAAGCGGCGCGCCAGCTGCACCGGCATGGACATGAGCTGGCGGGCCATTCGTACACTCAGGATCTGATCCTGCCTTACCTCGGTCCCGAGGAAGAGCGCGAGGTGATTCTCCGCTGCACGCGCATCATCGAGCGCATCACGGGCGCAAAGCCGCAGGGCTGGTTCAGCCCGGTGGCGGCGCCGACCGAGCACACGGCCCAGTATCTCGCCGCCGAAGGTTTTCTCTGGCACGGCGACTACAACGACACCGACCTGCCGTATCGTTTGAAAACCACGCAGGGCACTCTGGTTGCGATTCCGCACAGCGATTTCACCGACAATCGCGTCCTGCGCACAAGTCCGCGGGATTTTTTCCAGGTCTATAAAGATACGTTTGATTTCCTTTACCGGGCCGAGCCGATGGGCATGATCAATTTAACGGTCCACGCCCATTTCGGCGGCCGGCCGCTCATGTCGGCGATGCTCGCGGAAATTTTGCGCTACATGAAAGGCTTTCCCGGAGTCTGGTTTGCGCGGCACGACGAGGTCGCGCGCTGTTTATTGGAAGGAAGCTAACGCCTTCCAGGCGACCGATCTTCAGGCGGGAAACGCCCGCTCTAAAGCGGCGATCTGCGCCGGCGAGAGCCGCCATCCCGACGCCTCACACGCCTCGACCACCCGCTCCACCTTGTCGGTCTTCGGAATCGCGACGACGTTCGGCTTGGAAATGCACCAGTTGAGCGCGACCTGCGCCATGGTCTTGCCGGCCGCCGCGGAAATTTGTTGGAGCACGCCGAGCGCGCGGCGGTTCCGCAGCAGCGGCTTCGCGCTGAGATCGCCCCGCGCCAGCGGGCTATAAGCGATCACCGTGATCCGGTTCTTTTGGCAATAAGGCAGCATGTCCTCTTCGATCCCGCGCTGCAGCAGGCTGTACTTCACCTGGTTGGAGACGATCTTGTGCTTCGTCATACAGGCTTCGGCGTCTTGAAGATTTTTGAGATAGAAATTGCTCACGCCGATGAATCTCACCTTGCCCGCGTCGACGAGTATTTCCATCGCGCCCATCGTGTCCGCGAGCGGCACCGCCGGATCGGGCCAGTGAAGCTGATACAGATCGATCGTTTCCGTGCCCAACTGTTTGAGGCTGTTCTCGGCCGCGCGCAGCACGTCGTCGTAGCGCAGATGGTTTCCCGAAACTTTCGTCGCGATGAAAACCTTTTGCCGCATGCCTTTGATCGCCGCGCCGACGGCTTCCTCGGTGCCGTACATTTCGGCGGTATCGATTAGAAATGCGCCAAGCTCGATGGCTTTTTTTAACGGCTCGGCGCCGCCGCGATAGTCCCACGTGCCGAGCCCGATCTCGGGAATTTTGATTCCGGTCGCCGCCAGCTCTTTGAATTCCACGTTTCGAAAATAACGGAACGCCGCCGCGGTTGCAATTATTCCCGAATCTGTGGGAAACAGAAGCCAGGGAAAGTCCGGTCCGTTCATGGAAATGTTTCAGCAGAACCTGCGTCTCAAAGTCATCGCGCTCACATTGGCGATCCTTATTTTAGGTTTCGGCGTTCTCGTCATCCTCAACATTCGGCGCGCGGCGGATGCGATGGTGGCCGGGAACCGGGAGACGGCCCAGCTGTTGACGGCCTCCATCACAACAAGCATCAATAACGGCATGCTCGAAGGGCGTCCCGACATCATCCTCCGTCTGGTGCAGGAGCTTAAGAAAGAATTGAAGGATGTGCGCGTTCTCGACGTCTACCGGCGCAACGGCGTCGAAGCCTTCAGCGACCTTAAAACAGTCGAGGAGATCGACGCCGGGGGCAATCTCGGCGCGGCGCTGGTCGAACGGCTCACCAAGATGCACCGCGAGCCGGGCAAGACGATCAGCGATCCCTTGTTCGCGCGCGCGGTGGAGACGGTGGCGCCGCAGGAGACCTACGAGACGACCGGCGCCGGACGCGCTCTCACGTTCTTTCGTCCGCTGGAAAACCGCAAGGAGTGCCAGGACTGCCACGGCGAAGATCACAAAGTGCGCGGTGTCGTGCGCGTGAGCCTCGGTCTCGACCGGCTCGACGCCGATCTGCGCGCGGCCAGGAACCGCGAGATCTTGGTCGCGCTGCTCACGATCCTCGGCCTCGCCGTGGCCCTGACGCTGTTTTTGGGCCGCGTCGTGCTGAAACCCATCGCCCTGGTGGCCGTCGCCGCGCGCCGAATCGGCGGCGGGGATTTCGGAGCGCGGGTGGAAAAGCACAGCGGCGACGAGATCGGCGATCTGGGGCGGGCGGTGAACGACATGGCGGGGCGGCTCAAGAGCGCGCACGAAAATCTCGAGACGCGCAACGCCGAGCTGGCCAGCGCGCTCGACAGCCTCAAAGAGTCGATGCAAAAAGTGGAGCTGCTCGAGCAGGTGAAAGGCGAGCTTATCAAGTTCGTCCCCGAAGCGGTGACGAAGCTCCTCGAGAAAAGCCCCGACGCGCGCGAGCTGGAGAAGCGCGAGGCGGACGTTTCGGTTTTGTTTCTCGACGTGGAGGGCTACACGCGGCTCTCGGAGCAACTGCCGGCGCAGCGGCTCAACCGAATGATCCAGGATTATTTCTCCGGCTTCCTGGAGATCATTCGCGCGCACCACGGCGACGTCAACGAAACGGCGGGCGACGGCTTGATGGTCATTTTTCAGAGCGAGGCCGGTCCGCAGAGCCACGCGCGCAACGCTGCGGGCACGGCCTTCCAATTGCTGGCCAAGGTCACGAGCCTCAATCAAGAATTCGTCGGCATCTACCCGGCGGTCGCGATCCACGTGGGCATCAACAGCGGTCCCGCGCTGGTGGGCGCGACCAAAATCGATGCGAAGGGCGGCGGCCGCTGGACTTTCACCGCGTCGGGACCGACGACCAACCTCGCCGCCCGCGTCGCCGGTTTGACAAAAGGAGGCGAGGTCATGGTAGGACCGGAGACTGCGGGGCGAATCAAAGACCAATATGTGCTCCACGACGCGGGTGAGCATCGGTTGAAAAATGTTTCCAACGTCGTACATGTATACCGTTTGGTCCCGCCGGGCGTTTATGTGACAGTAGAAGGCACCGCCGAAGAGAGAAAGGATAAGCCATGATTATCGAGATGCGAACGTATTTGTTGCGGCCGGGGACAGTTCCGTCCTTTATGCAGCGCTTTGAGGAAGGCCTCGCCGCGCGGCAGCAATTTTCCAAGCTCGGAGGCATCTGGCATTCGGAGGTGGGAACGCTGAACCAGGTCGTCCACGTGTGGCCTTATGAAAGCTTTGAAGCGCGCGAGCGCATCGGCCAGGAGGCTAGGAAGACCGGCAAGTGGCCGCCGAAAACGCAGGAGTTCACCCTGTTCCAGGAAAGTAAGATCCTCCAGCTCGCGCCGTTCTCGCCGCCGCTGGAAGAAAAAAAGCTGGGCAACATTTACGAGTTCCGGACCTACACCTATAAGCCGGGAACGATGCCGACGGTGCTGGAGCGCTTCGGTGAAGTCATTCCCGCGCGCGTCAAGCTCTCGCCTCTGGTCGGCGGCTGGTACAGCGCCATCGGATCGCTGAATCAGTACGTTCACGTGTGGGCATACAAGGACGCGGCCGAGCGCGAGCGGCTGCGCGCCGAGTCGATGAAGATTCCCGGCTGGCCGCCACAGACCAGAGAATTCATGCTGAAGCAGGAAAACTCGCTCATGGTTCCGGAGCCATTCTCGCCCTTGCGATGATTTGACTTGCGGCTCCCCTGCCCTGTTCCGTTATTCGTGCATCGATGATTTATAAGACACTCGTGCGTCCGCTGCTCTTTCTCCGCGACGCGGAGAAAACTCATGAGCAGACGCTCGCGCTGGTTGCCCGCCTCGGTTTTCTCGAACCCGTGCTGGAAAATTTTTTTTGCGTCGATGACGGCCGCCTCCAGGTTCGCCTCGATGCGCTGACGCTCGCCAATCCCGTGGGCCTTGCGGCCGGCTTCGATAAGAACGGGCTGGCGATTCCGATCTGGCCGGGATTCGGCTTTGGCTTCGTCGAGATCGGCGCGATCACCGCGCAACCGCAGCCCGGCCAACCCAAGCCGCGGCTCTTTCGGCTGCCGCACGACGAGGCGCTCATCAACCGGCTGGGATTCAACAATGCGGGAGCGGAAGCCATCAGCGCCAAGCTCAAGGCGCTGCGGTCGAACGGGAGACCGGGCAAAATTCCCCTGGGCATCAATATCGGACGAACCAAAGTTGTCGCGACCAAAGACGCGACGGCCGATTATCTCTTCACCTTCGAAAAACTTTTTCCCTTCGGCGACTATTTTACTGTAAACGTCAGCTCTCCCAACACGCCGGAGCTGCGCGACCTCCAGCAGAGAGGCCACCTCGCAAATCTGCTGGAGGCGATCCAGGCGCAGAATCGCGGGTTGGCCCGGCGATCGGGAATCAAGGAGAAGTCTGTTTTCGTGAAGATCGACCCGGACATGGCTCTGGCGCAGGTCGACGAGGTCATCGCGGTCGCTCAGGCCCAGAAAATTGCCGGTATCGTCGCGACGAATGCGAGCGCGTTCTTGCGCGAGAGCTTGACGGCGCCCGTTGATCAGCCGGGCGGGCTCAGCGGAAAGCCGTTGAGAGCGCGGTCAACCGCATTCATCCGCCACATTCACCGGACGACTCGTGGCAGCCTGCCGATCATCGGCGCGGGCGGAATCTTCACCGCCGAGGACGCCTACGAAAAAATCAAGGCCGGCGCTACGGCGGTGCAGATTTTGACCGGTTTTATTTACGAAGGCCCCGGCGCGGTAAAGCGCATCAACCGGGGCTTGCTCGAGTTGATGGAGCGGGACGGGATCAAAAATATTGTCGAAGCTGTGGGCGTCGCGGCGTGACCGGCGCTGCCGAATTCAGTTGATTGTAAGTCAGTTGATTGTAAGCATGAGAGTTTGCTGGTCCGTGCCACCGAGCGCATCGGTCACTGCAAACGTCAGGCTCGGGCTTCCAGCCGCGGTCGGCGTGCCGGTTATGGAACCGGAGATGGGATTGAACACGAGGCCTGAAGGAAGCACGCCGGACGTCAACGACCAATTGTAGGGCGGTTTCCCGCCTTGCGCAGTGAGCTTTCCCTTGTACTTCTTACCGACCGTGCCGTTTTTCAATGTGGTCGTCGCGATGGTCAAGGCCGAGAAAACTTTCATCTTGAATTGTTTTGTGATCGACGCTCCAGCCTGGTCGGTGACCTGCAGTAAGAAGACCGATTTTTTCGTCGGGCTCGGCATGCCGTTGATGCCATCTGAATCCGCCGTCAGCCCGCTCGGCAACGAACCTTTGACAATGGTGACGATGTAAGGCGCCGTCCCGCCGCCGATTCCGAGATCGGCGTTGTAATTCAGCTCCGCTTCCCCATCGGGGAGAGATGACGCAGAGAAAAAAAGAGGCGGCGTGTTGCCGGACGGCGAGATGCGGTAAATCGCGCCGTCGCCTATGGATACGACGTAGAGCAGATCGTCGGGCCCGACTTTCAAATCCACGATCCCGTTGAATCCCGTGCCGAAAATGACCTCGTCGAGCTCGCTGCCATTATTGTCGGCCACCAAATCCACGAGGGCCGGGCTCGTGAAAATAAATCCGTCGCGATTGGCGTTCGGCTGAAAATGATACAGATTGCCGTTGTTGACGTCGCCGACGAACACGTCGTTTTTGTACTGCGTCCCGAGCGCCGTCGAGGCGAGAAAAACAATCGCCGTCGGACCGACGGTATCGAGCCAGGAGAACTTGGGATCGGCATAATGCGAGCCGGGAATGACAAAGAGATCACCGGTGGCATTCTGGGGATCTCGGCTGTCCGGCCCCATGATAGATTCCCAACCGCTGTTGAAACCCGGCTCGACCAGATTGATCTCGTCGAAGGTGTTCTCACCGTTTTCGGTGTCCCAAAGCTTACCCGTTACGGGGTCGAAGGCCATGCCGAAGGAGTTCCGGACCCCGTAGGCGTAGTACTTGCCTTTCAGGTTCGTGGGATCGCCGGAAGAGAAAAACGGATTGTCTGTTGGAATTGAGCCGTCTACATTGAGCCTGAGGATGACTGATGTATTATCCGGCGCGGGTCCTAAGGAAAAATTCTGTAGCTGGCCGTTGCGGTTGAGATCACCGATGACCACATAGAGCTTGTCGTCCGGGCCGAAGACAATGATGCCGCCGTCGTGATTGGGGCCGGCGATTACGGGAAGGTCCGCAATTAAAGAGGGACTTATGAGAGCGCTGTCGTCCCAGGTGTATCGATAGACCCGATTCCCTAAAGGGTCAGGATCCCCAGGCGCGCCCGTAGTATCGCCTGTTCCGCCACCTTCCGTATAGTAGAGATAAACGAAGTGGTTCGTTGCAAAGTCGGGATGGAGCGCGATGCCTAAAAGACCGCGTTCCGCGCTATTGTCGACGTTCAGGTCCAGAACTTCGCCGGCTTGTAGAACGCCGTCGATGACACGGCGCACTTTGCCGTCGTTTTTTTGCAGCACCAAAATGTCACCGGGAGCGATGAACGCCATCGTCGTCGGAGAGTCCAGACCGGAAACGAGCACCTCGACTTTGAGGTTCGGATCAACGAGGGTTGGAGCGGCAAGGCAGGGAGCAGCCGACAAGCAAACCGTCAAGAACAGATAGAACGCTTTCATCACAACGGAGCCGCCGCAGTATATCGCCACTCAAGGAAAATCGCCATTAGAAAATCTTCTCTGAGCGTTCGCTCCGACAGTCATGAATCAAACCGCTCCATTACTCAAATACTCCACCACTACATCGCCGGCGCGCCGGCGCCTCTTGCCTAACCCACGCTTCTCGGCTACCGTTCTCGCATGCCGCGCCGATTTGCGATCGAGGTCGAGAAAGATTATTTCAACTTCGCCTCGGCCCACTTTCTCGTTTTCGCCAACGGGAAACGGGAAGCATTGCACGGCCACAACTATCAAGTCTCGGTCGCGGTCGAGGGCGAGCTGGACCGCGCCGGTGTCGTGCTCGACTTCATCGCGTTCAAGCCGGTGATTAAAAATATCTGCGACGGGCTGGATCACCGGACGCTTATTCAGAGCGATTGCGCCGCGCTGAGAATTCGCCGGAACGGCGACCACGTTCACGTGGCCTATCGCGATCAACGGATTGTGTTGCCCAAGCGCGATGCGCTGCTGCTTCCCATCGCCAACACCAGCACGGAGCTTTTGGCCGAATACATCGCCGGCCAGATCCGGCGGAAAGTACGCCGCGAATTTCCCGGCGCAAAGCTCAGCAACATCGAAGTCGGCGTGGAAGAAGCGCGCGGGCAGAGGGGGTTTTACAAGGGAATCTTCTAGTCGCCGGCATCGGCTACTCCGACTCGTTATTCTTTTCCCACCACCCTACGGCCAAAAAAAGCACGAACAGCAGCAGGTAGCTCGCCACGAACTCCGGCGCGGCGAGCAGGCCGAAGCGGCTGACGACGCCGCCGGGGGTCAGCTCGTACGCGTGGATGATGCCGACGGCGGAGAAAATTGCCGCGGCGAGCGACCACCACGCGGCGCGGAGAAATTGCCGCTCGATCAGGAAGACACCGATGGCGGCGAGAATCATCGAGCTGAAAATAAATCCGCGCTCGAGCGAGATCATCCCGTGAATCGCGATGCTCGGCGCGAACGCCGACAGACCCACGTCATACAAGGACTTCCCCGCCGCGCGTATTCCCGCCTCGACCATGAGAAGTCCCCAGCCGGCCAGCGCGGGAAATAATCCCAGGGCGACCGCCAGCGCGTGCTCTTTCGGAGTTTCTTGAAACGCTTGGGCGGTAATGATGATACCGATGTAAAGGAGAATGCCGATCCCGGCCTCCAGTGGGATGAAGTTGAGCACGCCCTGGATCGTGCCGGTTAAACAGAGAAGGGCGATAAAGATTCCGTTCAGCGCCGAGTACCCGGAACGCGCGCCGAGCCGCTTCCAGCCCGGATGGCCGATGTAAATCGTCGTCGGAAAAGTGCTGCCGAAAAGCGCCGCCGCGACCGAGCCGATACCGTTGGCCATCAGAGACGGAAAAGTCTTGTAGGGATCGCCCGCCGCTTCCGCGCTCTCGATGTTTTGCAGCGAGCCGACGACGTTGAAGATTCCCATGGGAAAGATGACCGACATATATTTAAAAAATTCAGGATTCCACAGCGCTTCCCAAAGCGCGCCGCCGGTAAAAACCGGCGGCGCAAGCGCGAAGCTCGCGTGCCAATTTTTCCCCGACATCGCGCCCAGCCCCCACGCCAGGGCGGTGCCGACGAGAATCGCGACGAGTCCTCCGGGGAGACCGAGGGGAAATCGCTGGTGCGCGAAATACGAGACGAAAATCAACGCCATCGGCAGCAGGGCGATCAGGGGCTTATCAAAAATTCTGAAGCTGAAGTCCATCGAGATGAAGGTAATTGCGATGCCCGCGAGCGCGGACAGCAGCGCCGCGCGCGGCGTCATCCGGCGCACACTCTCAGCGATGAAAGCCCCGATGATTTCGATGACGCCGTTGAGAAAGCAGGCGACCAAACCTACTTTCCACGCCCATATCGGGTCTTTGGTTTCCTGGTAGACCGGCAGCATGATGAAAAAGACGTAGGCGAAGAGGCTGACGGTATTGATGCCGTACGGCAGCGCGGTCACGTCTTCTCTGCCCGTTGCGCGCGCCAGACGGCGTGCCTGCCACGCGTAGAAGAAATTTCCGACGAGGATAGAGATCGCCGCGCCGGGAAGAATCCGCCCGAAGATATAAGCATCGGGTAAATGAATCAGCTCGCGGCAGAGGCTGACGATCAGGATCAACTGGATCAGGTTGTCGATCATCAGACCGAAGAAACCGTCCAGATCCTTGCGCACGAACCAGGGATGCCCTGAGTTTGTCATCGCGATTCACGAGGGGAAGTTTTGAGGGAGGACTCTACCGGCGGAATAACGACGTGTCAACGATCCGCCGATCAGGCGTTGGAACGAGCCAGACTAAGAAGTTGAGACGTGGGCAGCGAAGAAATCAGGATGCAGATGAGGTTTCCCTCGCGATGCAGAACCGCGTTTATTCCGCCGCGCGAATAGCTATAGAAATTCTCTTTCTTGACCGCGTCGTAAAAGCTCTCGGCCATGGCCGGCGCATCGGCTTCCGTGCCGAGAAAGGTATAGCAGGTCACGGTTAGGCCGCCGCCTTGGTAAATCGTTACCAAAACCTTTCGACCGTCGAATTCCCGGACGGTGCCGCCGACGGCCTTTAGCTTCATCGCGGACAGATTGTACGTCATCGGCTCAAAGGCGCCGCCGACGGAACGATAAAGCGTTTCCTTGATTTCC
>DASXRG010000391.1:0-3387 GCA_036506735.1 Binatia bacterium | reverse complement strand
CCCGACGGCGACGTGCGCGCCGCGCGCCGCGATTCTTGCAGCAGCATCAGCGCGAGGAGGCCGAGCGCTTCCGGCTCCGGCAGCAATTCATTCAGCAGACGGCCCAACCGGATCGCCTCGCTGGAAAGATCGTGGCGCGTGAGCGAGGCGCCCGACGAGGCGGAGTAGCCCTCGTTGAACACAAGGTAGACGACCCGAAGCACGGCCTCCAGCCGGTCGGGCAAATCGCTCTCCGATGGAACTTCGTAAGGTATGCGCGCGTTGCGGATCTTCGCCTTGGCGCGCACGATGCGCTGCGCCAGTGTGGCCGGCGGCGCGAGAAAGGCGCGCGCGACCTCTTCCGTCGTCAGGCCGCAGACTTCGCGCAACGTCATCGCGACCTGCGCGTCCGGCGCGAGGGCAGGGTGGCAGCAGGTGAAGATCAGGCGCAGCCGGTCGTCCTCGAAGTTTTCATTCTTCCCATCTTCCGGGACGTCGGCGGCGAGCCGCTTCTCGATATCGTCCGGCAACGGCTCGAATCGTTTACCGCGGCGGATCGCGTCGATCGCCTTGAAGCGGCCGGTCGATACGAGCCACGCGCGCGGATTGGCGGGCACGCCATCGCGCGGCCATTGCTCCAATGCGGCTTTGACCGCTTCATGCAGCCCCTCCTCGGCGACGTCGAAGTCGCCGAGCAAGCGAATCAACGTAGCGAAGATCCGGCGCGAATCGGAGCGGTAGACCGCGTCCACCACGTGACGCGCGTTTTCAGTCGCAGCGATGGAGCCGGGTTGTGGTTTACGGTCGAGCATGAGACAGCCCTTGTGGGCGGGACCGAAACGATTTCAGATTGTTCCAAAGGAAACGTGAGCTTCAGACTCCTACTATTTCGCAAACGGCGGGAAAATCAAAGAGCGACGTGTGAAGTTTTGGAAGTTGCGGTCTACAGACGCATTGCCTGTCGTAAACTTCCACGTTTCCGGAATTCCGGAAACGTGATAAATAGGCGCGAATGGAAGAGCAGAGCTATAGGCAATCGCGTCTGTGCCGGCTGCTTGGTAATCCGATGGCTTTCGCCGTCGTGCAACTGCTGGCGGAGAACAAAAATTTAACGCCGAGCGAGATTGCACGCGCGATCGGCAGAAGCGTGCAGCGGGTGAGCACCTTGCTCGGGGGCCTCCGTGTTGCCGAGGTCGTGCGCTATGAGCACGACGGCAGGCGCAATCAATACCGGCTCAAACACCCGGGCGAGATCCGCGGCATCCTGGCCGCGCTGTCCCGCTTTGTGAAAGCCGCGTCGGCGGTCAGCCGAGACTGACGTTTTCACGTTTCCGGAATTCCGGAAACGTGAGAATTGTCCCCGGAGTCAGGAGAGCCGGCAGTGAGGCGGTTCGAGAGCAGATCGGGACGAGAGAGCTGCAAAGCATCCCACTCCTAAACATATACCCGGATTGTCGGGCACGCCATCGCGCGGCCGTTGTTCCAACGCGGCTTTGAACGCTTCGTGCAGCGCCTCCTCGGCGACGTCGAAGTCGCCAAGCAAGCGAATCAAAGTAGCGAAGATGCGGCGCGAGTCGGCTCGGTAGACGGCGTCGACCACGTGACGCGCGTTTTCAGTCGCAGCGATGGAGCCGGGTTGCGGTTTGCGCTCGATCAATGTGCCTTTCCTTGAGATCGGCGTGGCGTGCGAATCGAGACCTCGTCCACGCGTTAGAGCGGCTGGCAAAATCCGCCGGCCTTGTACTAGAATCCAATCACTGACCGGCCGGCGGGAGGTATCGCATGAGAAAGATCCTTTGGGCTTTGCTCGGCGTTTTTCTTTGCGCCAGCTCCGTCGGAGCGGCGGAGAAGATCCGGATCGGCTTTCCGGAGCTCGCCGTGCAATTCGTTCCTCTTCCTCTGGGGGAGAAGAGAGGCTTCTTTAAAGAAGAAGGGCTTCAGGCGGAGTTCATCCGCATGACGCCTCCGGTCGGGTTGGCGGCGCTCGCCAGCGGAGAAATCGATTATTATACCGCCATCGGCCCCGGCGTCTCCGCGACGATCCGGGGAGTCCCGGTCAAAACGGTCGCCTGCTTCATCACCGGCGCTCCGTTCGTCCTTCTGGCCCGGCCCGAGTTCAAATCGGTTCAGGAGCTCAAGGGCAAGACGATCGCGATCAACACCTACGCCAGTCCTCTCGAGGTCGTCGGGAGATTGATCTTCAAGCATTTCGGAATCGACCCGGACCGGGAAGTAAAATTCCTCGCCACGGGCCTCTTCGAATCTCGCGTCGCCTCGATGCAACAAGGCCTCACCGCCGGCGCCATGGGCTCCACGCCGTTGGATTTTATCGGGATGAAGATGGGTTTCGCCGTCCTCGCCCGCGCCCTCGAGCTATTCAACTACCCGTCGAGCGGCCTGGTCGCGACCGTGAAGAAGGTGAAAGAAAAGCCGGACGAGATCAAGCGGGTGATCAAAGCCGGAATCAAGGCCAACCGCTATATTCATCAGAATCGCGACGGCGCCGTCCAAGTGGTTATGGAATGGTTGAAACTGGACAAGGAAACGGCGGCAGCCGCCTATGACAGCGTCTTGAAGGCCTTCCACGAGGACGGCAGCGTGCCCGAAGACGGGCTGCGGCTCATTATCGAAGAGGCGAAACGACTCGGCAAGGTGGACCGCGAGGTCTCGTTCGCCGAAGTGGCGGACCTTTCAATCCTCAGAGAGACGCAAAGGGAGCTTGGAATCAAAGCGAGATAAAAGGCTCAAGCGATCTTGTAACCAGCCGCAGCGAAATTCAGGCAGACTCTACTTCGCGTCGTGAAAAATAATTCCTAACGTATATCGGCTGCCCGACCGGACCGTACTGACGCCATGGCGCAACCGGGCGCGATAATAACCGCGCGCGCCGCGGACCGGGCGATGGTCGACGGAGAAAATCACGGCGTCGCCCTGGCTCGGCGCGAGCACTTCGATGCGCGATTGCCGGCGCGGCTGCTGCTCCGCGAGGACGAATTCGCCGCCTGCGAAATCCGTTCCGGACCGGCTTAAGAAAAAAGTAACCTGAAACGGAAAAAAAATCTCGCCGTATAAATCCTGGTGCAGGCAATTGAAATCGCCGGGGCCGTATTTCAACATCAACGGCGTCGGCCGTTTTTGGCCCGCGCGGTGACATTGATCGAGAAAGGCCGGTAATTTTTCCGGGAAGTGCGGCTGCTTGCCGCCAAGGCGGTCGTGCCATTCATTCGCCAGCGGCGCCAGATGCGGATATATCGACGACCTGAGTTGCTGCACGATCGCGGGCAGGGGATACCTAAAATATTTGTACTCGCCGCGGCCGAAGGCGTAGCGCGACATGTCGATGCGCGAGCGAAATGTTTCCTCATCGGCGTAGCCGGCGGCAAGCGCGGCACAGGTTTTTTCATCGAG
>DASXRG010000390.1:0-17750 GCA_036506735.1 Binatia bacterium | reverse complement strand
CTCGCCCCGTTTTTGAAACATGATCGAAGCCTTGTCGCCGTCCACGCGCGGGGCCGGGCCGGCGGTTTTGGTCCGCGTCGCCTTGGAGCGGAATTTCTCCGGGACGTTTTGGATCGCGTCGGTGAAGTGAACGACGCCCTGGTCATCGACCCAGCGGATCATCTCGGCCGCGTGAGAGAAAGGGGGCCGAAGAAGCGCCGCCGCGAGCAGGATAAAGAATATTCCGCGCCGCCGATTCATGCGCGATCAATCTATCACAGCGGGGCGGGGGATAAAAACGCCTCCGCCGGCGCGGTCAATATCGCCCGCAGCGCTGCTTTACAAGGTCATATGACTATGCTAAGAATTTAGAATCTAACAAGAAAGAGAGATGATGAACGGAGGACAGATGGGGATTGCTCAGCCGCAGCGTAAAGAAAAGATTGAGCAGTTCAGACTCCATCAGACCGATACTGGCTCGCCGGAAGTTCAGGTAGCCTTGCTGAGCCAGCGGATCGAGCACCTCACGGAGCACTTCAAGATCCACGTGAAGGATCACCACTCCCGCCGCGGTCTCCTCAAGCTGGTAGGGCAGAGGCGACGGCTTCTCGACTATCTCAGGAAACATGACTACGAGAGATATCGAAGTTTGATCCAGCGGTTGGGCATCAGGAAGTAGTGGTTCGAGCTGAAATCCCTCCTCCCGTCTTTTTCTGTTCTCTTAGTTCCTCCCGTTCACCTAGAAGGGTCCAATCATGGAAAAAAAAATCTCCGTTGAATTCCACGGCCGTCCTCTATCCATAGAAGTCGGCCGGATGGCCAAGCAGGCCGACGGCTCGGCGCTGGTGCAGTACGGCGAGACCGTCGTTCTGGTCACCGCGGTAGCGGCTAAAGAAGCCAGGGCCGAGGTGGACTTTTTTCCCTTGACGGTCGACTACCAGGAAAAGACTTTCGCCGCGGGAAAAATTCCCGGCGGTTTTTTCAAGCGCGAGGGACGGCCTTCGGAAAAAGAGATTCTCACCTGCCGGCTGATCGACCGCTCGATCCGCCCGCTCTTTGCCGGCGGGTTGAAATGCGAGACGCAGATCATCGCTACCGTTCTTTCCACGGACCGGGAGAACGATCCCGACGTCGTGGCGATGCTGGGAACCTCCCTAGCTCTCGAAGTCTCCGATATTCCTTTCAACGGGCCGCTCGCCGGCGTTCGGGTCGGCAGGGTGGAAGGGAAATGGGTCGTCAATCCGACCCAGAGTCAATTGCCCGAGAGCGACGTGGATATTTTTCTCTCGGGGAGCCGCGACGCCATCGTCATGGTCGAAGGCGGAGCGCGGATGGTTCCGGAGGATGAAATCCTCGAGGCTTTGTTCTTCGGCCATCAAGCGATCCAGCCGTTGCTCGATTACCAGGAGCAGATGAAGCGGGAGGTGGGAAAGAAGAAGCGGCTTGTCCCGTTGGTGGAGTCGGACAAGGCTCTGGCGCAACGCGTCGATGCGGCTGCCCGCGACAAGGTTCTCCAGGCTATATCCGTTGCGGAGAAGTTGGAACGCTACAAAAAGCTCGACGAGGTCAAGAAATTGACCGTCGCCGAAATCCTGCTGCAGGAGCCGGAGCGGGAAAAAGAGATCAAGACCAGCTTCGATGACCTGAAGAAGAATATTTTCCGGCAGCAGATCGTCCAGGACCGGCGGCGCATCGACGGCAGGGGCCTGAAAGATATTCGGCCGATTACCTGCGAGATCGAGATTCTGCCGCGAACCCACGGCTCGGCGCTTTTTACGCGCGGGGAAACGCAGGCGTTGGTTATCACCACGCTCGGCACGACTTCGGACGAGCAGAAGATCGACGCCCTCATGGGGGAGCACTACAAGAAATTCATGCTGCATTACAACTTCCCTCCCTTCAGCGTCGGTGAGGTGAAGTTCTTGCGCGGTCCCAGCCGGAGAGACATCGGACACGGCAACTTGGCCGAGCGGGCGCTGCTGCCGGTCCTGCCTCGGGAAGAAGACTTCCCCTATACGATTCGGATCGTGTCCGAGGTTTTGGAATCGAATGGCTCGACGTCGATGGCGACGGTGTGCGGCGGCTCGCTTTCCCTCATGCACGCGGGAGTGCCCGTTCGAGCGCCGGTGGCCGGCATTGCCATGGGGCTGATCAAAGAGGGCGATCAGGTCCGCGTGCTATCCGACATTCTCGGCGACGAGGATCATCTGGGGGACATGGATTTCAAAGTCGCCGGCACTCGCGACGGCGTCACTTCGCTTCAGATGGACATTAAAATATCGGGAGTGACGCGGGAAATTATGCGTGAAGCCCTCTATCAAGCCAAGGAAGGAAGGCTTCATATCCTGGGCGAGATGGAGAAAGCGATCTCGGCGCCGCGGAGCGATCTTTCCGCTCACGCCCCGAGAATTATCACGCTCAAGGTCAGACCGGAGAAGATCCGCGAAATCATCGGCCCGGGAGGCAAAGTCATCCGGGGGATCGTCGAGGAAACCGGCGTCAAGATGGACGTCGAGGACGACGGCACCATTATGATCGCCTCCAACGACGAGGCGGCGAGCCGCAGGGCCGTGGAAATGGTCCAGAGAATCACGGCGGAGCCCGAGGTCGGGAAAATTTACCGCGGCACGGTGAGAAAGATCATGGACTTCGGCGCCTTCGTGGAAATCCTTCCCGGCACCGACGGCCTCGTCCACATCTCGCAGCTCGCGCCCGAGCGCGTGCGCCGCGTCACCGACGTGCTCAACGAAGGCGACGAGGTGATGGTTAAAGTCCTCGAGATCGACAAGCAAGGCAAGATCAAGCTCAGCCGTAAAGAGGCCCTGGAAGAGGCAAAGGCCAAATAAGACACGTCCCGGTTCGGTTCCGTTAGAGCGAAGTTTCCTTTCGATGTTTAACAAGACCGTTCTCGACAACGGCATTCGCGTCCTTTCTCGCGAGATGCCGGACACCCGCTCCGTCAGCCTGGGGATCTGGGTAGAGAACGGATCGCGCCACGAATCGCGCCAGCAGAACGGCATCTCCCACTTCATCGAGCATCTCTTTTTCAAAGGGACGGAACGGCGCAGCGCGGCGCGTATCGCCGAGGAGATGGACTCGGTCGGCGGCGTGCTGAACGCCTTTACCGCCAAGGAGTACACTTGCTACTACGCCAAGGTGTTGGACGAAAACCTGCCCCTGGCGGTGGATCTGCTGAGCGATATTTTTCTTCATTCGGTGTTCGATCCCGACGAGATCGAGCGCGAGAGATCGGTGATCCTCCAGGAGATCTCCCAGTCCGAGGACACGCCCGACGACTACGTGCACGATCTCTTCAATCTCGATTTTTTCCCGGACCATCCTCTCGGCCGGCCGATTTGTGGCGACGCGGCGACGGTCGGCGGTCTTCACCGCGAGGACTTCCTGAGTTTTGTGCACGAGCGCTATCTCCCCGGCCGCGTGATCGTCGCCGCCGCCGGTCACCTGCAACACGACTACCTGGCGCGGGAGATGGGGCAGCGGCTGGGCGGGGTCAATTCAAAACTCAACATTCAAAATTCAAAATTGACCGTGCCCAAGCTGCAGCGCGGCATCTTCCAGCACGCGAAGGATTTGGAGCAGGTCCATCTCTGCTTCGGCGCCGGCGCGATTCACCAATCCGACCCCAGGCGTTACATCGCCTACGTCCTCAATACGCTGCTGGGAGGAGGGATGAGCTCCCGGCTGTTTCAGGAGATCCGCGAGAAGCGCGGTCGGGTTTACTCGGTCTACTCGTTTCTCTCGTCCTATCAAGACGTCGGTTATCTCGGAATCTACGCCGGGACGAGCCTCGAATGGGCCGAAGAGGTCGTGGATCTGACCTTGCGCGAGACCCAGCGCCTGAGTGCCGGCGAGGTCGGACCCGAAGAGATCGAGCGGACGAAAAATCAACTCATCGGCAACATGATTCTGGGTCTCGAGAGCTCCGATTCCTGGATGAGCCACATCGCCAAGGACGAGATCTATTTCGGCAACGCGATCTCTCTGGAGGAGATTATCCAGGGTGTTCGTTCCGTCTCGCTCAGCGACGTCGTCGAGTTGGCCGCGTCCGTTCTTCGGCCTGAGGCGATGGTCCTGACGCTCTTGGGCGACGTCGAGAAGAAAAAACTGGACCTCAGCCTCGCAATCGGCTAAAGATTAAAGACGAAGGCGGAAATTTCTTTCTGCCTTTTCTGCTTCGTTGATTCCTGTTTCATGGAAGAGTTTCAAGTTCAAATCAAGCGGGTTCGTGCCCGAGACGATAAGCTCTCTCTCCCGGCCTACATGACCGAAGGATCGGCCGGCATGGACCTGGCGGCCGATTTGCCGGAAGACCTGACTCTCGCGCCGTTCGAGCGCGCGCTGATCCCGACGGGAATCGCGGTGGCGTTGCCGCTGGGCTTCGAGGCGCAGATCCGGCCGCGCAGCGGTTTGGCGTTGAAAGAGGGCGTCACCTTGGTGAATAGCCCCGGCACGATCGACTCCGACTATCGGGGGGAAATCCAGTTGATCGCGATCAACTTGGGCCGTGAGCCGGTCGTGATTCGACGCGGTCAACGGGTCGCACAGATGGTCGTGCAGCGTATCTGCAGAGTGAAATGGCAGGAGGTCGAAGAGCTGCCGGCGTCGGTGCGACAAGAAGGCGGGTTCGGCCACACGGACAAACGACGTAAGGCGTGAGGAGTAAGGCGTCAGGCGATCCCCTCACCCTTCACCCCTAACGCCTCACGTTAGAAACGTTTATGATTGCACGTTATACCAGGCCGGAGATGGGCCGGATCTGGACGGAAGAAAACCAGTTCCAGAAATGGCTCGACGTCGAAGTCCTGGCCACGGAGGCGCTCGCTCGGTTGGGAAAAGTTCCGAAGAGCGCGGCGCAGCGAATCCGCAGGAAAGCGCGCTTCAATCTCGCGCGCATCCGCAAGATCGAGGCGGAAGTGAAGCATGAGACGATCGCGTTTCTGAGCTCGGTCGCGGAGCACGTCGGCGGCGACGCGCGCTACATCCACGTGGGAATGACCTCCTCGGACGTCATAGACACGGGATTCGCGCTGCAGCTCAAAGAGGCCTCGGCGATTCTCATCGACGACGTGAAAGAGCTGATCAAGGCGCTGCGGCGCCAGGCCTTTAAATACAAGAACGTTCCCATGATCGGCCGCACGCACGGAGTGCACGCCGAGCCGATCACGTTCGGCCTCAAGATCGCGCTCTGGCACGAGGAGATGAAGCGCAACCTGGAGCGTCTTCAAAACGCCGCCGCCGAAGTCAGCGTCGGAAAGATTTCCGGCGCGGTCGGGACTTTCGCGCAGATCTCGCCCAAGGTCGAGGCGTACGTCTGCAAAAAGAGCGGCCTCAAGCCGGCGCCGGTCTCGAACCAGATCATCCAGCGCGACCGGCACGCGTTTTTCTTCGCGACTCTGGCGGTGATCGCCAGCTCGCTGGACAAATTCGCCGTTGAGATCCGCCACCTCCAACGAACCGAAGTCGTGGAGGCCGAGGAGCCGTTCACGGCGGGACAAAAAGGCTCATCGGCCATGCCGCATAAACGGAATCCGATTCTGTCCGAAAACGTCTCTGGACTCGCGCGCTTGATGCGATCGTACGCCGTGGCGGCGCTGGAAGATGTCCCGCTCTGGCACGAGCGCGACATCAGCCACTCGTCGGTCGAGCGCGTCATCGCGCCGGACGCCACGATCCTGCTCGATTTCATGCTGCGGCGGATCACGTACGTTATAGGCAATCTCGCGGTCTATCCGGAAAACATGAAGCGCAATCTCGAGAAGAGCGGCGGCGCGATCTTCTCCGAACGGATCCTGCTCCGGCTGGTGGACAAGGGCATCGCACGCGACCAGGCTTACCGGATGGTGCAGCGCCACGCCCTCAAAGTGGGTAAAGACGGCGGCAGTCTCAGGCGCGCGTTGTCAGGCGATCCCGAGATCCGGCGCTATCTCTCCAGCCGTGATATCGAGGACAGTCTGGATCTGAAGCATTATCTCAAAAACGTGGATTTTATCTTCAAACGGGTTTTTCATTAACTTTATGCGGGTTAAAATTTTTATTTCATTCAAGGACGGAGTGCTCGATCCCCAGGGCAAGGCGGTGGAGCGCTCGCTGCACTCGCTGGGCTATCAAGAGGTCCGGGACGTGCGCATGGGAAAATACATGGAGATCGAGCTCGAAGCGTCTTCGCGCCAGGCGGCGGAAGCGCGCGTGCGCGAAATGTGCGACAAGCTGCTGGCGAACCCGGTGATAGAGGATTATCGCTTCGAAATTCAGGAGTGATTCATGCGCTGGGGCGTAATCGTTTTTCCGGGATCGTGCGACGACCACGACGTCTACGACTGCTTGAAGCGCGTGCTCAAGCAAAAGGTCGAGTTTCTCTGGCACAAGGATAGTCTCAACCGCAACGTCGATTGCGTGGTGCTGCCGGGCGGCTTCTCGTACGGCGATTATCTCCGCTGCGGCGCGATGGGGCGCTTCTCCCCGATCATGCGGGACGTGATCGAGTTCGCCGGGCGCGGCGGGCTCGTGCTTGGAGTCTGCAACGGCTTTCAGACCCTGTGCGAGGCGGGTCTTCTGCCCGGCGCGCTCGTGCGCAACAGCTCGCTCCAGTTCGTCTGCCGGCCGGTGCATCTCCGCGTGGAGGAGACCGACACGCCGTTTACCTGCGCGGCAAAAAAAGGGCAGCTCCTCGATCTGCCGGTCAAGCACGGCGAAGGCTGCTACTACGCGGACGACGTGACCTTGAAGCGCCTGCAAAAAAACCGGCAAGTCGTGCTCCGCTACGTGGACGCAAAGGGCCGGCCGGCTCCGGCGGCGAACCCCAACGGGTCGATCGATAACATCGCCGGCGTCTGCAACGAGGGGCGCAACGTTTTTGGCTTGATGCCCCACCCCGAAGACGCGTGCGAAAAGATACTCGGGAGCGAGGACGGGCTCAAGATTTTTTCCTCGGTGATCGCGGCGTGCGGCAAGGGAGAGAAGAGGGCATGGCACGGCTAGCCGAAAAATCTTTTTCTCAGCCGGCGCTCAGCCCGGAGATCGTCGCCGCGCACGGCTTGACCGACGAAGAGTATCGGAAAATCGTCGAGTTGCTCGGACGGGAGCCGAACTACACCGAGCTCGGCGTCTTCTCGGTCATGTGGTCGGAGCACTGCAGCTACAAAAGCTCGCGGCCGTTCCTCAAGCGGCTGCCCACCGAAGGCAAAGCGGTGATCCAGGGACCGGGAGAGAACGCCGGCATCGTGGACATCGGCGGCGGACTCGCCGCCGTCTTCAAGATGGAAAGCCACAACCATCCGTCGTTCATCGAGCCCTACCAGGGCGCCGCCACCGGCGTGGGCGGAATTCTGCGCGACGTATTCACCATGGGAGCCCGCCCGGTCGCTTCGCTCAACTCGCTGCGCTTCGGCAGCTTCGATCATCCGCGCACGCGCTATCTTCTCGGCGGCGTCGTCGCAGGCATCGGCGGCTACGGCAACTGCATCGGCGTGCCGACCGTCGGCGGCGAAGTTTTCTTCGACGAGTCCTACAACGCCAACATTCTGGTCAACGCCTTCACCCTGGGAATCGCCCAGAAGCAGCGTATTTTTAAGGGCCGCGCCGAAGGCGCCGGCAACCCCGTGATTTACGTCGGCGCCAAGACCGGCCGCGACGGCATTCACGGCGCCACGATGGCGTCGGAATCTTTCTCGGAGGAATCCGAGAAGAAAAGGCCCACGGTTCAGGTGGGCGATCCGTTCACGGAAAAACTCCTGCTCGAAGCGTGTCTCGAAGTGATGAAGACCGACCTAGGTGATCTTATTGTGGGCATTCAGGACATGGGCGCCGCCGGCCTGACCAGCTCGTCGGTTGAAATGGCGGACCGCGGCGGCAGCGGAGTCGAGCTGGAGCTGGCGCATGTGCCGCTGAGAGAAGCCGGCATGACGCCGTACGAGATTCTCCTGTCGGAATCTCAAGAGCGGATGCTGCTCGTGGCGAAAAAGGGCCGCGAGGAAGAGGTCAAAAAAATCTTCGAGCGCTGGGATCTGGACGCCGTCGTCGTCGGCCGGGTGACGAAGGAGCGCGCTTTTCGCGCCTTGTTCAACGGCGCGGAGGTCGCGCGCATTCCCGTGGCCGCGCTGACTTCCGCGGCGCCGGTTTACAACCGCCCGGCGGAGCGGCCGGCGGCGCTGGACGAGCTGCAGAGACTCGACCTGGAAAAAGTTCCCGCTCCAAAAGATTTAGGCGAAACGCTGAAGCGACTGCTCGACTCGCCCAACATCGCCTCCAAAGAATGGGTTTACCGGCAATACGACCACCTGGTGCGGAGCAACACGGTCGTCGGCCCTTCGGCCGACGCCGCCGTGATTCGCATCAAAGGCGTGAAGCAAGGGTTGGCGCTCACGGTGGACGGCAACGGCCGTTACTGTTTTCTCGATCCCTATGTGGGTGGAATTCTTGCGGTCGCCGAGGCGGCGCGCAATCTCGCCTGCGTCGGCGCGCGTCCGCTCGGGTTGAGCGACTGTTTGAATTTCGGCAGCCCGGAGCGTCCCGAGGTCATGTGGCAATTTGCCCAGGTGATCGAAGGCATGCGGGACGCCTGCGCGGTGCTGGGCGTGCCGGTTGTGAGCGGCAACGTGAGCTTCTATAATGAGACTGACGGGGTGCCGATCTACCCCACGCCGACCATTGCGATGGTGGGCCTCTTGCCCAAGGTCGAGCGGCACGTCACGCCGTGGTTCAAGGCAGCGGGGGATCTCGTGGTGCTCCTGGGCCGTACGCGGGAAGAGCTGGGCGGCAGCGAATATTTGAAGGTCGTTCATGGTTTGGTCAAGGGCACGCCGCCGTGGATCGATTTGCGCCTCGAGCGCGCCGTGCAACAGACATGTCTCAAAGCGATCGAAAAGGGAATTGTCCGTTCGGCGCACGACGTGTCCGACGGCGGCCTGGCTGTGGCGTTGGCGGAGTGCTGCATCGCCGGGCCGGAGAAGCCGCTCGGCGCGCGGATCGAGCTGCGCGCGATGATGCGCGGAGATGCTTTGCTGTTCGGCGAATCGCAATCGCGCATCGTCGTTTCGGTCAAGGAAAAGGATCTCGGCCGTCTCGGCCGGATCGCGGCCAAAGAGGGCGCCCCGATGCAGGTGATCGGCGAGGTCGGCGGACCGCGTCTGGCGCTTCAGCCGCTCGCGCAGCTTCCGGTCGAAGAGTTGCGCTCGATCTGGGCGCACGGCTTGAGCAGAAGGATGAAGGATGAGGGATGAAATGAAGATAGATTCCATGAAGCACGATGTTTGATAAGTTTCATGAAGAATGCGCGGTGATGGGCGTTTACGGCCACCCGGAAGCGGCCAACCTCGTCTATCTCGGCCTCTATGCGCTCCAGCACCGCGGCCAGGAATCTTCCGGGATCGTTTCCTCCGACGGTAAAATTTTAATCTCGCACCGGCAGATGGGGCTGGTCGCCGACGTCTTCAAAGAGGACGTCATCAAACGCCTCGAAGGTCCGAGCGCGATCGGCCACAATCGCTACTCGACCACCGGCCAGAGCCACTTGCGCAACGCCCAGCCTTTCGTCGTCGAATACTCGCAAGGCCCGATCGCCATCTCCCACAACGGCAATCTGGTCAACGCCCACAGCCTGCGCGAAGAGCTGGAAGCGTCGGGCTCCATTTTTCAATCCACGTCGGACACCGAGGTCATCATTCACCTCATTGCGACCTCCAGAGAGCAGAGCTTGATGGGTCGGGTCGTCGAGGCGCTCTCCCGCGTGCGCGGCGCCTATTCGCTGCTGTTTCTCACCCTCGACCGCATGATCGCGGCACGCGACCCGATGGGCTTCCGCCCGCTCGTCCTCGGAAAGCTCAAAGCGTCCAAAGAAGGCGAAGGTTTTGTCGTCGCCTCGGAAACGTGCGCGCTCGACCTGATCGAGGCCGAATATTTGAGAGAAGTCGAGCCGGGCGAGGTCATCACGTTCGGGCCGGACGGGATGAAATCGCTGAAGCCGCTGCCGCCCGCGCCGCACGCGAGCTGCATCTTCGAATATATTTATTTTTCCCGGCCCGACAGCAAGCTCTACGGCCGCAACGTCTACCAGGTGAGAAAAGAGCTCGGCCGCCAGCTCGCGCGCGAGAGCGCGGTGCCGGCGGATCTCGTGACGCCGGTGCCGGATTCCGGCGTGCCGGCGGCGATCGGTTACGCCGAGGAGTCGGGGATTCCGCTCGAGTTCGGCCTGATCCGCAACCACTACGTCGGGCGCACTTTCATTGAGCCGCAGCAGTCGATCCGCCACTTCGGCGTCAAGATCAAGCTCAACGCGCAGCGCGAGGTGCTCGAAGGGAAGCGCGTCGTGGTCGTGGACGACTCGATCATCCGCGGGACCACGAGCCGCAAGATCATCCGCATGCTGCGCGACGCCGGCGCGAAGGAAGTGCACATGCGCATCAGCTCGCCGCCGACCGTGAGCCCGTGTTATTACGGCATCGACACGCCGACGCGCGCCGAGCTGATCGCCTCCACGAACACGGTCGAGGAAATCCGCAAGTTCATCGAGGCCGACACCCTCGCCTACTTGAGCCGCGAAGGCATGTACGCGTTTCTGAACGGCAACCGGCAGGGCTTCTGCGACGCCTGCTTCACCGGCGACTATCCCGTCCACTTCGACGACGAAGGACATACGCGCCAGCTGCACCTCTTCGACGCCCTCCAGCAAAGATGAGGAGGACGGCCATAAAGGCTCATATACTTCGTTGCGCTCAACCGCCCGCGCTCGACGTACTAAAAGAGTACGCCTCGCTTGACGGTCTTCGCGCGCCTCGTCTCTGAGCCTTTCTGATCGTCCTCTTGAATGCATGAAAGAATCTCTTCGAATCGTTGACAATTCCCTTCACTTAACGATCATTCCGGAGGTGAAATGAAACGGCTTCCGACGTCGGTCTTTTGGTTCGTGCTGCTTCTCTCTGTTGGCGCAATTGTTCACGCTCAGAACGACGCAGAGAGTATTCTGGCGCGGGTCAACGCGCTGCCGCCGAAAGAGAGGACCGACGCCCTCATCGCCGGCGCGCGCGCCGAAAACGTGCTGGAATGGTACGGCTCGCTGCAAGTCGCCGACGTGCGGGATTTGATCGATAAGTTCAAGAAGAAATATCCCTTCATCGACGTGCGCTATACGCGCGGCGGCGGAACCAACGTTGTCAGCCGCGTGCTGACGGAGCGCAAAGCCGCCGCCGATCGAGCGGACGTCATCGGCGGCCGGAGCAATTTTCACGACACTCTGATGAAAGGAGGGCTGGTGGCCAAAAACATGGCGCCGCTGCGCAAAGAAATCCGCGCAGGCTTCATGGACAGCCGCGGCTATTTTCTCGGTCCTTTCACCTACAGCTTCGTTCTGGGTTACAACGCGCGGCTCGTTCCCGCGGCGCAGGCGCCGCTTTCGTATCAGGATCTGCTGGCGCCTGCGTGGAAAGGTCAGATGGCCCTGGATTACGAAGCCTACGACTGGTTCGCCGGAATCCTGGACGTGATGGGAGAAAAAAAGGGGCTCGATCTGGCCCGCGGATTGGCCCGGCAGGATGTTCGCCTCCAACGGGGCCACACGCTTCTGACGCAGCTCATGGCGGCGGGCGAATTCAAAATCACCGTCGACGGTTATCACTATCAGCTCCGCAGCTTCAACGATAAGGGCGCCCCGGTCGACTACATTGTCCCCGATCCGATGATTCTCAAAGAGCCGAGCGGCATCTGGATTCTCAAACGCGCGCCGCATCCGCACGCGGCGGCGCTGATGATCGATTTTCTTTTTTCGCGCGAAGGGCAACAGGTCTACGCCGACCAGAATCGTCTCGTGGCGCGGAAAGATATGGAATGGGACTTCGGCGGAAAAAAATTGGGCAAAGTCCATGTGCTCTCGGCCGAGCAGTGGGGACCGAAGTACGACAGCGTTGTGAAACGATTTGACGAAATCTTTCGCAAAACGCAGTAGCTACACGCTGAAAAAACCGGCGCCAATCGCCTATGCGGTCGCGCGCCCGGTGCAGGGGGCGGTTCGCGAACCGCCCCTACTGCCTACGAACACGAATCACGTCCCAACCTGTTGGGAGCGGTGCGCTGACGAAATTAGACAGAGTTAGGCCCAGGCAAAAAAAGGCTCTTTGCCCCGGCCGCTCTCTGGAAATGTAGGGAAAAGTTTCTGCTACTTGAGATGACGACTGACCAGCTTGGTCATCTCAAACATCGTGACCTTTTTCTTGCCGCCGAAAACCGCTTTGAGGTTGTCATCGGCGTTGATCATCGTGCGCTTGGTTTTGTCCTGGAGTCCTCTGCGCTTGATATACTGCCAGAGCTTCTTGGTGACCTCAGTGCGCGGAAGAGCCTTGCTCCCGACCACCTCTGCCAAAGCCGCGGACGGCTGCATCGGTTTCATGAATGCAGCATTCGGTTTGCGTTTCGCCATTTTCTCCTCCTTGGAGTTAAGGTATTTGTTAGACTCTGCTTATAGCAAAGGAAATTTTTATTTGCTAGCTTTTTTTTCGCTTTTCCGCAGGGCGCGGGTCATTTCTTCGTCCAGCCGCCATTGGCCGCCAGCGCCGGCCAGCGCCACGCCATAGTCTACTCGGGCGCTCTCGACCGAAACATAACCCTGACGGACATCCTGCAGCACCTTTCCCGGGGGGCGCTTAAAAGGGTCGCCCATGCCGCCGCCTCCCGGCCGCTCCAGGCGCACGAGGTCTCCGTGTTTTAGAATACAATCGCCGAAGCGGGACGGCAGTCGCCTTTCTTCCTGAGCGCCGGGGTTGATGATGCAGAATCCTTTTCTTCCATTTTTGCCGCCCTCCACGCCCGCCGGCGCGATCAGGTGTTTGTCCGTGCGCATGGAGAAGCGGACTTCGTCGTGCAGCATGCGGCATTCCCGGACGAAGCCGAGGCCGCCGCGCCAAACGCCGGCGCCGCCGGAATCGGGTATCAGCTCGAAACACTCGACCCGGGCGGGAAATTCCGACTCGATGATTTCCACGGGTGCGGTCCGGCAATTGCTCAGGTGGAACGCCATGGCCGACACCCCGTCTTTACCCGATCGCGCGCCCGTGCCGCCGCTGAAAATCTCATAGTGAACGTAGGCCCTCCCGCCCTCTTCACTGCGTCCGCCCAGCACCAGCGCGGCGCTGCCGGAGCCGCCGGCGACTTTTTTCTCGGGCGCGAATCGGCCCAGGGCGCTGAAGATCGCTTCGACGACCGCCAGCGCCGTCGGCATATAGGTGTTGACCGCCCCGGGAAAGCGGGGATCGAGCACGCTGCCGGCGCGGAACGTCGTCGTGGCTGCTGCGGCGATTCCCTGGTTGACCGGCAGGAAAGGGTCGACGAGGCAGATCAGGCAATACGAGCAACAGGCCTGCACCAGCGGCGGCCGGATGTTGGCCGGCCCCTGAGTCTGATCGCTCGACCGGCGGAAGTCGAAATGGATTCGATCGCCCCGTTTTTCCACTTCGACGTGAATACGGATCGGCCGATCGAGGGCGACGCCGTCGTGATCGACGAAGCTCTCGCCCTCCGACGACCCGTCCGGCCAAGAGGCGATCGTCTGCCGCACGCGCGCCTCGCTGTAGGCGGAGAGCTGCTCGGTGGCGGCGACAATAGTTTCTTTGCCGTAGCGCGCCATGAGTTCCGCGAGCCGGCGCTCGCCGAGGCGGGCGGCGCCCACCTGACCGCGGATGTCGCCGATGACCAGCTCGGGTGTGCGGCTATTCGCCGTAATTACAGCTTCGATCTCGTCGATCGTTCGATGGCGCGCAGCGAATTTCACCGGCGGCAGATGCAGCCCCTCGTGAAAAATCTCGCGCGCCTGGCCGGAGCCGCTGCCGGGGACGGTGCCGCCGATGTCGCTCTTGTGCGCCATGTTGGCGGCGAACCCGACCCGTTCGGCCCGATAAAAAATCGGCGTCAACACCGCCATGTCCGGCGCGTGCGGGCTGCCGCCCAAATACGGATGGTTCGTTATGAACGCGTCGCCTTCGTTGATCTCGGATGGTTGATAGCGCTTGAGCACGCCTCGAGCGCAGGCGGGAAAAGCGCCCATGTGGAGCGGCAGCACGACGTGCTGCGCGACGACTTCGCCGCGGGTGTTGAGAATCGCGCAGCTTGCGTCCTGAGATTCACGGATGATCGTCGAGAAGCCGGTGCGGAAGAGGGAGTTCTGCATCTCCTGGACGATGCCGGCCAGGCGCGCTTGAATTACCTGCAATGTGATCGGATCGATCATAAGGCAAAAGTCAAAAGTAAAAAGGCAAAAGTTAAAACCAAGACTCAGTTCTTCCGAATTTTTTTCTTTTACCTTTTTACTTTTTACTTCGCGCTGCCTTCACAACGCTTCGAAGTGGCGGCTGTCGATGTAGCGTCGCGCCGGCGGCAGCGGGAGCGGCAGCCGCTTGCTTTCCGCCAGGAGCTCCAGCACGGCGGCGACGCCGTGCTGGGTCGGCTCGAGGCTCGGCGGCTCCGGCGTCGTCAGGTAAAGGTCGTAAGTCTGCTCCGCGAGCGCCGGCGCCGTTTCCGTCGCCCGGCTTAAAATATCCACGGCCTTCGAGCGATGCGCCGAATCGGCGAGCCAGTCCCAGGCCTTTTTCAGCGCCCGCAGAAAATTTACGAATCTCTCATCGACTTCACTCGTCCTGCGCACGACGCAGACCGTGAAAGGATAAGCCGGCGCGACTTCGATGGAGGAACCGAGAAAGCCGAAGCCGTCTTTTTCCAGGAGAAAGTGAAAAGGCTCCGTCACCATCGTCGCGTTCAGCGCTCCCTGCCGGAGTTTTTCGCAGCGCTCCAGCGGCGGACCCGCGGGGACGAGTTCGTACTGTTCGTCCTTCAAGTGGTAAGCGCGCAGGAGCTTCCGTAGAATCAGCGCTTCCGCGGAGCGGCCGTCGTTCACGCCGATCTTTTTGCCTTCGAGCTGCCTCACGTCCTGAATATCGGCCTGCGCCATCAGGCGATACTGCGGGCGGTCGTTGGTGTTGGCGATGACCGCGAGCGGCGCGCCCTTGACCGTTTCTAGAAGCGCGACATCGGGAATGACGTTGATGACGTCCAGCGATCCGTCGATCAACGCGGCGACCGGATCGGGCGGACGGGTGAAAATGTTGCGCTCGACCGACAGATCATACTCGGCGAAGAGGTCGAGCGCCTCGGCGATGAAAAACGGCCAGTTCATCGCGCTGAGCTGAACCTGGCCGTAACGGAGGGTGGTAAGCCGTTCTGCCATGTGAACAGGGTTCCGTTCGCGCTTCGACGGGCTGCACGAACGGTTCGTTGCATCATTCGCCGTTCACCCTGAGCCTGTCGAAGGGTGAATGGCCTTTCGCGCTTCCCGCGTGCGCTTCTCGTCGATTCTCCAGTTCCCGTTCATCTGCTCGATCACCACACCGTACAGCTCTCGCGCTTTATCCGTCGACACATAGCCGTTGCGCACGTCGTTGAGCACGCGCGCCGGCTCCCGCTCGAACGGATTTCCCAGCCCGCCGCCGCCGGGGGTTTCCAGGCTGACGACGTCGCCCGGCCGCAGCGGATGGTCCGAGTAGCGCGACGGGATGATCTTTTCTTTTTCGGTATTGGGATCGAGCGTGCATTTGCCGCTTTTTCCCGGCAGTCCGCCCTCGATTCCCTTCGGGGCGATCGCGTGCTTGGTCGAGCGCAGCGCGAAGCGCGATTCCTGATCGAGAAATTCGTACTCGCGCACGAAGCCCAGGCCGCCGCGGAATTTCCCCGCGCCGCCGGAGTCGGCAATCAGATCGAAGCGCCGGACGCGGGTGGAGAACTCGGATTCGATGATCTCGACCGGCGCGATGCGCGCGTTGGATTGGTTGACGTTGGTGCCCGAGACGCCGTCCTTGCCGCTGCGTCCGCCGGAGCCGCCGCCGAAGATCTCGTATTGCACGTAGCTCCGGCCGGTCTTGTTGCTGCGGCCGCCGATGATGATCGAGCGGCTGCTGCAGCCGTCGGCGACTTTTTTATGCGGCGTCAATCGGCTCAGCGCTTCGAAGAGCGCTTCGACCAGAGCGTGCACCGTGGGATTATAGGTGTTCACCGGCGCGGGAAAATTCGGGTTAACGACGCTGCCGTCGCCGACTTTGATCTCGATGACGCGCGCCATGCCGTGGTTGATCGCCAGCGCCGGGTCCGTGAGCGCCGTCATGCAATAAGCGCACGCGGCGCGCACGACCGTCGGGCGGATGTTGGCCGGCCCCTTGGTCTGCGCGGCGGAGCCGGTGAAGTCGAAGAGCAGGCGATCGCCTTTTTTCTCGATCTTCACGTGAATGCGCACCGGCTTGTCCAGCTCGATGCCGTCGCTGTCGACGAATCGCTCTCCCTCGCCGCCGCCGTCCGGCCACGAGGCGATCTCGCGCCTGACTCGCGACTCCGTCAGCGCGAACAGCGCCTCGTAAGAATCCAGCACGGTTTCGCGGCCGTAGCGCTCCATTAGTTCTTGGAAACGCCGCTCGCCGAGGCGATCCGCGCCGACCTGGCCGCGCATGTCACCAATCACCAGCTCGGGCGTGCGGCTGTTGGCGCCGATGATCTCTTCGATATCGCGGCTGGTCTCGAAGCGCGCGACGTATTTGATCGGCGGCAGATGCAGCCCCTCCTGAAAAATCTCGCGCGCCTGGCTCCAGCAGCTTCCGGGCACCGGTCCGCCGATATCGCTCTTGTGCGCCATGTCGGCGGCAAAGCCGACCCATTTGCCCTGAAAAAAAATCGGCGTCAACACCGCCATGTCCGGCGCGTGCGGGCTGCCGCCCAGATACGGATGGTTGGTGATGAACGCGTCGCCCTCGTGAATCTCGGACGGCTGATAGTGCTTGAGCACGCCTTCGGCGCAGGCGGGAAAGGCGCCCATGTGGAGCGGCAGCACGACGTGCTGCGCGACGACTTCACCTTTTATATTCAAGAGCGCGCAGCTTGCGTCCTGGGATTCGCGAATGATCGTCGAGTAGCCGGTGCGAAACAGGGAGTTCTGCATCTCCTGGACGATGCCGGCCAGGCGCGCCTGAATTACCTGCAATGTGATTGCGTCGACAGTCATTTCAAACAATGTTGAATTTTGAATGATGAATTTTGAATTATCCGGATTTGATTCCAATTCACCATTCAAAATTCACAATTCAAAATTTTCACTTCACTGTCACGATTAAATTTCTGTAGTCATCGACGACGGCCCCCTGCTCCGGGTGAATCACCGTCGTTGTGTCGAGCTGTTCGATCACCGCGGGGCCGGCGATCCTGTGTCCCGGTTCGAGCCGGTCGCGCGTGTAAATTTGGCACTCGAGCAGACCTTGTTCTTTGCCGAAGAAAATTTTTCTTTCGTCCGTGCGCGCCGCTTCGACTTTTCTGCCGCTCGGCGCCGACGGGGAAAGCTTCGCCTGCTGCACGAGGCCGGTCGATACCAAACGCAGGCTCACCAGCTCGACGGGCTCCGATTCCGCCTTGTGGCCGTGCGCCTGCTCATGCTGGGCGTCGAAGCGCTGCCGCATCAAATTCAAATCCGCGGCTTTCAGCGGCGGCAGCGGCGATGGCACGGTCAGCTCGTAGCCCTGGCCGGCATAGCGCAGGTCGAGAAACGCCTGGAGCGCGATCTCGCCGTCGGCGAAGCCTTCGCCGTGGAGATCTCTCTTCGCCTGCTCGGTAAGCTGGGAGAAGAGACGGTTGATTTCGTCGAGGTCCAACCCTTGAAGCGGCGCCAGCTTCGAGCGCACGTAGTCGTGCTTGACGTCGGCGAGCAACAGGCCAAGAGCGGAAGTCACGCCGGGCGTCAA
>DASXRG010000389.1:0-3328 GCA_036506735.1 Binatia bacterium | reverse complement strand
ATCGTGCCGGAGAACAAGCGCGTCCGCTTCTGCCATTTACTTCAATACCACGGCCGCCGCATCTGCCTGGCCCGGAAACCCCGCTGCCCTAAGTGCGTCATCAACGACCTGTGTCCCTATCCAGATAAGACGAAACCTTAAGAGCGAATTTACTGCACCGCCTCGGCAAATCCTCTCATCGTCTCCTCCCGGCTGCCGGCCGGCGCGCTGTAGGGGATGATCGCGATTTGCTGGATGCCGCTCTTTTTGATCCGCTCGACTTGCGCGCGGCACTCCGAGACGGTGCCGGCGATGGCGAACTTGTCCACCAGCCAGTCGGGAATCACTTCGGCGTGGTTCGCCTCTTGATCCATGTGGTGGTAGTAGTCGTAAGTTTTACGGATCTCCGCGAGCACTTTCCGCTCTTTTTCGTCGAGCACGTAGGGCTGCGGGTGCGCGACCACGCGCGCGACGTGCGCTTTGACGGCGTCTTTCGCGGGCGCTTTGTCGGAAACCGCACAGGGAACCCAGAGGACGAGATGGATATCGCCGAGCTTTCGTCCCGCGGCTTTCGCCCCCACTGCGATCTTTTCTTTGGCCTGCCGGAGATATTCGTCGGCGACCCCGACGAGCACGATGATGCCGTCGGCGATCCGGCCCGAAAGCTCCAGCATCTTCGGCCCGCTCGCGGCAATGTAAATGGGAATTTTGTTTTTGCACGGATGCTTCAAATGGATTTTGCCGGTCTCGAGCTGAACTTCTTTGCCAGCGAGAAGATCGCGCATCTGCCGCAGGGTTTTCTCGAAATAATCGAGCCTGGCCGGCTTCATCCCCATCGTTTCCACCGAGCTGTCGCCGAGACCGATGCCGACGATGAAGCGCCCGGGCGCGAGTTCCTCCAGCGTCGCGTAAGCGCTGGCCACGACCGACGGGTGGCGCGTCAGCGGATTGGTTACGCCGGTTCCGAGCTTGACTTTGGTAGTGCTTAGCGCGGCGGCCGCCATGTTGACGTAGGCCTCGCGCCAAATTAAATGCGAATCGCCGATCCAGACGTGGCTGAATCCCAGATCCTCTGAGAGCTTGGCGAGCTGAATCATTTTCGGCAAAGGCTCCGTGGGAAAAAGCCCTACGCCGAATTCCATAGAAATCACAGAGTGTTCCTTATCACTTAACGTATTGGCAGCGAAAGCCGCAACCCGCTCTCCGAGCCCGCGCAATGGGTCAGTACTCTATCCCACCGGCAGTGTCGGATGCGCGGGTTCTCCGACCGGGCAGCGGCTTTCGCTGCGAGACTTAGCAGCTCCCATCCTAGTTTTTATTTTTGTGTGGCCACGCGTTCCGGCGGCGGCGTCTGCTGGCTGCGGCCGGCGACGCGAATGGCTCCGTCGATGATCACCATCGAGATGCCCGGCAGATCGCCTTTGGCGAAAGAGTCGAGCGCATCTTGCGCCACCGAGCCGGTGATCTTGTGCAGCAGCACGATGTCCGCCGGCCGGCCCTCTTCCAGCAAGCCCAGGTTGAGACCATGCGCGCGGCCGACGTTGCCGGTGGCCATGCAGATCACGGCTTCCGGCGGCACCTCGCCGACGGACGAGAGAAAAGCGATCTCGCGCAGGATACCCCGCGGGATGATGCCGGTGCCGCCGGGCGTGTCTGTGCCGATGAGAACGCGATGATAAGCGTTGTGCGCCTTGACCGCGCGGATTAGACTCAGCGCCATGCGGTAGTTGCCGGAGCTGCAAATCTCGACGTGGTAGTTGGTTTCGGCGACGATCCGAATCATCTCCGTCTCGGCCATCGGAATCGGCCCTCCGGTGATGTGGCCGATAATATCCGGATCGATTTTGTTGACGATCTCCCAGCCGGCCACCTGGCTCACGCCGGAGCGCGACACGCCGCCGGAGTGAATCTTCACTTTGATGCCGCGCGCCCGCGCCCATTTCACGTAACGCTCCGCTTCGCCGTTGGGCAACAGGCCGTAGTCGTAAAAAATAAATTTGACCAGCCGGATTCCGGCGGCGGCGATGTCGTCGAAATCTTTTTCCGTGAGACCGGGCACCAAGAGAAGCGCGCCGGCATGCACTTTGACGCCGGCCGGACGAAGGTTATCGTAGCAACGCTTGGTCACGAGCGCGAGCGACAGCGCCGTCCGCGCGTCGGGCGGCAGCGGCAGGCCAGGCATATGCAGCTCGCCGGCGGAGATCAGCGCCGTGACGCCGCCGTGCATGTAGTTGGTGATCCAGGAGAGCGAATTCTGCGCCGGCGTATACTCGCCGATCGAAGGATGCGAATGAGAATCGACCAGGCCCGGAATTGCGGTGATGCCGGCCGCGTCGATGACCGCGTCCGCTTTCTGATCGAGCCCGTTGCCGATGGCGCGGACGATTCCGTCTTCGGCGTAGATCGAATCGGCGCGCCGCATAGGATTCCTAAGGTCGCCGCTCACCAGAGCGCCGATGTTTTTGATCAAAAGCGAAGACATAAAAATGGGGAGTAGCGGACTATATCAGAGCGGTTCGGGAACCAAAAGCGCCGGGAGAAATCAGTAGCACCGGATCTCGATCTCGTTGTCGTCGGGGTCGTGAAAATAAACCGACATCGCCCGGCCGCGCGCGCCCCAGCGCGAGATCGGGCCGTTCAGAATCGCCACGCCATGCCCTTTCAGATAATCGACGATGCCGGAAAAATCCTCTTTTTCCACCACCAGGCAGAAATGGTTGAGGTTGGCCGGCGCCTTCTTCCCGCTCTCGCACGACTCCGCCTTATCCTTGGACGGAAAGAGATCGATGATCGTATGCTCGTTGATGCGCGCCGAGGGAAAGCCGATCTTCCCCGCGCGGAACTCATCCAGCCGCTCGATCTTGAGACCGAGCACGTTGGCGTAAAAATCGAGCGCGCGGTCGATCTCGCTGACGTTGAGAACGATATGATCCAGCTCCCTGATCGTTATCGGCTTCATCCATCGGCTCCTTTCCCGTTCACGATTGCAGCCATCTGCCGCAGTAATGCTTTCACCTCGGCCGGCGCGCCGACCGTAATTCTCAAGCAATCGTCGAGCCCGGCTTGGTCGAAATAGCGGACTAGAATCTTGCCGCGCTTCAGCTCTTCGTACATTCCCCTGAGGTTCTGTCCCTCGCGGCGCGCCATGACGAAGTTCGCCTGAGAAGGATAGACCTGAAAACCCAACTTTTTAAGACCCGCCGTCAATTTTTTCCGGCTGCCTTGAATTCGGCGGACGTTGCGCTTCATCCAGGAAAGATCCCGCAGCGCCTCCAGCGCGGCGAGCTGGCTCAGCCGATTCACGTTGTACGAATCCTTGACCTTGATCATGCCCGCGATGATCTCCGCC
>DASXRG010000388.1:0-3500 GCA_036506735.1 Binatia bacterium | reverse complement strand
GATTCCGCAGCGGATGATCAAGATTTTCGCCGCGGACGCCAACAATCTCAAAAACGTCGACGTGGAAATTCCGCTGGGGCTGTTCGTCTGCATCACCGGGGTTTCCGGCTCGGGCAAGTCCAGCCTGGTGGACGAAGTGATCCATCGCAATTTAAGAAAGCTCAAGGATTCTCCCGGCGCGACGGTGACGCGCTGCGCGCGGCTCGAGGGCGTGGACAAAATCTCCGATGTCGTCCTGGTCGATCAATCGCCCGTGGGCACCACGCCGCGCTCGAACCCGGCGACCTACATGAAAGTCTTCGACGCGATCCGGAAGCTCTTCGCCGCCGCCGACCTCTCCCGCCTGCGCGGCTACACGCCCTCGACCTTCTCCTTCAACGTCGAAGGCGGCCGCTGCGAGACCTGCCGCGGCGAAGGATTCGAAAAAGTCGAGATGCAGTTCCTCTCCGACGTTTACACCTCTTGTCCCGAGTGCCAGGGGAGCCGCTACCGCCAGGAAATTTTGGAAGTCACCTATCGCGGCCGTAGCATTCGCGACGTTTTGGATCTCACGGTGGCCGAGGCGATGGAATTTTTCAAAGACAGGGCGGAAATCGAATACGGCCTGCGCCCGCTGCGCGCGGTCGGCCTGGATTACGTCCGCCTGGGACAACCGCTCACGACCCTGTCCGGCGGCGAGTCGCAGCGCCTCAAGCTCGCCGCCCACATGGCCCGGGCGCGCAAATCGGGCACCTTGTTCATCTTCGATGAGCCGACGACCGGTCTCCACTTTCACGACATCGAGAAGCTCCTCTGGGCATTCAACGAGCTCACCGAGCAGGGCCATTCGATCGTCGTCATCGAGCACAACATGGAAGTCGTCAAATGCGCCGACTACATCATCGATCTGGGACCGGAGGGCGGCGACGCCGGCGGCATGATCGTCGCGGTCGGGACGCCGGAGGAGATCGCGCGCGCGCAAAATTCGCACACCGGGCGTTATCTCAAGCCCTATTTGAAGAGCGGCGTTGCTTCCCCGTACGCGCCGCTACTCGACAAGAGTTTGCAGATCGACCGGTCGAAAGATTCCACCAATGGCAACAACGCGATCCAAATCGTCGGCGCGAAAGAGCACAATCTCAAAAACATCGATCTCGAGATTCCACGCGACCGCTTCGTCGTCATCACGGGCTTGAGCGGCTCGGGAAAATCCTCCCTCGCCTTCGACATCATCTACGCCGAAGGGCAGCGCCGCTATATCGACAGCCTCTCCGCCTACGCGCGCCAGTTTTTGAACATCATGGACCGGCCCAACGTGGATCTGTTGTCCGGCATCCCGCCGACGGTGGCGATCGAGCAGCGCTTGAGCCAGGGCGGCCGAAACTCGACGGTGGCGACGGTCACGGAAATTTATCACTATCTGCGGCTCCTGTATTCGAAAGTCGGCGAGCAGCACTGCGTGAAGTGCGACCGGCCGATCCGGTCGCTCACCAAAAGCCAGATCTTCGACCGCGTCTCGCGCGTCCATCGCGGCAAAGAAGTCGCCGTTTTGAGTCCGATCGTCCGGGGACGAAAAGGATTTCACAAGGAAGTGATCACCGGCGCGCTCCGGTTGGGCTACCGCCGCGCGCGCATCGACGGCCACGTCGTCGATTTAAGATCGCCGAAACTGGTGAACGGCCTGGAGCGCTATCGCGAGCACGACATCGACATTGTCATCGGTCAGGCCAAGGCCGGCGGCCGCGAGGTGGAGGCGATGGTGGAGCAGGGGCTGCGCCTCGGCAACGGCGTGGTGCATCTGTTTTCGCGCTCCGGCGAGCACATCTACAACCAGCGTCTTTTCTGCCTCAACTGCGGCATCGGCTACGAGCCGCTCGACCCGCGGCTGTTTTCCTTCAATAGCCGCCAGGGCGCCTGCGAAGAATGCAAAGGGATGGGCTTCAGCCTGGAGTTCGATCCCGAGCTGATCATCGGCGACCCGCGCCGGCCGCTGGAGGAAATTCTTTCTTCCTGGTCGACCGGAACGGCCGCCGGCGCCAACGAGATCAAGCGGCGGCTGGACAATTTGCTGCGGGATATCAAGAAAGCGCGCGTGAATATTGCGACAGCGTTCTCGCGCATGAGCAAGAAAAATCGCGCGCGGGTGGTGCACGGCGGCGGTAACGGATTTATCGGTCTCATCCCCTATTTCCAAGGGCTTTCGGAGGGCGCCGAGAACGGTTTGGCGGAGTGGCTGGCGCAGTTCATGTCCGAGTCCGAGTGCGCCTCCTGCAAAGGCCGCCGGCTCAACCGCCGCGCCCAATCGGTCAAAGTAAAAGATCGTGCGATTTGGGAAGTCAGCGAGCTCTCGGTCAAGGAGGCGCAAAACTATTTCCGCGGGTTCCACCTGGACCAGCGCGGCAACGGCGGCGCGGAGCGCGATCGCGCCATCACCGAAAAAGTTTTGCGCGAGATCCAGCAGCGGCTCGACTTCCTCGCCGAAGTCGGCTTGCCTTATTTGACCCTCGACCGCCGCGCCGACACGCTCTCGGGCGGCGAGGCGCAGCGCATCCGCCTCGCGGCCCAGTTGGGCTCCAACCTGCGCGGCGTCTGCTACATTCTCGACGAGCCGACGATCGGGCTGCACCCACGCGACAACGGCATGCTCCTCGGGACGCTCAAAAAATTGGAACGGGCCGGCAACAGCGTGCTCGTCGTCGAGCACGACGAGGCGACGATCGAAGCCGCCGACATCATCGTCGACCTCGGGCCGGGAGCGGGAGTCCACGGCGGCAACGTCGTCGCGATCGGCACGCCGGAAGAGATTCGCCAAAATCCGGCGTCGCTCACCGGCGCTTTCTTAAAGGCGCCCAAGAGGAGGATTTGGCCGCCGCGCCTTTTCGCCGGCCTGGCCTGGCTCTCGGTCCGCGGCGCCAAGGCCAACAACTTAAAGAGCATCGACGTCCGGCTCCCGCTCGGCGCCTGGAGCTGCGTCACCGGAATCTCGGGCTCCGGCAAAAGCACCCTGGTCAAGGAAGTGCTTTACAAAGGACTCAAGGCGAAACTCGGCCAGTTCGCCGGCCGCCCCGGAGAGCACAAAGATATTACCGGCTGGCAGTCATTGGAGCGTATTGTGGAAGTGGACCAGAGCCCGATCGGCAAGACGCCGCGATCCATTCCAGCCTCCTACGTCGGCTTTCTGGACGAGATCCGGCGCATGTTCGCGCTCACCTCTGAGGCGCGGCTGCGCGGCTACCTGCCGAATCGATTTTCGTTCAACGTTTCCGGCGGCCGCTGCGAGACCTGCGCCGGGCAAGGGAAAATCCGCAAGGAGATGAGCTTTCTGCCGGATGTGTTTTTGGATTGCGACGCCTGCGGCGGCCAGCGCTTCAACGACGAAACGCTCGGCATCCGCTACAACGGCAAGAACGTCGGCGACGTGCTGCGAATGACGGTCGAAGAGGCCGTACCCTTCTTTCACGCATTCCCCAAGATCGCGCGGCCGCTCAAAATCCTCGACGACATCGGCATGGGCTACATCA
>DASXRG010000387.1:0-2686 GCA_036506735.1 Binatia bacterium | reverse complement strand
TTGGGATCGGGTTTTTTCTGGATGTCCATCTCGAAATCGATCGCGCTCAAAATCCCGTCGCCGAACATTTCATGAATGAGCGCCTTCATCGTCGGGCCGTAGACCTGGATCAGCTCATAGAATCTGTAGATCGTCGGATCGACCGGCACCGCGGTGTCGAGCGAGCCCCGCATCGGAATTTCCTGCAGCGCCGCGGCCACGGACGATACGACGTCTTCTCCGAGGCCCAGCACCTTGACCGCTTTTTCCGCCTCGTCTTTCGACAGCGGATGCTGTCCCATCAGCGCCGCCGTGGTCCATACTTTGTCGCGGCCGACGGCCCGCGCGATCTCCTCGAAAGTCAATCCCTTCAACTTTTTCGCCGCGAGGATTTGCGCCGTCGCTTCATCGCGGCTGATTACGGTTTGTGTCGCCATTGGAATGACCTCCTCGTCATTTTTTTTTTGCCCGGCGGCAGTCACGCGTCGGCTTCGAGGCCTGAGTGATCGCCGTCGGCCGATTGCGTCATCGTCGGAATGCTGTGCTCCCGGCCCATCCTCGAGCCTCCCGTGAGGAAACTCAGTATGTGTCTCCTGATCCGGCTATATTCCGGACTATCGATCAAGGTCTCGCGGCTGCGCGGACGCGGGATCGGCACCTCGATAATCTCGGCCAATTTGGCCTCGGGACCGTTCGTCATGAGCGCGATCTTGTCCGAAAGAAGAATCGCTTCATCGACGTCGTGCGTCACCATAAAAACCGTGCTCTTGGTCGCCGTCCACATGCGAACGAGCTCTTCCTGGATGGCGCCGCGGGTCAAGGCGTCGATCTGCGCGAACGGCTCGTCGAGCAGCAGCACTTTCGGTTGCACGGCGAAGGCGCGCGCCAGGCCGACCCGCTGGCGCATGCCGCCCGAGAGCGCGGCCGGCCTTTTGTGCTCGGAGCCGGTGAGGCCGACCATGTCGATGTATTGCTGAACGTATTCACCGATCCGTTGGCGCGTCCAATCGGGATGGGCCGCGCGCACGGCGATGTGGATATTTTCCTGCGCGGTCATCCAGGGCATGAGCGAAAAATTTTGAAACACCACCATGCGATCGAGGCCGGGATCGGTCACTTCCTTGCCGTCGAGCACGATGCCGCCCTCACTGACGCTCTCGAATCCCGCGATGACGTTGAGCAAGGTCGTTTTGCCGCAGCCGGAGTGGCCCACCATCGTGACGAATTCACCCCGGTCGATGTGGAAGTGAACATCCTTAAAAACGCAAACGTCGCCCGACCCGTTGGAGCCGGGAAAGTACTTCGTGACTTTGGCGATTTCGAGAAACGGCATCTTATTCCGTGTAGCTCAGCTTCTTCGCCAGGCGGCCCAGGCCGGCGTCCAGCAAAACGCCGACGCCACCGATCGTCAGGATGGCGGATATCACGCTCGTCAACTGCAAGTTGTTCCACTCGTTCCAGACAAAGTAACCGATGCCGGTGCCGCCGATCAGCATCTCGGCCGCGACCACCGCGATCCAGGCGCCGCCGATCGAGATCCTGAGCCCGGCGACGATCGCCGGCGCCGCCGCCGGCAGGATCACTTTAAAGAAGCGGCTGAACCAGGAGAGCTGGAGCAAGGCGGAGACATTCAAGTAGTCGCGCTTGATGGTGTTGACGCCGAAGGCGGTGTTGGCCAAGGTCGGCCAGATCGACGACATGAAAACAACCATCACCGCGGCCAGCGCCGAGTTCTTGATCGTGTAAAGAAACAGCGGCATCCAGGCGAGCGGCGAGATCGGTCGAAGAATTTGGATATAGGGATTGAACCCGCGGTAGAGAGTCGGCGAAAGCCCCAGGATGACGCCTAAAAAAATCGCCACGATCGAAGCCGCCGTGTAGCCCAGCCCCAGGCGACCCAAACTATACAGGAGCTGGATGCCTATTCCCTTGTCGTTCGGTCCGCGGTCATAGAATGGATTCGACAGCATCTCCCAGGCCCGCTCCGCTACCGCCACCGGTCCGGGCAGCCCTTCGGTTCTCCCTCCGACCGAAGGCTTGGTGCCGGCCTGCCAGAAAAAAAGAAACAGCAAAAGAAAAAGCAGCGAGGAGAGCCACACCTTTTGGCGCTCCTTAGCCTTCGCACTTTGAGCCGGGCCCGACATGTTTAAGTCCGGCGGATCGCGAACGACTTGACGTAATCTTCGGGCTTGGCCGGGTCAAAGACCTTGGTCTTGCCCAGGAGAAAATTATGTTTGGTCGAATTTTGCGCCGACGGCTTGTAGCCGAGCGAATTCATCACCTCGCGGCAGCCGGAGGCGAGGTAAACTTCTTCGGCGACCTTCTGATAGTTCACGTCGCCCTTGATATATCCCCAACGCTTCATCTGGGTGAGAATCCAAATCGCCATCGAGTGATACGGGAACGGGTCGAAATCGATCCGGTCGGGCACCTTGCGCGTGTTCCCGAGCCCGTCCGGGAATTCGCCGGTCAGCACTTGCTCCACCACTTCGACGGGCTGGTTCAAAAAGTTGCGCGGCGCGATCGCCTTGGCGATCTCCTTTCGATTCGCAGGATTATGCGCGTACTGAGTGGCCTCGACGATCGCCTTGAAGAGCGCCTGAAAGGTGTTGGGATATTTTTCGGCGAAATCTTTCCGCGCGGCGAACGCGCAGCAGGGATGGCCGGGCCAGATGTCTTTGCTCAGCATGAAGATGAAGCCGGCGTC
>DASXRG010000386.1:0-12219 GCA_036506735.1 Binatia bacterium | reverse complement strand
ATTGACGATCGCCTCGCCGGCGACCGAGCCGGAACCGACGATCATGTTGAAAACACCGGGCGGCAATCCCGCCTGCTCGTAAATCTCGGTCATCAATGATGCGGTGGCGGGCGTCAGCTCCGCGGGCTTGAAGACGACGGTATTCCCGGCAACCAGCGCCGGCGCGGATTTCCACACCGGGATCGCCCAGGGAAAATTCCACGGCGCGATCAACCCCACAACTCCAAGCGGCCGGCGAATCGTGTAGGTGAAGGTGTCGCGCGCCTCGGAGGGCAAAGTCTTTCCGTGCATGCGAAATCCTTCGCCGGCGTAGAATTCCAGCAAAGAAATTCCCTTCAGCACTTCGCCTTTGGCTTCTTTGAGGATCTTGCCTTCTTCGCGCGTCAAGGTGCGCGCGATCTCGTCCGCGCGCTGGCGCGCGATGTCCGCGGCGCGCCAGATCACGCGGCCGCGTTCCGGCCCCGGCGTCTTTTTCCAATCGCGGAACGCCGCCGCGGCGGCGCCGATGGCGCGGTGAACGTCTTCGGCGGTCGCGGCGGGAAACTCCGCCAGAACGTCCTTGGTGTCGGCCGGGTTGATATTGCGCACGAGCCGCTCCGACTTCGGGTGATGCCACTGGCCGTTGATGTATGAACCGGTGCGCATGGAAACCTCCGCTTCGAGACCGAGTGCGCCGTTAAATCTCCGCCACTTCTCTCACTTTGCTTTTCTTTTTCCGCGCCTGCTCCCACACGTAGCGGGCCACGGCGAGGTCTTCGTCGGCAATTCCATTGGACTGAAAGAGAATTCTTTTTGGCCGCTCGGCGGCGCTGCCGCCGTCAACGATCGTTTCCAACGAAATCACATCCTCCCAGCGGATGATTTCCTCTTTTACCGCGGCGATCAGATCGCCGCTATCGGTCTGCGCCGTGGGCAGATCGTCGGTCACGATTAAATCCATCCGCCGGATCAGCTCGCCAGTGACCTCGTGCTTCACCGGCTGGTTGGCCCCCATCGAGATCACCAGCACTTCAAGCTTCAAGCCGCCGCCGTCGATCAGCGGAGACGCGGCGTCCGTAGCCAGAACGAGGATATCCGACTCGGCTTCGATTTCCTCCAGCGACTCCGCTATTCTAAATTCGACGGACACCCTTTTGCGCATCTCTTTGATGAATGACTGGCTCTTCTTTAGGTCGCGTCCGTACACCAAAATTTGCCGCACCGCGCAAGCATGAACGATCGCTTCAACTTGGAAAGTCGCTTGCCAGCCGGGGCCGATGATGCCGAGGACATCCGGCTTCGGCGGCGCGAGATACTTCGCCGCGACGCCGCTGGCCGCGCCGGTGCGCAGGCTGCTGAGATAAGCTGCGTTCAAGATCGCGCGGATGTCGCCCGTGCGGCCGCTGTAGAGCGTGATCGTGTTCGATCCTCCGGCGTAAGCGCGGAGGCAGAGGAGATCCGAGTCCTCGTGCCACGACGCCATGATATTGAGCTGCTTCTCGCTGCCCTTGAGCCTGCGCCGCGGCAGGCTGCGCACTTTTCCGGCCGCGCGGTCGCGGAATATTTGCTCTACGGCTTTGACGGCGCGCGGCATGTCGATCAGTTTTCGCGTTTCCTTTTCGCCGATGATCGCAGCCATTCAAGTCCTCGCTTTGCTCGGATTCGCCGATAGTAATAAAATGCGGCCGCGCCGCTTTTGTAGCCAGATTTTCTTACCACAGGCTTCCCGTCTTGGAAAGCAACGGAAAGCATGCATAATATGGAGCAGTTTCGTTTTGCGCGACTGAAATCTTCCAAGGAGCCGGGTATGGGAGAAAAGTATCCACGATGGACCTACGTCGTGATTTTTGCCTTGCTGGCGATCGTCGTCGTGCTGACCGCCAGGGCGGTAGTCAGAAAGAAAGGCGGAGGCGTCGAATCGGCGCCGGCCGAAAGCGCCGGGAATTCTACCGATAAAGATCTCGCCGCCAAGGACCAACAGATCGAGGCGCTGACCGGTGAAGTCGCCCGGCTGCGCAAGGACGCGGAAGCGAATTCCAACCGGACAAGAGGGTTGGAGTCCAAGCTGGAGGAAATCAAAAAAGCGTACGCCGCCGCCCAGCAAAAACTCAAGTCGGCGCAAAAGCAATCCGAAAAATCCTATGCCGCTACGCCTTCGGCGAAGAGCGCGGCCCGCAATGTGGAACCGCCTCCGGCTCCGGCCAAAGAAAAAACCGTGGCAAGGAACGCGGAGCCGCCGCCGTCGAGCGGGAGGCGTCCGGCCGATCCCGGCACGTATGAAGTGATTCAGGACACCGCGGTGCTCGAGAAGCCGTCGGCTTCCGCCCGCGAGGTCGCGCTGCTGCAAAAAGGAATGACGGTCAATGTCGTCGGTTCTCAGGGCGATTGGCTCGAGGTCCGCTCCAAGCGCGGGAATCCCCCGGGCTTTGTCCGGCGGGACGACACGATGTTCAGACAGGCACAGAGCGAGAGTAAATGACGCAAACCCACAAGGAGGCGCGATGAAGATTTCTTCTTTGCGACACACGATCATGGGCGCGCTGCTGTTCGCGGCGATGCCCGCTTCGGCGCAGGACTACAAGGCGATCCTCGCCAATTCCGAACGGCCGGAGGCCGAGCGGGCGCTCGATCCGATCCGCAAGCCCGAGGAGATGCTGAAATTTTACGGCGTGAAGCCGGGCGACAAAGTCGCCGATCTCATGGCGAGCCGAGGCTATTACACGGCGATTCTCTCGCGGGCCGTGGGCGAGAAGGGCGTCGTTTATTCGGCGACCCCGGCGTTCCGCGACGAAACCAAAGAGCGCTTCAAGAACCCGATGTACAAGAACGTGAAGCTGGTCGAAGGCGGCATGGGAACCGTGGCACTGCCTTTCGACGGCTCGCTCGACTTCGTTTTGATCAACCTCGACTATCACGAAGTGACCGCGCCCGACCGCGCAGCGATGAATCAAAAAGTTTTTACCGCGCTCAAGCCGGGCGGGGTTTACGGCGTCGTGGATCACAACGCCGCGGACGGCGCCGGGGACACGGCGGCCAAGACGCTGCACCGCATAGAAAAAGCGCTGGTGGTGAAAGAAGCGACCGCCGCCGGTTTCAAGCTCGCCAAGGAATCCGACCTGCTCAAGAATCCCGATGATTCGCGCGGCGGCAACGCGATCAAGGAAGATCGGGGCAAGAGCGACCGGTTCGTCTTACGGTTTGAAAAGCCGAAGTAAACGGCGCCGAGCCGATAAGCTTCGCATCCCGGCGTTCTCGGTCGTCGGGCATCCTCAGCGTACTAACAACGTACGCTTCCGGTGCCCTTTCGCTGCGGCCTTGGGCTGCTCGCTTCTCGGCTCGGCGGACCAGCGCAACAGGGTCCAGGGCTTTCCGACCGCGCCGATTCTCTACTGTCTCTGGTATCGTCCCATCAGTTCAGCTTCGCCGACAATATGGCCTTTCATCGCGTCGAGGAGCTGCTGCTTCGTGGCGCGCGGCGGTAATTTCGTCTCTGTGTCCAGCGCGTATAGTTTGAAAAAATAACGGTGCGCCGGTCCGCGCGGCGGGCAGGGCCCGCCGTAGCCTATTTTTTTGAAATCGTTGATACCCTGCTGCGCGGCGCCGGGAAGAGTTTCCATCGCGGGAAGCGCTTCCGCCAGCGCCCGGGTCTCCGGCGGCAAATCGTAGATCACCCAGTGGACCCAGGTCGCGGCGCGAGCATCCGGATCGTCCATAATCAAGGCAAAGCTCCTCACCCCCTTCGGAACACCCTCCCAACTGAGCCTCGGCGAGACATCCTCGCCGTCGCAGGTGTATTTGCGCGGGATCTCCGCGCCGTTCTGAAACGCCGTGCTTTTTATTTCCATTTTTGCCGGAGCCTCGGCGGCGAAAGCTAGAGCCGGGACGGCGAGCAGGGCGGCGAGCATAAAGACGGCGATGGTCTGTGCATTCATGGCATGCTCCTCGAGAAAAAATTCTTGGCAAGCGAAGCGGCTTCCTGTTAAATAGTAACTTCGTTTCGTTCACGAACGCAACGGCAGAAGAAAGCGACCTTTGGAAGAACACACCACGACGCCGGCGGAATCCGAGGTTGAGTCCGCCGCTCCAGGGTTCAGGCTGCGCACGTTCTCGTCTCTCCGCCACGTCAACTACCGATATCTCTGGAGCAGCACGGTCCTGATGAGCGCAGGACAGTGGATCCAGCAGGTGACGCTCGGCTGGCTGCTCTACGATCTCACCGGCTCTGCGGTGCTGCTCGGCGCGCTGAACGGCGTGCGCGCGCTGCCGTTTTTGGTCGCGGGACCGATTGCCGGGGTGGCCGCCGACCGCACGGACCGGAAGAAGCTGATGCTCAACACGCAATACGTGTTGATCGTGACCGCGATCGGCATGGGAATCCTGGTCGCTGCGGGTCACCTGCAGCCCTGGCATCTCTTTGTGTTTACCTTGATCACCGGCGTCGCGTGGGCGTTCAACGAGCCGGTGCGCCAGAGCCTGGTGCCCGGCATGGTGCCCAAGAGCGAACTGATGAACGCGGTGGCGCTCAACTCGATCGGCTTCAACCTCAACAAAGTCGTCGGGCCGGCCCTCGGCGGCGTGCTCATCGCCGCGTTCGGCGCCGCGGGAAATTTTTTCGTCCAGAGCGCCGCCTACGCGGGCGTGCTGGCGATGATTTTTCTCATGGACGTGCCTCCCGCGACCGATGAAGCGCGGAAATCGTCCGCGCTGGCGAATCTCAAGGAAGGATTCGCCTACGTCTGGTCCAATCCCACGGTCTTCGCGCTCATGGCGGCGGCGTACGTGCCGCGGGTCTTTGCCGTTCCCTATCAGACGCTGATGCCGGTTTTTCAGAAGGACGTGCTGGGCGTCGGTCCCGAAGGATTGGGACTGCTGATGGCCGCGCCCGGCGCCGGCGCGGTGCTCGCGGTGCTGGTGCTCGCGTCGCAGGCGCACAGCTTCAGGCGCAAAGGGTTGCTGCTGCTCTGGAGCCTGATGTTCCTCGGCGCTTTTCTGATTCTGTTCTCCCGCACGACTTCTTTTCCGCTGGCGTTGCTGGCGCTGCTCGGCATCGGATGGTTTCAAATCACCTTCATGGCGACGACCAATACGATGCTGCAGCTTCTTGTTCCCGACGCGCTGCGCGGGCGCGTGATGAGCCTCTACATGCTCGATCGCGGGCTGATGCCGGCCGGCGCGCTGATGGCCGGAGTGACGGCCCACGTCGCGGGCGCGCCGGCGACGGTGGCGATGATGGGCGGCATCGTGATCGTGCTTGCCGCAGTGGTCGCGTGGCGCGTGCCGGTGCTGCGGAAAATTATGACGTAAGAATTGCCGCAAGGATTTTAGTAAAATTTTGCAGGCCGGTCGGAAAGGCTCAGATCCGAGGCCCGCGATAGAAAGCTGAAAGCGGAAAGATGAAAGCTGAAATTCGGAGCCCGATCGAAACTGATTCTTCGACTCGGCCTTATTTCAGCTTTCCGTTTTCATCCTTCATCTTTCGCTTTTCATGACGCGTAGAGCTGATCGATAAACCCGCTGTCGTCGATCCGGCGGAGATAGTGCAGATCCCAGGTTTCGAGCGCCCCGATCGATTTCATCGCGGGATCTTTGCCGATGTCCAGGTCGTAGACGTTCTGGATGGCGCTCGGCAGGGGATAAGGCTTCTTCGAGAGCAGCCGCGCCCATTCCCGCTGCAGGTGCACGTAATATTCATCCTCGGTCAAGCCGTAACGCTTGGCCAAATTATTTTTCAGGATGCGCCTGACTTCTTCCGGCTTGGTCTTGAAGAAGTGAATCGCCTCAATGAAGCCTTTGAGGAAGCTGATGACGGTGGCATCGTTGGCTTTGATGTAGTCGGTCGTGGCGAGCAAGGTCGTATTATGGATGACCGGCCGGTCCGGCAGCTCGACAACCCGCAGCCCTTTTTTCTGGCCATATAAATCGAACGGCATGTCCACGAGCGCCGCGGCCGCGTCGCCCCGGCACACCCGCTCGACGAATTCCAGGTGCTTGCCGGACATGACTTCGATCGCCTCGGTTCGGATCTCGTCCGGCTTCAGCCCGCAGGTTTCGAGCACGGCCCGTAAATTTCCCACGACGCAGGGGGCCTTCGAGTGGCAGATAATCTTTTTGCCTTTGAGATCCTGGACGCCGGAGATTTCCGGCGCGGCGATGAGCCGGTCGTCCCAATTGTTTTGCGCCTGCGCCAGGTAGACGAGCCGTTTTTCCCCCCGCGCGCGCTGGCGATAGGTGTCGTGGTGCAGACCGCTCACAAAATCGATTTCGCCGGCGAGCACGAGCTTGGCGCGATGATCCATCGTCGGGGCTTTGGCGCCGCCCACGACCTCCAGCTCGAGCTCGAAACCGTATTTTTCCATGACCCGCGACTCTTTGAAAACCGTGAGAAGGGGCAGATGAGACGAATCGCTGGCAAGAAGCTCTAGAGTTTGCATGAGATTCCTTTCCTGTTGTCGAAGTTCGTGTGTTTGAGCGATTCTATTTCTCCGGACGATCGGATGCAAGTCACGGCAGGCCGAGTTCCTTTTGCGCTTCTCTCAGCAAGGTCATGTCGTGCGCGACCGCGACGGGCACGTTCGTCTTCCTGGTCTCCTGCTGAATGAAGCCCCATTCGATGCCGAGGTCGTCATCGCTCAGGAGGCCGTTGGCGCTGAAGCCCGCCTTGGAGAGGTCGTAGACGCGGGCCGCGTCTTTTTCGTTGATGTTCGTCCAGCCCATGATAATTTTTTGGGTTTCGGCGCGGCTGTTGCGGACGAACAGCAGACCTTTGAGCGCGGCGCGCAGCGCCCTTTTGACCATGTCCGGCTGGTTTTTTATTTTGCTTTCGTGCGTGCCCAGTCCGGCGATCGGGTGGGCGACGATTTCGGCGGTGTTGCCGAGCAGCCGGTAGCCCCCGTTTTCCATCATGACGTTGGACGGCGGCGGCATCAGGCTGCCCTGCGCGAGATTTTTTTCCATCGCGGCGATCCGCGCCCCGGTCGCTCCCATCGCGAGCAGTTGGTACTCGCCTTTTTTAAGTCCCAAATGCTGCAGGTGCTTCTCGGTCAAGATCGCCTGGGTGTTGCCGAAGGAGCTGACCGCGAAAATCTTCCCTTTCAGCTCGGCGGCCGTTCTGATTTCCGGACGGACGACGAGGGAAAAAAGCGGGCGCGTGTTGAGGCCGGCGACGAGCTTCAGTCCCAAGCCTTGAATCGCGCCGTTCAGCACCGGAGAAATATTGAGCGAGAAATCCAGATCGCCGGTCACCAGCGCCGTGGTCGCGACGTTGCCGCGCATCTGAATCAGCTGCGGCTCGAGGCCCTGCTCGCGAAAGAAGCCTTTATCCACGGCGACCCGCACCGGCAGCCAGGTCATGCTGACGGCGGAATAGGAGAGCGTGATCTTTCGCGGCGCTTGCGCCGACGCGAGGGTCGGCGCCGCCATGGCGATGATGATGCATAGCAGCGCCACGATTACGCCGCGTACCGAGCGCCGGCTCATCTCAACGGGGCGTCTCATCCGATGCGCTCGATCTCTTCTCATTCCAATCTTTCGCCTTGATCGTTTGCCCGGTGACGGCGGGCTTGTCCTGGCGACACAGCGACAGCACGAGCGGAAGGACGACGTCGGGTGACAGCCCGCCGCGGCCGTCGACGTTGACGCGTCCCCCGGGATGGATGGCATTGGCGCTGATGCCGTATTCGCGCATCTCCTCCGCGACCGTCTTCATGAAGCCTTCGACCGCGTGCTTCGAGGCGCAGTAAGCGCTCTTGCCCGGAACTCCGTGTGTTCCGGCGTTCGACGAGAGGCTGATGACGGCGCCGCGGCGCTGCCGGATCATGTGCGGTAGAGCGAAATGGGTGCAGAGAAAGACCGCCCTCAGGTTCACGCCGAGAACGAGATCCCACTCGGCAATGGAAAGCTCGTGCGCCGGACGCATCTCGACGCAACGCCACGGCTCGTAGATCCCGTCGTCGTGTTGTTCCATCCTGAGGCCGGCGTTGTTCACCAGAATGTCCAAGCCGCCGAGCCGCTCGACGCAGAAGTCGGCCATGGCGCGCGCGGCGATCTCCTGGCTGAGATCGCCGGGGAAAAACTCCGCCGCGGCGCCCGACGATCCGATCTCGCGGGCGACCGACCCGGCCTCGGCCGCCCGCACGTCGGCGACCAAAACCCGGGCGCCCGCGCGCGCCAGTCCGAGCGCGATCGCGCGCCCCAATCCGCTGCCGCCGCCCGTGACAATAGCCGCCCGGCCTGTGATCTCCATCGTGCTTTCTCCCTGTGAGGTTTTTTGATCCGAGATGCGGTCGCGGTCTGCGCGCGCCGAAAGATTGCGAAGTTATACCGATCAGTAGAGACGAAAATTCCCGCGGGCTATGGCGACCGAAGCGGACAAGTCCGACTGCAAGCTGCGCCAGCGTTTTTCCCCCAACGCGCGCGCGAAGGCGCTCTGCGCCCGTTCCCAAAGTGGAACGGCTTTCTGGATCGCCTTGAAGCCTCGGGACGACAAAGTAATTTCCTGCGTGCGACGATTGCCGGCGGATTTGTACTTGATCCATCCCTGTTTCGCGATCAGTTTGAGATTCCGCGCCAGGGTCGAGGGATCGATGACCAGGCGCCGCACGAGCTGTGGCGCCGTGGTGGAGCCCGCCACGGCGACTTCGAGCAAGATGATGAGCTGGGTGGAGCGGAGGCCGCTCGGCTGAAGGGCGTGGTCGAATAATTGCGTCAGTGCGCGCGAGGCGCGGCGAAAATTAGCGCACGCGCAGGTCTCGGCCGCCGCGGCGAATTTGGCCAAATCGACTCGGGATTGCCGTTGATTCAGCTCTTTTTGCATTTTCGTCGCTATTGATTATCGCCTCCTTTTACTCTTTAGTTTCAATCGGGTATTGTTGTCAACCGCCGAATTCTGTAACCTCGGACCTCGAGAGCCGCCGTCGCGCGATCAGTCTTGACAATTTGTCTTTACCTGGAGTAGACGGGAACCACACTGCATATACCAGAATACGCCTCACGCGCTCGACAACGTCGATGGATCGGCAGCGACACGCTACTTTTCCGTCGGACCCTGCGAGACTCGATTTTTAAGGAGGTCGTCGATGATTCCACCGTCGTTTGACTACCATGCGCCGAAGGACGTGAACGAGGCGGTCGGATTGCTCAAGCAACTCGGCGCGGACGCGAAGATACTTGCGGGCGGCATGAGCCTGATCCCGCTGATGAAGTTGCGTTTGGCCAGCCCGACTCACCTGATCGACATCAACCGGATTCCGGGATTGGATTATATCAAGGAGGAGAACGGCTTCCTAAGAATCGGCGCGCTCGCCCGCGAAACGGATCTGGAAAAATCGGAACTGGTGCAAACGAAATTTCCTATTCTCGTCGATACCGCCGTCTTCGTGGGCGATCCGTTGGTGCGCAACCGGGCGACCTTGGCGGGCAATCTGGCCCATGCGGACCCGGCCAACGATCACCCGGCCGCCATGCTGGTCTTGGGCGCGGAGCTGGTGGCGCTCGGCCCGAAAGGCGCGCGAATCATTCCAATCGGCGACTTTTTCGTCGGACTTTTCGCCACGGCGCTGAACCCCGATGAAATCGTGACCGAAGTCCGGATTCCGATACCGCCAGCACAGAGCGGTGGCGCTTATCTCAAAGTCGAGCGGAAAGTGGGCGACTTCGCGACCGCAGCGGTGGCGGTTCAATTGACCTTGGGCGCCAACGATGCGGTGGAAAGCATCGGCATCGGCCTCACCAATGTCGGACCGATGGCGATCAAAGCGAAGAACGCCGAGGAATCGCTCAGCGGCAAAAAGCTCGATCCGAAAAGCATCGCCAACGCGGCACGGCTCGCGTCCGAAGAATGCGAACCAAGAACCGACGCGCGCGGATCGGAGGCCTACAAGCGGGACCTGGTGCGAGTCTTGACGATCCGGGCGGTGAATCGTGCCCTCGACCGCGCTCGCGGAAGGAAATAGCCATGGCGAAGCAAAAGATTCGGTTCAAACTTAACGGCGGCGACACCGAGATCGAAGTCGATTCGCGACTGCTTCTGGTGCACTGCCTGCGCGACGTTTTACGTCTCACCGGAACCCATATCGGCTGCGACACCTCCCATTGCGGCGCCTGCGCCGTGATCATGGACGGTCGCGCGGTCAAATCCTGCACCTTGTTTGCGGTCCAGGCGGACGGGCGGGAAGTCACGACCGTGGAAGGCCTAGAGCAGAACGGCAAGCTCCATCCGGTTCAGGAAGGATTCTTACAGGAGCACGGGCTCCAATGCGGCTTTTGCACGCCGGGGATGATCATGACCGCGGTGGCTTTCTTAAAGCAAAATCTCCGTCCGACGGAGCAGGAGATCCGCACGGCGATTTCCGGCAACCTGTGCCGCTGCACGGGCTACGTCAACATCGTCAAATCGGTACAGTACGCCGCGGGAAAAATGCGGCAGGGAGGCTGATCATGGCACCGCGAACCAGCCCCGAAGTCGGCGGCATGGGCCATTCCATCAAGCGGAAAGAGGACCCGAGATTCATCCGCGGCCAAGGGAATTACGTCGATGATATCCAGCTCCCCGGCATGATTTATTTGGACATCGTGCGCAGTCCGTTCGCGCACGCGAAAATAAAAAAAATCGATATTTCCAAAGCCAGCGCCATCCCCGGAGTCCTCGGCGTCATCACCGGCAGGGACCTGGAAAAATACAATCTGCACTGGATGCCGACGTTGATGTCGGACACTCAGATGGTTTTGCCGGTGGAAAAAGTCATGTACCAGGCGCAAGAGGTGGCGGCGGTGCTGGCCACCGACCGTTACATCGCGGCGGACGGCGTCGAAGCGGTGGAAGTGGAGTACGAGCCGCTGCCGGTCGTGGTCGATCCGTTCAAGGCGCTGGAGCCCGGCGCGCCGGTGCTGCGCACCGACAAGAAAGATAAAAAGGACAATCACATCTGGCACTGGGAGGTCGGCGACAAGGCGGCGACCGAGAAAATTTTCCAAGAAGCCGACGTGACGGTCAAGCAGGATATCTATATTCCGCGCATCCATCCCGCTTCCATCGAGACCTGCGGTTGTGTCGCTCGCTTCGACAAAGTGACCGGGCGCTTGACCGTGTATATGACGACTCAGGCGCCCCATGCGATTCGGACCGTGTTCGCTCTGGTCGCCGGCCACGTGGGCCTCTCCGAAGAGAAGATCCGCGTGATCGCGCCGGACATCGGCGGCGGTTTCGGCGGCAAGGTGCCGGTTTATCCGGGTTACGTCATCGCGGTCGCGGCCTCGGTCCTGACCGGCAAGCCGGTCAAATGGATCGAAGACCGGATGGAAAATCTTCAGGCCGACTCCTTCGCTCGCGACTATCACATCACCGCGGAGATGGCGGCGAAAAAAGACGGCACGTTGACGGGCCTCAGGATGAAGACGATCGCGGACCACGGCTACACCGACGCGGCCGCCAACCCGTCGAAATTTCCCGCCGGCCTGTTTCATATCTGCACCGGCTCGTACGACTTCAAGGCGGCCCACGTGGAAGTGGACGGGGTTTACACCAACAAGCCGCCGGGAGGCATCGCCTATCGCTGCTCGTTCCGCGTGACCGAAGCCGCCCACGCCATCGAGGAGATGGCGGACATCATGGCGCACGAGCTCAAAATGGACCCGGCGGATTTCCGCATGAAGAATTTCATCAAGCCGGAAAAGTTCCCGTACCAATCGGTGCTCGGCTGGGAATACGACAGCGGCAACTACGCCGGCGCGCTCAAGAAGGCGATGGAAAAAATCGGCTACGCCGCGCTCCGGAAAGAGCAACTGGAGAAGCGCAACCGCGGCGAGCTGATGGGCATCGGGATCTCGAGCTTCACCGAGATCGTCGGCGCCGGGCCGTCGAAGCACTTCGACATTCTCGGCATCAAGATGTTCGACAGCGCCGAGATCCGCATCCATCCCACGGGAAAAGCGATCGCCCGCTTCGGCACCAAATCGCAGGGCCAGGGCCACGAGACGACCTACGCGCAAATCATCGCCGAGGAGCTCGGCATTCCCGCGGCGCACATTGCCGTCGAGGAAGGCGACACCGACACGGCGCCCTACGGCCTCGGCACGTACGCGAGCCGCAGCACGCCGACGGCGGGCGCGGCGGCGGCGGTGGCCTGCAGAAAAATTCGCGACAAGGCGAGAAAGATCGCCGCGTATCTTCTGGAAGCGAATGAAGGCGACCTCGACTGGGAGCCGGGAAAATTTTTCGTGAAGGGCAATCCGTCGAAAGCCAAG
>DASXRG010000385.1:0-25980 GCA_036506735.1 Binatia bacterium | reverse complement strand
CCATGGTTTGCCCGCCGCAGATGTTGATCGCCTGTCCGGTGATTCCCGCCGCCTTCTCGGAGACAAGATAGAGCACCAGCCCGGCGACTTCGCCGGCATCGAGAAATCTTTTGATCGGCACCGCTTCGATCGCCCGCTTCTTAAACGCCTCCGGCGTGATGGCCTCGTTGGCGGCGCTCTCTTCGATACCCTGCCGCGCCATCTCGGTTTCGACCCAGCCGGGACAGATCGCGTTGACGGTGATGCCGCGGCCGACGACTTCCAACGCCAGCGCCCGGGTAAAGCCGATCAGGCCGTGTTTGGTCGCGCAATAAGCCGTATACCCCGGTACTCCGAACTTGCCCAACACCGACGAGACGTTGATGATGCGGCCATGAGCGTGATTCTTCATCGACCGCAGGACTTCTTTCGTCACGAGATAGGTCCCGGTGAGATTGGTCTCCACAATGGCGCGCCAGCGGCTGTCGTCCGCATCGTCGATGCGGTTCAGCCCCGAGATGCCGGCGTTGTTCACCAGGATATCGATCGGCCCCCAGCGCTCGATAATTTTCGCGATGCCTTTCTGAACCTGGTCTTTCTTTGTGACGTCCATCTCGACCGGAAGGAGGCTCGCCGCGGCGAGATCATCTGCGGCGCTTCTCAGATGAGACGGATTGCGTGAAGCGATGGCGACGCGCACGCCTTTTTTAGCGATCGCTTCGCTGACGGCCTTGCCGATGCCCGTTCCGCCGCCGGTCACCAGGGCGATTTTCCCGTTCAAATCCATTTTGAGCGCGTAAGCGCCAGTGGAGTTGAGGGATTCCTATCGGCTTTTTTGCGAAAAGGCAAGAAATGGATTGGAGCGGGCGCGCGCGGGGAAGCGGCGGGCTACAATCATGAGGTGAGCGGATTTCGTTCTATTTCGCGCCGGCGATTCTCTTTTCGACGCCCATCTCCGCGGTGAGCAGCCAAAGCACGTCGCGGACCGTGGAATTGGCGTATCTGCTTTTTTCGCAAGCCTCGCGGACTCTCGACTGGACCGCGCGATAGTCGGCATCGGGCCACACCGTGAGCGACAGCTCGGGCGGCGTTTTCAAGACGGCTTTTATCGCGCTCGTGCCGAGGTAGTAGCCGTAGATCAAATTGGCTTGTTCGGGTTCGGCAGTCGAAAGGTAATTCGCGCACCGAAGCTTGCTCCTTCCAAGAATTGTTCTCCACGTCTCCGCAGGACCGTCGCTGAGAGGCAGACCGATTCGCGGAGAACCGTCCTTTCTGGCCGCGATACTGCTAAAAGCATCGGCTAATTTTTTCTCTTTGCCGGCCGTATATTTACAAAATGCCGTCAGCGCGCTTTCGAGATTATCAGGGGAAACCTCGCCCTCGGGCAGAACCCACCAGATCGGATGGTCTCGATCTTCCGGCGGCACCAGCATGTCGCGCATTTCTTTGTCCAAGGCGGCCTGGACCCCCTCCAGATAACCGGTAGCGAGCGCGACTCTCGTTTGATCGGGCAAGCGGTCATAATCGCCGCAAGACCACGGGACGCCGCCGCCGCCCGAATACGCCGGTTTGCCGATGCCGAGAAAAGCGATCAACGAAATGATGATAAGAAAGCGGGATCCTCTCAACGTTTCCATGATTTTCTCCTTTTTTCCGGGAAGCTTTGCTAAGCGTTTGCTTCTCTGCGCCTGAGTTTCGTCACGTTGAACGCGGCGACCGGCCGAGCGAAGCCTCTAAGATTGAGTTCGCCCATCGGCTCGGCGTCGACGAAGCCGTCGATCTCGCTGAGCGTCTTCTGATTGGTGAGAATCTGGCCGCCCTTGGCTTTCTCGCAGAGGCGAGAGGCCAAGTTGGTGACGGTGCCGACGCCGCTGTAATCCATTCTCTCGGCGAAGCCGACGTTTCCAAGCGCGGCATAGGCCGCGGCCAATCCTACCCCTAAATCCAAGTCCCAGCCGTTTTTGAGCCACTCCGATCGGAGCGGCTTCATGCACACGTGCATTTCCAGAGCCATGCGCACCGCCCGCTGCCGATGGTCGGGGCAGGGTATCGGATCGTTGAAAAAGACCATGATGCCGTCGCCGGCAAAACGCTCGATGGTGCCTTTGAATTTGAATATCAGCCGGCCCATCTCGGCGTGGTACACTCTGAGCAGTTGAAGCGCGTCCTCGGGCCCGGCGACATCGGAGAAAGCGGTAAAACCGCGCAGGTCCAAGAAAACCACGGTGATCTCGCGCCGATGACTTTCCAAAAGCTCGCCGTCCTCGCCGTTGAGGACCGCCTCGACGATTTGTGGCGAGATAGATCGTTTGAGCCGGCTGATTCGTCCGATCTCGTCGAATTGCCGTCCGATTTTTTCTCGCACGAACCGCGTTAGATCTTTGATGGGCGTGTACGGCTTCGGCGGCCGAATTTCGTCGCGCAGGTCCAGAGCTTTCATATTATCCTCCGTTGATTCGCGCGAGACTCGGCGTCATAACGCTTGTCCTTGCGCGCGGCTACAATCTGATGGCACGGAATGGGCGGCGTGCTGCGGCCGGTGCAACAGCAAAAAAGAAAGATTCGACCGCCGGACGCGCCGGAGCAAAAGCATCGCCAGGCGCGCCACCTCGACGGTCGTGCCGCTGTTGACCGCCGACATCAAGATAAGCTGGAAATCGGGGTTGAGCATCGTTTCGCGCAGCGCGCGCAGCAAACATTTGCTTAGCGCCGCCGTTGCCTCGACCCCCATCTTGCCCAGCGTTTCCCGAGCCAGCGCGATCTTCTCAAGCACCGGGATGATCTGTTGCATTCGGTCACCCGTTTTCAGCGTAATTAGAATCCGTCCTGCCATGATTAATTCTTTTAGGAGAGATGCTTTAGTTGATAGAGCAAGCCATGTGCCAGGCCGGAAGAGCGCCGGCCTCGCGGACTAAGAGGTGAATTCTCCATGAGAAAGTTGTCGCTGGAAAAATTCGTCGTCGATTAGGCGAGCTCAAATGATATCCTTTTAGATAGATCGCATGGAAAAAGTGATAGCTTAGCGAAGCTCTCGATCGGCTCGAAAAATAATTTTCCATGTTGTGCAGCGGCAAGGGCAACGTCGGCCGAGTTAACAACAAATCATTGAAGGTGAAATGTCTGGACCGGAGGACGAGCGGACCCCCGTCAGGAGCCCGCGGCGAACGATTTCGAATCGCGTTCGGATCTTCCGGCGAGAAAGTAAGGCTCTTTGCCCCGCGTGGTTCTGCGAAAAGCCTGTCGTTCGAACCGTGGCTTGGGGATAGGATGGAATAAAACGACCGGGGGAAGAGTCGCTTGTTCGATGGAACGAAACCGGGTCGCTATCGGCCGGAGAAGCCTGCTGAACGGATTAGCCCGCGCCGTCTGCATGATCAGATGAACGTCCGCGTTGGCGATGTAGTCCCGGAGCAGGGTTCGCAGCCTGCGCGTGTGAACCAGCACGCTTACCTCCACCCCTCTCTTCTCGAGGGCCTCGCGCACGGGAAGAATCCTCTGGAGAGCGCCTTCTATTTGTATCGGCCAGGAGTACTTCTCCAGGATGCTCTTTGCTCGCGTCATTGCCTGGCGGGGAGACTCCGTCGTCAACCAATGATCCAGCAACCAGCGCCATTCATCGGATGGAGCGGAGAAAAAGAAAACGATCTTTGTGCCCAGCTTGGCGATCGCCTCGAGGTAGGGGATAAAGTCTTCAACCCGATCACGCGCCTTCAACACCACGACAATTTGTCCACCCACGGCAAGCCTCCATTTGTTTTGCTGTAAAGGCGATGGAGCAAGCTGCGTGCCAGGGGCCGGGAATCGGAAGGCCTGCCCAATAAGTCCCTAATTGTCCGTGAAAAAAATTCCCGGGCGATTTGCGCCGGCGAGGCGGCGGAGCTGAAGTGATATCCTTTTGGATAGCGCGGGAGAAAAAATCACAGCGAGATGCGCAGGATCTTTATCAGACGCGAGAGATAATTTTTTTCCAGACCGAGGGCTTTGGCCGCGGCGGTGCGATTTCCCTTGGTCTGCGTGAGGGCGCTTAGAATCAGTTGCCGCCGGTAAGCGGTTACGTCGTCGCGGTACGACAATGGGGTGGCGCGCCCGCGCGGCTCGCCGGCGACGATGCGCGGCGGCAGCTCCTGGAGAGTGATCTTCGGGCCCTGACCAAGAACAACGGCCCGTTCGATTACATTGGCCAACTCGCGCACGTTGCCCGGCCAGTCGTAGCCGAGCAGCTTCTCCTCGGCTTCCTTGACGATCTCGGCAAAGCTCTTCTTGGTCTCCGACGAAAAGCGCTGCATAAAAAAATTCGCCAATTCCGGGATATCCTCTTTCCTCTCTCTCAACGGCGGCAGCACGATCGGTATAACGTTGAGACGGTAGTAGAGATCCTCGCGAAAGCGCCCGTCTTTCACCGCGGCTTCGAGGTCGCGGTTAGTCGCGGCGACGATCCTCACGTCCACGTGGATCGGCTTGGTCCCGCCGACGCGCTCGAATTCCCGCTCCTGGAGGAAGCGCAGGAATTTCGTTTGCAGCTCCGCCGAGATGTCGCCGATTTCATCGAGGAAGATCGTGCCGCCCTGCGCCAATTCTATTTTGCCTTTCTTAAGCTCGTGGGCGCCGGTGAAGGCGCCTTTTTCATGGCCGAACAATTCGCTTTCGAGGAGCTCCTTGGAAAGGCCGACGCAGTTGATCGCGACAAAAGGTTTGTCCTGCTCGGAGCTCCAGGCGTGGATGGCGCGGGCGAAAATCTCTTTGCCGGTGCCGCTTTCGCCCAACAGCAGCACGGTGGATTTGCTGCCGGCGGCCTTCTTGGCCGTGTCGAGCGCGGTATTCATTTTCGCGCTCTTGCCGACGACGAGGCGATAGCGCTCGCTGACCTCTTGCGAGAGGATCTCGACTCCTCTTTTGAGCGTTTCCCGCTCCAGCGCCTTCTTCACTGTCAGCGCAATATGCTCGGGCTCAAAAGGTTTGGGAATAAAATCGTACGCGCCTTCCCGCATCGCCTGAACGGCGCGTTCGACCGTGCCGTACGCCGTGATCATGACCACGGTGACGTCGATCGCCCGCCGGCGAATCTCCTTGAGAACTTCGAGGCCGCTCATGCCGGGCATCTCGATGTCGAGGAGCACCAACTGCGGAGTTTGCTTTTCTATGACATCCAGGGCTTCCACGCCGTCGGCGGCCACCAGCACCCGATAGTCGAGCGATTCCAGGCGATCCTTCACGACTTCCCGAATGTCCGGGTCGTCGTCCACAACGAGGATCGTCTCATTAAAAGATCTCATGGCGCCGCTATAGCGTGATCTTGTAGACTTTTTCGATCTTAGCTTTCAGCTCTTCCCATTCAAAAGGCTTGAGAACGTATTCGCTGGCGCCTTTGGCGAGCGCCTCGATCGCCGCCTCCCGCGTGGAGGAGGAGGTGATGATGATGATGGGGATATGCTTGTCTCGCTTGCGAATCTCCTCCAGCGCCTCGATGCCGCCCATCTCAGGCATCTTGACGTCGAGGAAGACTCCGTCGAATTTTTCCATTGAAAGTTTTTGTAACGCCTCCACTCCGGTGCCCCCCGTCACCACGGTGAATCCATAAGCTTCCAGCCGGTCCTGAATGACTTCAAGAATATCTTCTTCATCATCGACCAGAAGAACCTTCAATCCCACGGTCCACCTCCTCATTTTGAAGGCGCTTGAAGACGGAAAGGCCGCCGCGCAGGCAGGGTGAAGAAGAAGGTGCTTCCTTTGCCCACCTTACTCTCCGCCCAAATCTTTCCCCCATGCATCTCCACGAGAGCCTTAGAGATCGCCAAGCCAAGGCCCGTGCCTTTCGTTTTCTGTTTGCCGGATTGGTCGATCCGGTAGAACTTGTCGAAAATTTTTCCGATCTGGTCTCCGGACATGCCCGGTCCCGTGTCCGCCACGGAGACCTGCGCCCACTGATCGCCGTTTTTGCGAACGGCGATCGTTACCGTTCCGTGATGCGGGGTAAATTTTACCGCGTTATCGACGAGGTTGATCAGGACCTGCGTGACCTTGTCTCGATCCGCCCAAGCGGTTGCGCCGTCGTCGGCGGCGACCTCGAGACTGATCAATTTTTGCCCCGCCACGGTTCTAAGTATTTCCGCGACTTCCTTGGCGAGCTGCAGCAGAGGCAAATGACTCGGCTTGAGATCGATTCTCCCCGCTTCGATGCGCGAAAGATCGAGCAGGTCGTTGATAAGCCGCGCAAGCCGGTCGGTGTTCGACTTGATGCGTGCAAGATAGCGGTCCTGTTTTTCGTTCAACAGACCCGTAATGCCGTCCAGCATATTGTCCACGGACGCCTTGATAGCGGTGAGGGGCGTTCTCAGCTCGTGAGAGACGTTGGAAACGAAGTCCGACTTCATTTTATCGAGCTCCTTCAGTCTCTGCTCGTAGCGCTTTTTTTCGGTGATGTCTTTAGCCAGGTGGAGAAAGCCGGTGACATTTCCCGTCCCATCGCGTATCAAGGAAACCGCTAGAGCGGCATCGATGACGATCCCGTCTTTTCTCTTCCTTTGCGTCTCTAAATTACGAATCACGCCGATGAGGCGGATCTTATCGCTTATCTCCTCGAGTTCACTAACCCGGCGCGGAGGAAGCAAGATCGCCAGGCCTTTGCCTACCGCCTCCTCTTTTTTGTAACCGAATACCACTTCAGCGCCGCGGTTCCAGCTAAGTATGCGGTGCTCAATGTCCGTCGAGATAATCGCGTCACCGGCGTTCTCTACGAGGTTTTCGATATAGGCGCGGTCATTATTGACCTGATCGTAGAGTTCGACGTTCTCCAGCGCCACGCCAAGCTGGGCCCCAAAGGCCTGAAGGAGGCCGATCTGTCGCGTAGAAAATTTATGGAATTTGGTGCTTCCGACCATCATGAGCCCCATGACGCGGTTCTTGGAAGGAACGGGCACGAAGGCCGCCGAAACGAGCCCTTCCTTCCTCATGAAGCCATGTCGGAATCTGCGCTCCTTCTGGATATTGGAAGAAATATAGGGCTCACGCGTTTCAAAAACGGCTTTGGCTATGCTGGGACGAGAATCCAACGGAACAACGTTGGCGAGGAATTCAGGCGAACTGAGACCGCGAGCGGCGCGGACTTTTAAGCCCCCTGCGTCGGGGTCTAGGGTGCGGATGTAGCCGACCTTGAAGCCGAGAATCTCCAGGGACTTGTCGAGGGTATCGTTGAGGATCTTCTTGGCGTCGAGAGATTGTGTGGCCGTTGCTGCGACGGCAAGCAAGGCGGAAAGTTCTCGGGTCCGCCGAAGTAACTCGGTCTTATGCGGCTCGCTTGCGAATGGGTCCTTTTTAGGGGGTTTTTGCCGCTTCATTCATAGCTTCACGGTCGGGCCGCCCAGGGTAAGTGCGCCTGCAAGATAATTGACAAGGTCTTTCCGGGTGGATGTCCACCCCGCCCACTCTTTCATTTTGTCTTCGACCTGCTTCTTTTTGCTAGGGTCGAGTTTTTTAGGGAAACCCGCCGTCAAAAGACCGACGCAACGACGCCGGCCATCCTGCTCGGCAACGATTCCAATAAACATTTGATACATTGCGCCCGCTCTTTGAGCGAGCAATTGCGATTGCGCCGTCTTCTCCTTCAAAACCCCGGGCTCGCACCAATCTCTGTCGATGATCTTCGGAGGGTCGCCTACGGCTGTCTCGTATACGACAGAACGTATCGAATCGCCGAAGCGATGTGACCGCGACTTCGCATTATGCTGCGGGAATCCCTGCCTAGCGAGGACTGAATGTGTGTCGGCAGTTCCGACCCAATCAATAAAAACAGGAAGTTTCTGTTCTGTCTGCGATTCGTTGAGACGCAAGTTGACCTGAACGACTCCGGCGGACTTTAATTCCTCCAGAAACTTCGCCATATGCTTTCTTACATTATCCAGGTGCTCTTGTGTGATGCTGCGGCTTGTCGGAACCAGGGCGCGCGCCGCGCCTGCGGATTGCGCTCCCTCAACTTGATGCGGGTTTAAGAGCCCCGCAGAGATTATTGCGGTACCGGCCGCGCTCGTGCCGAGATCCTTTAAGAAATCCCTTCGGGTCGATCGCGCCTGCTCTTCCATGTTTGTTGCCTCCTCTTTATCGCTCCACATCGCCCCACAACCTAAACACAGCAACAAATGTGCCACCAATACTTTACAGAAGTTACAACAAGTCGACGGGCAGCACAAGTCCCTCCTCTATCTGATTGTGCTATTTCTTGCCCAATTCCAATAGCGCCTTGTTGAGGAAGCTGAGATCCATATATTCTTTCGGTTCTCGTGTCGGGCCGATTCCTGTTGAATTGGATACCATCGCGGCCATCCTTCTTATTCCGGCCTCGGTGAGATTCGGGGTAAACGATTTTCGGAGCATAAGATAGCTTTCCTTGGCTTCTTCAGGGGTTATTTTCATGTGCCGCTGCATCGCCCTAATCGCCGCCGCCATGTCGTTTTGGGTCGCGTAGGTCCCTCGAACTATGGCCCGCACCATCCTCTCGACCGTTTCCGGATTTTCCTTGAGGTAACGGGTCGTCACGACCAGGCCGGTAAAAGGCATCTCGGGCAGAGCATCGCCAAAGACGACCAGTCGTTTGAAACCGGCTCGGATCGCCTTAAGCTCCGTGGGAGGAGCCAAGGGCGCCGCCGCTATCAGGCCGTTTTCCAAAGCGGCGATCTTAGCTCCGGCGCCGGGAATATTTACGTATTCGACACGCTTCTCGGAGTCGATCGTTCTCAGCCTCAAAAGCTCGTGAACCAAGGCCTGGGTCGTGCTGCCGACACTCACTCCTATCTTTTTTCCCTTGAGGTCCTCGAGTTTTTGGATCTCCGGCCGCACGATCAGGGAGTAGGGAACGGTGTTAGTCATCTGGGCGACGATCTTGAGATCAGCTCCGCTCCAGATGGCGGAAATCGCCGCGCCGAGTTGCATGACAAATTGAACATCTCCGCTTACGAGGGCCTGGATTCCCGATCTCGCGCCAAGCATAACGATAAGCTCTACCTCTAAACCCTCGTTCCTGAAGATGTCTCTCGTCTGAGCCAGAAAGGCGGGTAGATATTGCACGTCAACCGACGGGTGGACGACCCTGACTTTTACCGGTTGCGCCTGAGCGGCCGGAGCTGAAAGAAGCAGGAGACTTAATCCGATTATCCGGGAAAGCGAGCGGCAGGCAGTTTTCACAAGGAGTTTCCTCACCCGGCGTTGGGCGGCGAGTCCGACAGACACAAACGGCTCGCCGTGCGAAATCGATGAACGCAATTTTCGTACCGTATGAGGCCGTATAAGTCAAACTAAATTACCCGCTTGGTTGAATTCGAAGCCGCGCTCACCGCCGCTCTTGATTTCAGCTTCGCTACGATGAAGCCAGGCTGACGCGACTGTCGACAATCTGCTCGAAGGTGGCGTCCGGAGGGATAAGATTCCAGCTCAACATCCACTCGTAGGCACGATGAAATTCATCGGCATAATAGGGCACCGGATCGACATAGCGAAGGCGCGGCAGGTGGAAATCCTCCCGTGTGAGAGAGCCCAGCTCGGGCGGGACATCGGCGATGATATAGTGAAGGTATTTCTTTTTATCGGCGTTGATGAAGCGGACCGCTTTCTTAATTGCCCGCTCGATCGCGGCGTGAGTCTTCGCATCGACATCCGGGGCAGCAACCTCGGAACCGACGCAATAAGCTTCAGCAATGAGTTTGCATCTTTGTTTCTCGGCCAGCGAGATCCAGGGCTCGGCGACCGTGATCGCGCCGACCTTTCCTTCGAAAAGGGCCTGGCACCGATGGGCGGTGACGGGCATGTGGATCACCTTGATTTCGGCACGGGGGAGAAATCCCTCCAGCATCTGAAGAGTCAAATAGTGGGAGCCGGCATGGAAATGGACGGCAACTGGAACGTTGCGCAGGTCTTGCGCATGAATGAAGGGCGAGTCGGGGCGGACCATGATCGCCTGGCTGACGACGGCGGCGCGCTTGCTTACGATCAGGCCGCCGCAATTACTATCGTAGGCGCGGCGAATCTGGCCCCACTCGCAGCCGCGGTGGAACTGAGCTTGGCCGAGCTCGAAAAGCTGATGAACGTCGGTCGAATTCACCAGGTTCGGATTTTCGGTGGCTCGGCCCGAGCGCTTGGGAGTGCGCACGAGCTCAACCTCGAGTTTTTCCTCCGCGAACAACCCCTCGTCTCTGGCCACGAGCCAAGGAAGGGAGAAAACGGCGCCGCCCCGTATGTCGCTGGTAACTTTTCTATCCAGTGGTCACCTCGCAGGCTGGAGGCCGTCAACGAAGTGCGCGGAAAATATCGCAGGAGGCCATAGAATGTCAAACCAAGTCGAAGAGGGATTGATTGACATAGGCAGTATTTTCTAATATTTACCAGTCAAAGGCGGTTCATCAAGATGCCGGAAGCGAGCGGCTTACATAATTTTTTGGAGATCGTTACCAAGCCCGACAATATTCCTATCGTTGGGATGCTTCTTCTGGTCCTCTTCTTCACCTGGGTCGGCCTCAGACAGGCCTTTCGCAACGACAAGCTCATCGAAGAAGGAAGAAAGGACGAAATTCCGGAAGAGATGTGGAAGTAGGATGCCGGGGTCCCGGGCGGCAGCTCTCCTGGGGATCCTGTGGCTGGGTGTGTCGTGCGCTTTTGCCGCCGACGGATCTTTGGACCGCGACCCGCAATGGCAGCAGGGAAGGAACTTTCTGGCGGAGGGGAAAACCGAAGACGCCAAACAGGTTCTGACGGAGCTGTCCAAAAAATATCCGAAGGCGGCCGACGTCTATCTTTTCCTGGCGATCGCGTCTCTCAGGCTGCGCAATCCGCAGGCGGCGGAAGCCGAAATCCAGAAGGCGCTCGCTCTCGATTCCAATCACGTCGAGGCGCGGACCCTGCGCGGCTGGATCGAGCTGGAAGTCAAGCGCGACTATGCCGGCGCCGTCGCCGACTACTCAAAGGTCGCGGAGTTGAAGCCGGATTGGCCCGAAGCGCACAATAATCTCGGCGTCGCGTGGAAAAAAAAGGGCGAGCTGGATAAAGCCGTCGCCAGTTTCACCCGGGCGGTGGAGCTGCGCCCGGAGTACAGCGAAGCCTGGAGCAACCGCGGCTGGGTCCACGCCGAAGAAAAAAAATGGCACGAGGCGCGCGCGGACTTCGAGCAGGCTTTAAAGTTCAATCCCAAGGACGAAGGCGCGCTCTACGGCCTGGCACAGGCGCAAAGGGCAATTCGGGATTACGCCGGCGCCGAAACGACGCTCAAGACGCTCATCTCGCGCGCGCCAAACTTCGTTTACTGGCTCGAATGGGGACAGGTCAAGCTCGTGCATTATTACTGGGTGTTGCTTGTGGCCGCCGGGCTGGTTTATCTTAATTCCCGATTCCAAAGGTCAAGGAGAGAGCTTCATGGCGGAGCCGACAGGAAAGAAACGTAAGGGCACGGCGCTCCTCGCCGTAATGGACGAAAACTGTTCGAGCTGCGCCGGCTCGCCGTTGTGCGAGGTCCACTGCCCGGTCGACGGCTGCATCAATCTGCTCTACGAAGAGCTGCCGCAGGGCGGCCTCAAGCCGTACCGCGTCTGGGTGGACAACGACAAGTGCATCGGCTGCCAGATGTGCTACAGCGACGATCTCACCAAGATCCACCAGCACAAAGAGACCGGCGAGGTTTTCTACGAATACGGCGGGAGATTTTACGACCGCAACAAAAAGCCGCTCGATGCCGACAAACTGCCGAAAAAATTCCAGCTTCAGCTGATCGGCACGGAGTCGGAAGACCGGCTCGACAAGAAAATCTGCCCATGGGACGCGATCAAGATGTACGAGTTCGAGGACGGGCTGGAAGCCGCGCAGTATTTCTACGATCCCGAGAAGATCAAAACGGTCAACGGCGTTTACGTCGTCGATCCCGAAGAAAAAGAGCGCTTAGAGGAAAAACAGAAAGAACTCTACGGCGGGTAGCGCAACGGGAACTTCAGCGATCTTTCTCGCGCCTCGAGCCTATCGCCTCACGCCTTCTTAGATCACCTTATTCAGCGGATACTCGATGATTCCCACGGCGCCGTTCTGGATCAGCCTGGGAATCAGGTCGCGCACCACGTCTTCGGCGATCACGCTCTCGATCGAAAACCATTTCACGCCGTGCAGCGCGGCGGTGGCGTAAAGCGGCGATACCGTGGGCGCGGTGATGCTGGGGATCAATTTGACCACCTTGTCGAGATCCGCCTCGGCGACGTTCATCTTGATGCCGACTTTGTTTTCCGCCGCCAGCGCTCCCTGAAGCAGCAGCCGGATCTGCTCGATTTTTTCTTTCTTCCACGGATCCTGCCAGGCCTTCTTGTTGGCGATCAGTTGCGGGCTCGATTCCAAAAGCTCGGCGACGATCCTGAGTCCGTGGGCGCGGATCGTGGTGCCGGTCTCGGTCACTTCGACGATCGCGTCCACGAGTCCTTCGGCGGCTTTGGCTTCAGTTACGCCCCAGGAAAACTCCACCTCCACCGGAATTTTTCGCTCGGCGAAGTAGCGCCGGGTGAAGTTGACCATCTCGGTTGCGATCGTCTTGCCTTTTAGGTCTTCGATCTTTTTGATCGGCGAATCCTGCGGCGCCGCCAGCACCCAGTAGGTTGGTTTGAAACTGGTCTTCGAATAGACCATCTCGGCGACGACCTGCACGTCGGAGTCGTTCTCCATCGTCCAGTCTTTCCCGGTGATTCCCGCGTCCAGCGTTCCCGCCTCGACGTAGCGCGACATCTCCTGCGGCCGCACTAAGCTGCAGCGCAGCGTCTTGTCGTCCACGGAAGGGAAGTAGCTGCGGCTCGTGGTCGAAATTTTCCAGCCGGACTTTTTGAACAGCTCGATGGTCATTGACTCCAGGCTCCCCTTGGGCAAGCCCAGCTTCAATTCTTTGGTCGCTTCTTTCACCCGCACCACCCTAGTGCTTCGACTTGGTCTGATATACTTGCTTCGGATCGAAGAGTCGGTTGGCGATAACCTTCCAGCCCCTCGCCGTCTTCTTGCGGAAAAAACAGCTCCGATACCCCAGGTGGCAAGCGCCGCCGCCGGTCTGCTTGACGCGCAGGAGCACGGTATCGTTGTCGCAATCGATGAAGATATCCTTGACCTCCTGATAATGGCCGGACTCTTCCCCTTTAAACCACGGGCCGCGCCGCGACCGGCTGTAGTAGTGCGCCTTGCCGGTTTTTCGCGTTTTGTTCCAAGCTTCCTGATTCATATAAGCCATCATCAGGACCTCGCACGTGCGGTAGTCCTGAACGATCACCGGTACCAGCCCGTTGCCTTTCGCAAAGTCGATTTTTTGCATGACTGAACACCGCAAATTCCGCTCAGTTAAACATACATGCATCACGGTTTCAACAATGAGAAGCGGCAAGAAAACGCTAAGGCCGGCGTTTTTTTAATAGGGGAATTTCTTCGATTTTCTCCCGCGGCAAAAGAGTCCAATAAATGCCGCGGGGCTTATCGTATGCCGGAGTGATCGGTATCACGTCTTGCGGCGTGATCACGGCGTTCAGGGGAATGTCATGTTCCGTCATGGGAATGTCGCCGCCGACAACCTGCAACGGATGGACCGTGGTGATGACGGGCGTTTCGGCGGCGACTTTTTTTGTCTCTCTCAGCAGCGCGTATTCGAGATCGGAGTAGCCGCCGCCTTTGCCGACACGCGCGCCTTTGAGGTTCACCGCCACGGAGCCGCAGACGATGAGATCGATCTTTTTTACTTGCTCCAGCGAAACGGGGCGGCCATGTTGAAATGCTCCCTGAATCGACGACGCCGCGTAGGGCGAAGCTTTCAGTCGCTTCGGGTCGAGCTCGATGAAGGGTTTTTCCTCGCGCAGCCGGGGCACCGCCATGTAAAGGACCTTGCCCTCTTCCAGCGCCTTCCGCCGCACGGCTCGTTGAGGTGAATCCGGATTAACTTTGATGACCTCGGCGTCGCGCCAGATCGAAAGCTGCGCCAGCAGCGGCGCACACGCCTCCGCGCCGACGAAATTGGGTATTCTTCCCGCAGCCCCGGGAAAGCGCGCCGCTTTTTTTTCGCGTAGGAGACGCCAGATTTCTGCGCGGATTTCCTCCTTGGTTGTCATCGTTGCCGCAGCCGTTTGGCTATTACGGCATACTCCAAGCCCAGCGGGCGTTCAACGTTACGCAGCGGGTAGCGGATTGACTTGGACAAATTCGATGATCGAACAGCCGGCAGTTTATAAACCAGGCTGAGCGCGCGCGCCGGCGGATGCGGCGAGCAGCAGATCTTCGAATTCCTTCAAGGTGAACGGCTTGGCCAAGTAAGCGTCGAATCCTTTGCCCAAACATATTTCCCGATCGCCGGGCATGGCCATCGCGGTGGCCGCGACGATCCAGGCGCGACTCGTGCGCTGATCGCGGCGCAACTGAGCGAGGATCTCGAATCCGTGCAGCTTGGGCAAGCAAGGCTCCATGATGATAAGATCGGGCTCTTGGCTGAGCGCCATGCTGACGGCTTCTCTCCCGTCCTTCGCCTGGGCGGGACAGGGATATTTGAGATGCGCCAGGTAATGGCAGACGAGATCTCGGTAGTCGGCGTGAGCGTCGGCAAGCAGGATGCGGGGTCGCGGGCTATTCTCGGTCATCACATTCTTCTCCGTTTGCCGGAATCTCCAGGATTTCGGCGATGCGCTTTTGCAGGCGGCGGGATTTTCGCTGGCCCTTGAAGAGGCGGGTGACGGTTGACGGATTTACGCCGAGCTTTTCGGCCAGGGCTTTCTGGCTGTAGATGCCGCGCTCGAGCATGCGGATCTTGATTTTGACCCAGTGCATTGCTAGCATGGGCAAAAAAATTGCCTCGACTCTGAACTTTTGTTCTGCATATTCTATTTTGAATTGATTGTCAACGGTATATTCGCAAACGAATGGACAAGCAGTTTTCCAGCCGCCTCGCCGAGACCATCCGCACGCTGGGGATGGGTCCGACCGAGTTCGCGCGCAGGGCCAGGATCCCGCAGGGCACGATCTCCAAATGCTTGAGCGGCCACGTCCCGACGGCGCGGATCCTTTTGCGCATCGCGAAATTTACCGGCAAGAGCGTGGACTGGCTGCTGCTGGGGGCAGGGCAGGGCAAGGGCGACGCTGGCTACGTGGCCGAGCGGGCGGCGCGCTATGGGCGCGCCGGCGTGGCGGGAAAAACACGGGCCGCCGAGCAGGTGTGGGTGGAAAAGCTTCTCAAAGTGCTGCGCAGCAACAACCGGCGCAAGACTCAGACCATCAAAGATCTCCTCGACGTATTGGCGCGCGACGCCTGAGCGCGATCCCGAGCGCCCGAGCAGATCCATCCTCCAGATTCCCTGATTGACTGTTTTGGAATAGCGGTTATAAGATCACAATGTGAGCGAGTTCATTGTGGTGCTGGTGACCGTGGGTTCGCCCGACGAGGGAGATCGTCTCGCGCGCGCGTTGGTCGAAGAGCGACTCGCCGCTTGCGTGAATCGCGTGCCGACCGTGCAGTCGATCTACCGCTGGCAAGGTCAGGTCGAATCGAGCGCGGAAGAGCTTCTCATCGTCAAGACCAGGCGCGATCTGTTCGCGCGTGTCAAGGACAGAGTCCAGCAGCTGCATAGCTATTCGGTGCCGGAAATCATCGCGCTTCCGATCCTCGACGGAAGCGAAAGCTATTTCCGTTGGCTGCAGGAGGAGCTCTCGGGGAGTTGAACCCGACGCCACCGCCTATGCGCACGGTGAGAGAGATTTCAGCCGGCGGCGTTGTCTACCGAAAGCAAAGAGGAACGGTCGAGGTGGCCCTCATCCGCGTGCGCAAGCGTTGGGGCCTCCCCAAAGGCCGGGTGGAAGAGGGCGAAGGGTTGCAGGAGACGGCGCTGCGCGAAGTGCGCGAAGAAACCGGCCTGGATGGAAAAATCGTTGCAAAGCTGGGCGATATCACCTATTGGTACACGAACAAGACCAAAGAGGGCGAGACCATCAGAATTTTCAAGCGAGTCTATTTTTATCTGGTTCGCTGGCTGAAAGGCGACGTGTCCCGGCACGATGACGAGGTCGAGGAGGTCTGTTGGTTTCCCATGGACGAAGCGCTCCGCCGGATCGCTTATCCCACGGAGCGTGAGATCGTAAACAAGGCCAAAGCTCTCCTCGACGCTCGCGGTTCAAAGCGATCGTCACCGCCCGGCCGTCGCGCTGGCGGCGATTAAGCGCGCTTCGATTATGCCGTCGTATTCGCTCTCGCCGGCCGGTTCAACTGGAGACTGACGGCATGAACGACCTACGTAAGGATATCGGCTTCTCGGTACCTTATGACATCGCCGTGGCGCGGATTCTCCGGCCGACCAGCCGGGAGGAACGGGAAGCCGCGCTCGCACAGGCCAGCTACAACACGGAGCTGGTTCCTCAGCAGATGGTCTACGTGGATTTGCAGACCGACAGCGGTATCAGCGCGCTCAGCACCGCTCAGGCGGCGGCGTTGATCGGAAGCGGAGTTCCAGAGGCGGTAGCGTCCGGAGGACGCGACGGCGCCGTCGATCTGTCGCGCCTCTTTGAGGAAATTTTCGGCTTTCCTTTTGTGGTGCCCTGCGTCCAAGGCAGGGCCGCCGAGCGTATCTGGACCAAGCTCAATATAAGGGAAGGCACGGTGGTTCCGGGGAACATGCTCTTTCCTTCCACTCGCTATCACATCGAAGCGAACCGGGCCAAAGTAGTCGACGTCATCTCCGAGACGGCTTACGATCTCTTCTCGAACGACCCTTTCAAGGGCAACCTGGATCTGCGCAAGCTGGCGGGAGTCGTCAGCGAGCAGGGGGCCGAGAAGGTTTCTTGTATTTATGTCGAGCTGGCGGTGAACTCGTGCGGCGGCCATCCGGTCTCGCTGGCCAATTTGAAAGACGTCCGCTCATTCGCCCAGTCCCGCAAAATTCCGCTTTTCCTCGACGCTTGCAGGATTCTGGAGAACAGCTATCTTATCCAACGGCGCGAGCCGGGCTGCGGCAATCTTACGATTCAGGAGATCGTGCGGGAGACTTGCGCGCTCGCCGACGGCTTGACCATGAGCGCGCTCAAAGACTTTTTGGTGCCGATCGGCGGTTTTATCGGAATGCGCGATGAAAAGAGCTATCAGAAAGCGTCTTTCCAGCAATTTCTCGATGGCGGCCAACCGCCGGCCGGCGCGCTCGCTGCGCTGGCGCTGTCGCTCGGCGAAATTTTCTCCTCGCCGACCTACGTTCAGAGCCGGGTCGAGCAAGTGAACACGCTCTGGCAGAGATTGAACGGCGCCGTCCCGGTGCTTCGTCCGGCCGCGGGCCACGGAGTGTTCATCGACGCCAAGAGCTTTCTCCCCGCCATGCCGCCGGAAGAGCATCCGGCCGAGGCGCTGGCCGCCTTTATTTATGCCGTCTCCGGCATCCGCGTGACCAAAGGCCCGCCGCTCACGCGCCAGCAGATCGAGCGCGGCATGGATCTGCTGCGCCTGGCCGTGCCCGCGCGAAGGTACCTTCAGGGCCATATGGACGACGTCGCCGAGGCGGTTTTGTACGCTTATTCGCATCGAGACGAGATTCGCGGGCTCAAACAAGTCGAGAAGCCCGGTCGCTCGAAATATGACCCTCCTCTGTTCACGCCGGCCGCATGATGGAAGCGAACGCAGACTTGTCACCGTCGCCGCGCCATCTCGGCGCGCTATTCTTCCGGCGCGCCGCCCAACTCGGAGAGCGGACTTTCATCAAACTCCAGCGCGGCGGGCGCTTCGAGGAAATCTCCTGGAAAGATTTCGGTGCCAAGGTCCGCGAGGCGGTTCTCGGGCTGCACGCGCTGGGCCTCAAGCCCGGCGAGCGGGTCGCGCTCATCGGGGAAAATAGCGTCGAGTGGCTGTGCGCCGACCTGGCGACCCTCGCCGCGGGGTTGCCGAACGTGGTGATCTCTCCCCGCTTGTCGGACGCGATGATCCTCAAGCTCCTGGACCATTCCGGGACGCGCGCGGCGTTCGTCGAAGACGAAATCGGCGTCGGCCGTATGTTGAATCTGAAAGGCCAGCTTTCCTCGCTCGCGCACATCGTGGCGTTCAAGCGCCCGGCGGCGAGTCTGCCTCACACGCTCTCTTTCGACGAGCTGCTGGCGCGCGGCCGGGCGGGATCGGACGAAACTTTGCAGCGGATCATCGAGTCCGTCCACGAGGAGGATCTGGCGACGATCATGTATACGTCCGGCTCCACCGGCGAGCCCAAAGGCGTCATGAAAACGCAGCGAAATATTTTCTCCAACATCGCCTCCGGCGGCGCGGTCGCGCTCAGCAAGCCGGACGAGCTGGTCGCGATGATTTTGAGCATGAATCATCTGCTCGGCCGGTTCGGCTTTCATAAGAGCGCGGCGACGGGAAGGGCGACGGCGGTGCTGGAGGCGATGGAGCTGGAAATCGATCTCGGAAGCATCCAGGCGCTCGCGCCGACTTCGATGACGTTGGTGCCCAGAGTGATGGAGCGGATTTGGGCGGCGCTTCTCGCCGAGGGCGATAACCGGCGCCATTGGGAGGAGTTGGAGAAGCTGGACTTCGAAGGCAGCCGGCTCGCGCCCGCCGAGATCGAGCGCGCGGAGCAACTCAAAAATCTTCTCAAGGAAGCCGTCAAGCGGTCGCTCGGCGGCCGCATCAAATACGTCACCTACAGCGGCGCGCCGATGGCGCCGCGCATCATGCGGTTCTTCGCGCTGACCGGAATTCCGCTGCTGGGATCGTACGGCTCGACGGAGTGCGGCGGCGTGACCTTGAGCGGGATCGGAGACGACCGGCCGGGAAATCTGGGCAAGCCTTTTCCGAATATCGAAGTCCGGATCGCCGCCGACGGCGAGATGCTGGTGCGGGGGCCGACGGTGATGCCCGGCTATTTTCACAATCCGGAGCTGACCCGCGAGGTTCTCGACGCCGACGGCTGGTACCACACCGGAGACCTGGGCGCGATGGAACCGGACGGCACCTTGCGCATCGTGGGGCGGAAGAAAGATATTTTTTATTGCTCGGACGGCTCGAACATCTACCCCGGCACCATCGAAGTGTTGCTGGAAAATGATCCGCTGGTCCGCCAGGCGGTCCTGGTGGGGGATCGCCGGCCGTTCATCGCGGCGCTGATCGTGCCGGAGAGCGAGCGGATCGCCGCGGAGCTGGACCGGCCTCCGAGCACGGACGAGTTGCGGCGGGTTCTCCAGGCGCGCATCGAGCGGATCAATCAACGGCTGGAGGAATACGAGCGGATCCGTAAGATCGCCGTCATGCCGCAGGACTTTCCCGAGCGCGTGCGCAGCGTGACCGCGTTTCAAAAGATCAAGATCGATCGCGCGGCGGTCGAAAAACTCTACAAAACAGAAATCCAGCGGATCTACGGAGGCGAGTAACCCCCGTGCCTGACGTAGCGCTCATTACCGGCGGCGCCAACGGTATCGGCCGCGCGGTTTCGCTAAAACTTGCCGCCCACGGGATTTTCGTCGTGATGGCCGACTGGGATTTAAACGCGGCGGAGGAGACGCGCGCGGAAATTGTCTCGCGCGGCGGCGACGCCGAGGCGGTCCGCGTGGACGTCCGGCGCGCGGCGGAAGTCAAAGAAGTCGTTGCCGGAGTTCTCCAACACCACGGCCGGATCGACATTCTCGCCAATATCGCGGGCGGCAGCATCCACCGAAAGCGCATCGAAGAGCTTAGCTGGGCCGAGTGGAAAGAGGTTCTCGATATCAATCTCAAGGGGACTTTTCTTTTCTGCCGCGCGGCGGCGCCGGCCATGATGCGGCAGAAGAAGGGACGGATCATCAACACCGCGTCCAACTACGGCGTCACCGGTTCCGCTCTGCGCACGCCGTATTCCGCCGCGAAGGCGGGCATCATCGGTTTCAGCAAGTCGCTGGCGTTGGAACTCGCGCCGTATGAAGTCCGCGTGAACGTTGTCGCGCCGGGACCGACGGACACGCCTAGGGTGATGGCGAACTGGACGGCCGAAATTCGAAAACAGAGAGAAGCCGAGATCCCGCTCGGCCGCACGGGCCGGCCGGACGATCTGGCCGAGGCGTTTTATTTTTTGTGCAGCGCGGAAAGCGCCTGGATCACCGGCCAGACGCTGCACGTAAACGGCGGATTGGTGACGCCGTGAGGCGTAGTTTGACGAACGGGGAGATCTCTCCGGGCCTATGCAATACGGCGGGATTACGCTCGCCAGACCGTACGCTTGAATTTTCTCGTCCCGTGCATAGGCCCTCCGAGACCTCCCCAGCCGTCATGGGTGTTAGCAAAACTTTAAAGCAATGGACGCGCGGTTGAAAGGGAAGATAGCGGTGGTGACCGGCGGCGCGCAGGGGATCGGGCGCGCGATCGTCTTAGGCCTGGCGCGAGAAGGCGCCAACGTCGTCGTTGCCGATCTTCGGGGCGACAAGGCGAATGCCGCGGCCGAAGAAGCGCGCGCTCTCGGTGTCGAGGCGCTCGCCGTCGAGACCGATGTTTCGAACGAAGCCTCGGTCAAAAACCTGGGCGCGAAAACGCTCGCCCGCTTCGGCCGCGTGGACGTTCTCGTCAACGACGCCGGCATTTACACGATTTCCCCCGTGGCCGAGATGGCGGAAGAAAACTGGGACCGCGTGATCGACGTCAACCTCGGCGGAAATTTTCTGTGCTCGCGCGCCTTCATTCCGTCGATGCGCGCGCGGCAAAGCGGCCGGGTCATTAGCATCGCCTCCGGCATCGCGCACACGGGCGCCGTCGGCGGCGCGCATTACGCGGCATCCAAAGCCGGCATCGTCGGCTTCATCAAGGCGCTGGCGCGCGAGGTGGGTCCGGACGGCATCACCGCCAACGCCATCTGCCCCAATATCATCGACACTGACTTGCCGCGCGGTCATCGCGCTCCGGAAGAGTTTAGACAACGCCTCACGCGAAATCCTCTCGGCCACGCCATGCAGCCGGAAGATCTCGTCGGCGCAGTTTTATTTCTCGCCAGCGACGCCGCGGGGTACATCACGGGACAAGCGGTGAATGTCAACTGCGGCACGGTGATGATCTAACCAATCGGCGCGAAACATCTATTCGCGTCTCCGATCTGCGCTCAAATGCTCTAATGTTTCCACACGTTCTTGTTGCCAGTGTTCGTCTTTTTGAAAATTCAATCCTCCCGCATTTCTTAGTTGACAAGGGATTTGGAAATCCGGATAGTATCGGTCGCCCGCACAAGCAACAAAAATTAGGTTGGTCCCGTCCAGAGGAGCAAGCGAGATGAGCGAGCCCACGATCTTGCGCGTTCTGCACCTTGAAGACAACGCGAACGATGCAGAGCTTATCCAGCGAGCTCTGACCCAACCGACATTCGAAGTGCGCGTGGTGGCATCGCGTTCCGAATATCTGAAAGCGCTGGCTACCGGGGCGTTCGACATTGTCCTGTCCGACAACGGCGTTCCGGGCTTTCGCGGCATCAGTGCGCTGCAGACCGCGCGCGAGCGATTTCCGGCAATTCCGTTTATTTTCGTTTCCGGCTCTTGTGACGATGAAAGGAACGTCGCATCGCTCAAGGCGGCAGGGGCAACGGAATGCATGACCAAATCCGATCTCGCAAAGGTGGGGTCCGCGGTGCGCCGCGCGCTTCACGGGAGTTCCGATTCGGGTGCATCCAATCAGGAAACGCGCTATCTCCACGGGATGGAACGGCTGGTTCTGGCCGTGCAGGAGCTTTCGCTGGCGCGCGATCTCGAAACCGTGATGGCGATTGTGCGCCGCGCCGCGCGCGAGCTCACCGGCGCCGACGGCGCCACGTTCGTGCTGCGGGAGGGCAGCCTCTGCCATTATGTCGATGAGAACGCGATCGCCCCGCTCTGGAAAGGCAAAAGATTTCCCATGTCGGCGTGCATCAGCGGCTGGGCGATGCTCAATCGTCAGCCGGCCGTCATCGAAGACATTTACTCGGACCCGCGCATCCCGCACGAGGCCTATCGGCCCACCTTCGTGAAGAGCCTGGCCATGGTGCCGATCCGCACGCTCGACCCCATCGGAGCGATCGGCAACTATTGGGCGACGCGGCACTTGCCGACTCCGGAAGAGGTCAAGTTGCTCGGCGCCTTGGCCGATACCGCTGCGGTCGCGCTCGATAACGTCCAGGTTTACGCCGAGCTGGAGCAGCGCGTCAAAGACCGCACCGCCGAGCTGCAGGCCGCGAACAAGGAGCTGGAAGCGTTTTCCTTCGCCGTCTCGCACGACCTGCGCGCGCCGCTGCGCCACATCACGGGTTTCGCGCAAATATTGGTCGACGAATGCAGGAATGCTTTGAGCCGGAAGGCGCACGATCATCTGGCTCGCATCGTCGATGCGGGCCGGCGCATGAGCGAGCTCATCGAAGACCTGTTGGCGCTTTCCAGAACAACGCAGGCCCCGGTCAAGCGCGAGAAGTTGAACCTGAGCCTCATCGCTCGAGACATCATGTCTCAACTCAAACTGGCCGATCCCGGTCGCCGCACGGAGTTGATCATCCCAGAGGAGCTTTCGGCGGACGGCGATCCGGGTCTGCTGCGCGTGGTGCTGGAAAATTTACTCTCCAATGCGTGGAAGTTCACTGCCAAATCTTCCCGGGCGATCGTCGAAGTCGGCTCGATGGCCGGCGACGACGGGCGCACGGTTTATTACGTTCGCGACAACGGCGCCGGCTTCGACATGGAGCACGCCGGCAAACTGTTCGGCGTTTTCCAGCGCTTGCATTCCGACGCAGATTTCGCCGGCACGGGCGTCGGCTTGGCAACCGTACAGAGGATTATCCACAAGCACGGCGGCCGCATTTGGGCCGAAGCCGCCGTAAACCAAGGCGCGACCTTTTACTTCACGTTGGCTTGAGCGCGAAGCAATCGCGTTACATTGTCCGAGTGAGTTCTCGCGACCGACGGCGCAATTACGATCCCGTAATTAGCTCCTTAACCGCGTGGACTTGACGTCTCTGTTTGACTCCCCACTTCCATCGCAGTAAATTCCAATTGTCATTGTTTCGCGCCGCTAAGCGTCGGGAAGGAGAAAGACATGCTGCGCTCGATTGGGTTGACGCAGACGCACATGGAGTGTCGCAGTTTGAAGGAGTCAGTGCCGGTGCTGACCGATTTGCTCGCTTTTGAGAAATTGCGGGAGCGTCCAAGTGAGGCGACGCTCAAGCATCCCAACACGGAGTGGCTGTTGACGGTACACGAGGCGCCGGACGCGCCGGCGAAGCAGATGCACAATCACTGGGGCGTTCGCGTCGAGACGACGCAGGAGGTGGACGCGGCTTACGAGTATCTCGCGGCAAATAAAGACAAATATAAGATCGACCAGATCGGCAAGCCGACTTACAACCACGGCTCTTACTCCCTCTATTTTCTCGAGCCGGGCACCAACGGCTGGGAGATCGAGTGCTACGCGGAGGCGCTGCGCAAAGATGTCTGGAAAACGCGCGTCGGCGGCGTGCGCGCGCCGCACTGGGAACATCCTTTTCCGGCGGAACGGTTTCCAGGAAGAGGCTACGTGCCGCAGGGATTTACTCATGGGACTCTCGCCACGGGCGACTTGCAAAAATCCTGGAACTTTTACAAGGACGTGCTCGGATTGGAAGTTCATCAGGCCAATCCGCACGTCGTCTACGTCAAACATCCCAGCACCAAACCGTACGTCGTCTGCGCCGTGCGCGAGGATTGGAGAACTTTCTCGCCCAATTTCCGTTTCACGATCGCGCTCGAATCCAAACAGGCGGTGGACGAAGCTTATCGTTCGCTTGCCGCGTCTGCCAAAGAGCTGGGGATCGCGGAACTGCGCGAGCCCGCCGGCGACGGAGGATCGTTCTTGCTGGCCGATCCGGACCGGAACTGGTGGGAGATCGCCTCGCCCAACTGATGCCCGTGGTGGAAAAACCGCTCTCAGCCATGGGGCTGCGCGAGATCCGCCAGTTCGCGCGGCGCAGAATGCCGCACGAGGCCTGGGAGCATTTCATGGGCGCGGCGGAAAGCGGCGCGACCTTCCGGCGAAATCAGCGGGCGCTCGGCCGGTTTCTCTTCCGCCAGAGAATTTTTCACGACGTCACCCAACCCGACACATCCATTGAATTATTCGGCCGCAAGCTGCCGATCCCGGCGGCGATTGCGCCAGTCGGCAGTTTCAGCTTGATCAGCCATAGCGCCGAGCGGCAAGTGGCGGAGGCCGCGGGCCGCGCCGGAGTGATGATGTTCGTGAGCCACGCGGCCAAACCCACGGTGCGCGACTGGGCCCAAATGACTCCGGCGCCGCTGGTCTTCATGGCTTATCTGAGCCGAGGAAGGGACGCGGTTTTGGATCAAGCCAAACAGGCGCAAGAGCTGGGCTTCGCCGCCGTCGGGATCACCATGGACGTCGTGATGCCCGTCAAGCTCGGCGATCAAGTGCCGCTCTCGACCAAAGACGGCAAACCCAGAAGAGGACAAACGGCTTCTCCGAAGGACATCGAGTGGCTCAAGCAGAACGTCGCGCTCCCCGTGGTCATCAAAGGAATCATGAGCGCCGTGGACGCGCGCGTCGCGGTCGAAGCGGGCGCCGATGCGCTGATCGTGTCGAACCACGGCGGCCGGATTCTCGATTTCAATCGCGCGGCCATCGAAGCGCTGCCTGAAGTCGTCGACGCGGTCGGACAAAAAGTCGCCGTGCTGCTCGATAGCGGCATCCGAACCGGCGGCGACGTCGTGAAGGCGGTGGCGCTCGGCGCCAAAGCGGTTCTCGTCGGGCGGCCGATCGGCTGGGGCGTCGGCGCGGCCGGAGCCGAGGGCGTGCAGCGAGTGATCGATTTGCTGTCTGAAGAAATGCGCCGCGTGCTCATCATGACGGGCACCGCCGCGATCCGCGACGCAACTCCGGCGATGCTGATCCATGAACAAGGCACCGCCGGGATGCTCTCCTAGTCGCGCCTTTCTCTCGCGAATTGAAACGCCCACTATTGACCATTTTACCTTCGCTCGTTACTCTTGGGGACTCCAACGAAGGGAGCGCGGATGCAGCAGGGACTTAATTTTTTCGAGATCATTCATCGCGGCGCGATCGCCACTTATCCGCTCATCCTTTTGTCGATCGTGAGCGTCGCGGTCATCCTCGAACGGCTTTGGTCGCTGCGCAATGTCGGCGCCGCCACGGAGCGGCTCGCCGATTCGGTCATGGACTCGATCAAGCAAGGGCGCAAAGATTTGGCGATGACGCTCTGCCGGCAAAACCGCGCCGAGGCGCCGGCCCGCATTTTCCTCTCGCTGCTCTCGCAAAGCGGGACGGGAACTCCGGAAACGGCGGCGGCTTTTTTGAACGAGGCGATGTTCGAAGAGGCGCAGAAAATGAAAAAGTATCTGTGGATCCTCGGCACCGTCGCCAGCAGCGCGCCGTTTATCGGCCTGCTGGGCACGGTCATCGGCATCATCAAGTCGTTCGAAAACATGGCCGTGGTCGGCACCGGCGGATTCACCGTGGTCGCGGCGGGAATTTCGGAAGCGCTGGTCGCGACCGCGCTCGGCTTGGGCGTCGCCATCATCGCCTTGATCTTTTACAATTACTTCCAGGTACGCATCGCCAACGTCACCGCGCTCTTTCGCATCCACGCCATGAAATTATTGCAGAGCATGGTGGCCTGAGCTATCTGTTTCTATGGCCTTCAATCCACTCGAGCAGAACCGGGACTCCGATGTCATCGCGGAAATCAATATTACTCCGTTGACGGATATCTTTCTCGTTCTGCTGATCATCTTCATGATCACCAGCTCGGCGATCATCGAGTCCGGCGGCAAGGTGGATCTTCCCGCGGCGGCGAAGACCGAGACGGCGCCGCGCGGCATCTCGGTGACCTTGACCCCGGAGCAAGAGATCTACGTCAACCAGAAAAAAGTTACGAAGGATGAGCTGGAGCCCGCGCTGCGCGAGGCGCTCGCCGCGGGGCCGGACAAAATCGTCATTCTGCGCGGCGACCGCGCGGTGCTTCTGGGCGACGCGGTCTGGGTGCTGTCGGTCATCAAAAAGGCCGGCGCGTCCGAAATCGCCGTCGC
>DASXRG010000384.1:0-2182 GCA_036506735.1 Binatia bacterium | reverse complement strand
GCGGGGTGAGCCATGGAATTAACCTATAGAGGACGTGGCGAAAAATTCATTTGTTTTTGCCTTCGAAGAGGCGAGATACTCAAGCGGACTTATGTCATTGACCACGAAAAAGATCCTGTTGGTCGAGGACCACGCGGTTACGATGCAAATAGTGCAGTATCAACTGGACTTCATCGGGGTGCGCAACGTGCTGACCGCCTCGTCCGCCCAGGAAGCCTTGCAAATCGCGGACGCCGAAAGTCCGGATCTCATTCTCATGGATATCGTTCTTCCCGACATGAGCGGTCTTGAGGCGACGCGCAAACTGAAGGCGAATCCTCGCACGCGCATGATTCCTGTCGTCGCCATCACGGGCCGGGCGACGCGGGAGGACGGAGAACTCTGCTTGGAGAGCGGCTGCACCGGTTACCTGCCCAAGCCAGTCAGTATTCAGCATCTCAAGAAAGCCATCGAGGACGTGTTTCCCACTTAGAGCATCAAGGCAAAATCTCACGCGAACTCTTCCGGTTTTATCTCGCCCGAGAGCGCGGTCCGGCTGGAACGTCGCCGGGGTGGACCTCGTCGCAGCGCTGAAGTATATCTTTTTAATCGATCGATAATTTCTCGCCGATGAAGATCGCGCAGATCACCAGCGTCTATTTATCCGTGCCGCCTAAAACCCACGGTGGAACCGAGCGCATCGTATATAATCTCTGCCGGCAGCTCACCCGCCGCGGGCACCGCGTCGACCTGTTCGCCGCGGGCGATTCGAAAGTGGATTGCACGGTTCAGTCCGTCTTGCCCGTGGCCAGCCTGGACGACCCGCAATCGACGGTCTACCTGGAAAAGGAATTCGAAGCGCGCAATACCTATAACCTGTACCGCCAGGCCGACCGCTTCGATGTGATCCACGCCCACTGGCCGTCGCTCGCGCCCTATTTTTCTCCGGCGACGAAAACGCCCACCCTCATGACGTACGCTTATATCGAGAAAGAAATTCACGACTACTATCGGACCCATTTCTCAAATTGCTTTCCGGTTTGTATCAGCCGCGCGCAGGCGAAAATGCTCGGCGACCAGTCTCTCCCCGTGATCTACAACGGCGTCGAAGCGGACGAAATCCCCTTCAACGACGCGCCCGAAGATTTTTTTCTCATCGCCGGCCGGATGACGCCGGGAAAAGGAATCGCGGAAGCGATCCGAATCGCCAAGCGGGCGGGCGTCAAGCTGCTCATCGTCGGCCAGGTGACCAAGCATTTGCCCTGGAGCGAGGGGTATTTTTTGCAAAAGGTAAAGCCGCACATCGACGGCGAACAGATCCGCCACGTCGAGAGCATGCCTTACGCGGAGCTTATGAAATGGATGGGGCGCGCTCGCGGCTTCCTGTTTCCGCTCCAGTGGGACGAGCCGTTCGGGATGGTCGTGGTTGAATCTATGGCGGCCGGCACTCCGGCGCTGGCCTATCCGCGGGGCTCGATGCCGGAGCTGATCAAGCACGGCGAGACCGGATTCCTCGCCAACGACGAAGACGAGATGGTGCAAGCGATCGCTGCGGTCCAAAAGCTCGACCGCAAGCGCTGCCGGGACTGGGCCGCGAAGAAATTTTCCGTCGAACGGATGGTCCAAGGCTACGAGGATATTTATCGGAAAGTGGTCGGCCGGGGGAAGTAGGCCGTTCTCATGGCGCACTGGCCGGATTCGAGCTTGCATTTCACTCGCTAAAGGACTTAATATTATTAGGTCAAGCACTAACCCGTATGCCGCTACCCGCAGACTACTTCCAAAAGCTGGTCGAGAGCAGCCCGGACATCATCATCGCAGTCAACCGCTCGGGGACCATCATTTTCTACAACGACGGCGCCAGGCAGAACCTGGGTTTTACCCAGGAAGAGATGCTGGGCAAGGACGTGCTGGAGATCTATTCGAGCCGCGAAGAAGCGCAAAAAGTGATGGCCGCGATGAGGCGGGGTGAGGGCGGCGAGCCGGGGAAACTCCGCAATTTCGAGACGATGTTCAAGACCAAGAGAGGGGAGCGGATTCCCGTGGCGATCTCGGCCTCGATTATTCACGACACGGGAGGCGGGGAGCTCGGCTCGATCGGTTTCGCCAAAGACATCCGCGGCATCAGGCGCCGCGACCAGCTTGCGACGCTCTGTGAGATCGCCATCGGGTTGTCGCACGAGATCAACAACTCCCTCGAAGT
>DASXRG010000383.1:0-1797 GCA_036506735.1 Binatia bacterium | reverse complement strand
CTTTTCATGGCGGGCGCGATCAACACCCCGGGGAGCTGGCGGACCACGCATGACGCCGATTCACGCATCGCGCGGAGCCGCGACGGCGGCAAGAGCTGGGAGCCGCTGCACGAAGGCTTGCCGGAGCACATCCGCGGCAACGTCGAGGCGATGACGATGGAGGTGCGGAACGGCTCGTTCGCTCTGTTTGCGGGCACCACCGACGGCGACATCTTTTACAGCGACGACGAAGGCGACCACTGGAACAAAATCGCCGAGGGGCTCCCGCCGATCTCCAAAGGGGGCCATTTCAGAAATTTGAGGTAAGCTATGAAGCCACGAAGAAAGGGCGCCGCGTCGCCGGACTATTATGAGGCATGGATGAGCGGCGAGGCCATTCCGATCCATGAGGCCGTCGCCGGCATGAACGATGTTACGGAGCTGCCGAGAAAGCCGTGGGCGCGCACGGGCGGCGCCGGGGCCTTTATTCAGTTGCTGGGTCCGCAGCAGGCGGAGCGCGGCATCTATGTCGGAGAGATCCCCGGAGGCAAGGCGCTGGAAGCTGAAAAACATCTCTACCAAGAGGTCATCGTCATCCTGAAGGGTCTCGGCTCAACGGAAGTTTGGCAGGAGGGAATGCCGAAGCGGACTTTTGAATGGGGCGAGGGTAGCGTCTTCGCGCCGCCGCTCAATTGCTGGCACCGGATGATTAACGGGAGCCGGGAGCCCGCGCTGTTCCTCGCGGTGACCACGGCGCCCAAGGCCATGAACCTTTTCTGCGGCGACGACGTCGTCTTCAATTGCGAGCACCGGTTCTTGAATCACTTCAATGGCGAGACCGACTACTTCGTCCCGACGCAGAAACGGGAAAAGATGGGCCGGTACTCGACCCTGTGGTACACAAACTTCATCGCCGATGCCAAGGACGTGCTGCTCGACAACCAGGAGCAAAAGGTTTCAGGCGGCCAGATCACGGGATACCGGATGGCCAATGGCTTTCCCAACGGGCATATTTCCGAATGGCCCGCGGGAAGGTATCACAAAGCCCATTACCACGGGCCGGGCGCGATCCTCGTTGGCCTCGAGGGCGAAGGCTACGTCCTGGTGTGGCCCCATTCGATCGGGATTCACCCGTACCAGAAAGGCGAAGGAGACAAAGTGCTGAAGATCAACTGGGGACCGCGCAGCATCTACAGCCCGCCGGACGGCTGGTTTCACCAGCATTTCAACGGCGGCAGCCGGCCGGCGCGCCACCTCGCCGTTTACGGCGCGAGTTCGGCAGTGCCGGGATACACGGACAGTATCGGCCAGGACTTCAGCGGGACAGTGAGCCTTCGCGAGGGCGGGACTCTCATCGATTACGAAGACGAGGACCCTCAGGTCCGCAGGGATTTTGAAGCAACCCTGAGACAAAAAGAAATCCCGCTGCAGATGCCGGCGGTGGCGTACAGAGGCTAGCGGATTATTCGCTGGCGCATCCAGAAGTAAATATCGATTTCACCACGAAGGACACGAAGAGCACGAAGTTTGAGATAAGGCACCGATATCCGAAACCTTCGTGGCCTTCGTGATCTTCGTGGTGAGAGCTTCTTACGCGATCCGCTTTTTCTAGCCGCCGCCTTGTTCGACCGGCTTTAGCCTTACCTCGATGCCGTTCTTCTCCAACTCCCGGTAATATTCTTCTCGTATAGCCGGATCCTCTTTTTCATGGCTGATCTTGAAGGCAAGCGCATGGGGATCTTTATCCTGAGCGGTCAGGGCAGGATTGAACGCGATCCCCGTTCCGTACCGTAACCCGCTGCCGCGAAACGCCAGCAT
>DASXRG010000382.1:0-4925 GCA_036506735.1 Binatia bacterium | reverse complement strand
GATGGTCGTGACGTTCGCGGCCGGCGGGCCGACCGACACGGTTGCGCGGCTGATCGCCCAACCCATGAGCGGCGTGCTCAAACAGCAGGTGATCGTCGAGAACGTCCTCGGCGCGGGCGGCACGATCGCCGCCGACCGGGTGGCGAAAGCCGCGCCCGACGGCTACACGATTCTCATTCACCACATCGGCATGTCCACCGCGCCGGCTCTCTATCGCAAGCTGCCGTTCAATCCCTTGACCGACTTCGAGCCGATCGGCCTCGTCAACGAGGTGCCGATGACGCTCGTCGGCAAGAAGGACTTTCCGCCGAAGGATTTGAAGGAACTCGTCGCCTATGTGAAGGCGAACAAGGAGAAAATCAATTTGGCCAACGCCGGACTCGGCGCGGCGTCGCACCTTTGCGGCACGCTCTTCATGTCCGCCATCCAAACCGAGCTTACAACCGTGCCTTATAACGGCACGGGGCCGGCCATGAACGATCTGCTCGGCGGCCAAGTGGATATCATGTGCGACCAGACCACGAACACGACGAGCCAGATCAAAGCCGAAAAGATCAAAGCCTACGGCGTGACCAGCAAGAAACGCATCGCTTCTCTGCCCAACGTCCCGACGATGGACGAAGCCGGGTTAAAGGGCTTTGAAGTCACGGTCTGGCACGGGCTCTATGCGCCAAAAGGCACGCCCAAGCCCGTCGTCGACGCGCTGACGAAAGCTCTTCAAGCCGCATTGAAGGACAACAACGTGAAGCTACGATTCGGCGAGTTGGGAAGCGAGCCGGTGGCCGAGAACCGGGCGACGCCGGAGGCGTTGCGCGCGCATCTCAAGGCGGAGATCGACAAATGGACTCCGATCCTCAAAAAGGCCGGCGTGTACGCGGACTGAGCAAAAGCCGAGCGAGGATTTCATGATCTCCCCGTCGCAAAATCCGAAGGACTTCTGGACCGGCCTCATTTACATCTTTTTTGGATCGACCGCCATTCTCGTCGCCCGCGAGTACGGCATGGGAACGGCGGTCCGAATGGGCCCGGCCTATTTCCCCACCATTCTCGGCGGATTGCTCGTGGGAATCGGCGCGATCGCGGTGATCCGATCTTTTATCGTTCCCGGCACTCCGGTCGGCGCGTTCGCGTTTAAAGGCCTGATCCTGGTCAGCGTAGCGGTTCTTCTGTTCGGCTTCATCGTGCGCGGCGCCGGCCTGGCGGTCGCGTTGCCGTTGCTCGTGATCGTCAGCGCTTTGGCGAGCGAGCGCTTTCGTTGGCGGCACACTCTCATCATGGCGGCGGGCCTCACCGTCTTTTGCGTCCTGGTGTTTCTCAAAGGCTTGGGCATTCCGCTGCCGGTCGTCGGTCGGTGGTTCGGCGGTTAAACGCAAAGACCGTAAACGAGGCTAGGACATGGATCTGCTTGGTCACCTTTGGCTAGGACTGCAAACCGCCGCCACTCTCGCCAACTTGTTCTACTGTTTCGTCGGCGTTTTTCTCGGCACAGCGGTCGGCGTATTGCCGGGCCTCGGCCCCACCGCCACGATCGCCATGCTGCTGCCCGTCACGTTCGTGTTGCCGCCGGTGTCCGCGCTGATCATGCTCGCGGGCATTTACTACGGCTCCCAGTACGGCGGTTCGACAACTTCCATTCTCGTCAATCTACCTGGAGAAGCCGCCTCCGTCGTCACCACGATCGACGGCTATCAAATGGCCAAGCAAGGCAGGGCGGGAGCGGCGCTGGCGGCCTCGGCCATCGGCTCGTTTTTCGCCGGGACCGTCGCCACGTTTCTGATCGCCGGGTTCGGCCCGCCGCTCGCCGCGGTCGCGCTGAAATTCGGACCGGCTGAATTTTTCTCGCTGATGGTCCTCGGCCTGGTGGCGTCCGTGGTGCTCGCTCAGGGCTCGCTCCTCCATGCCATCGGCATGGTGGTCCTCGGACTGCTTTTGGGACTTATCGGAAGCGACGTGAATTCCGGCACGCAGCGTTTCACGTTTGGAATCTACGCGCTCGCCGACGGTATCGGGTTCGTCACCGTCGCGATGGGTATGTTCGGTTTGGGCGAGATCATACGCAACCTGGAAGACGAGGAAGAGCGGGCGGTGATGATCAAAAAGATCACCGGTCTGTGGCCCACGCGCGAGGACTTCAAACGCATGATCGCGCCGATCCTGCGCGGCACCGCGATCGGCTCGGCCCTGGGAATTCTTCCCGGCAGCGGCTCGATTCTGGGCTCCTTCGCCGCCTATTCGATCGAAAAGAAAGTGTCGCGCAACCGCGCCCAGTTCGGCAAGGGCGCGATCGAAGGCGTCGCCGCGCCGGAGTCGGCGAATAACGCCGGCGCCCAAACATCTTTTATTCCTCTGCTCACCCTGGGGATTCCGTCGAACCCGGTGAGCGCGCTGATGGTTGGAGCGATGATTATCCACGGCATTCAGCCCGGGCCGTCGGTCATCAACGAACAGCCGGCGCTTTTTTGGGGCATGATCGTCTCGATGTGGATCGGCAACCTCATGCTGGTCATTCTCAATTACCCGCTGATCGGCATGTGGGTGCGGATGATTATGATTCCGTATCAACTGCTGTACCCGGGAATTCTCGTCTTTTGCGCCATCGGCGTCTTCAGCCTGAAGAACACCGAGGTCGATGTCTATTTTATGGCATTGTTCGGCGCGCTGGGTTACCTGTTTTCGAAACTCGGCTGCGAACCGGCACCGATGTTGCTGGCCTTTATTCTCGGTCCGTTGATGGAAGAATATCTCCGCCGCGCCATGCTCCTATCGCGCGGCAACCCATGGGTCTTCGTGCAGCGTCCCATCAGCGCGACCTTGCTGGCGCTGGCCGTTCTGGCGATGTGCACGGTGCTCATCCCCGCGTTTTCCAAAACGCGCGAGGAAGCGTTTCGCGAAGAAGCGACGTAGGGGCGCGGCGATTTCAGCCGAAGGCTGATCAGCCTGCGGCTGACATCGCGCCCTCGGCTCGAATGGGCGTCATATTTCCGATGAGCCCGCGTCGAAAACAACCCGAAGAGCCTTCCGACACAGACCAATCCGATTCACCGTTCAGCGAGCCGATCGTCGTCCCGATCGAGGACGCGATCGACCTCCACGCTTTTTCGCCGAAAGAAATCCCCAGCGTGGTGGAAGAGTATATCGAACAATGCGTCCAGGCGGGAATTTACGAAGTCCGGATCATTCACGGCCGCGGCACGGGCATGCAGCGGAAAATCGTCCAGTCGATGCTGAAAAAAAATCCGCTGGTCGCGTCCTTCAAAGACGCGCCAGCGGAATTGGGCGGCTGGGGCGCTACGGTCGTGGTGCTTAGAAAATAACCGGGCCTTGCTGCTACGCCGCGGCTTCCTGCTTTTTCGGCGGATATTTCTCGCAGAGCTGCTTCCAGCTCGCGGCGAGCTGCTTGGCGGCCTCGACTACGTCCTCCGGAATGTTCCGGAACGGCGGGCGCAGCGGTCCGGGCGAACAGTAGCCGGCATAGTTCATGGCGATCTTCGCCGAGCTCTCGCGCCAGAATAGATCGCCGGGCTTTCCGGGCGCTTTGTTGGCAGCTTCCATGTCGAGGCAGATTTGCTTCACGGTCTCCCAGTCGCCGGCGGCGCTCGCGTCGCGCAGATGGAGTACCGGCCACGGCCCTAGCCATGCATTGATCGACCAGCAGCCGGAGGCGCCCATTTGGATGTACGGGTAGCCTTGGGTCTGATTGCATAGAATGCTGATCTTATTGCGAACGATATCCATGAGCTGGATGAATTGCAGCGGCGTGCGGTGGCTGTCTTTCATCGCCACGATATTCGGGCGCGTGACCAGTCGCTTAAACGCGGCGACGGGCAAGGTCACGTGATGCAGCGGTGGGTTGTGGTAAATGACGATGCCGAGCTGCGGAAAAGCATCCGCGATGTCGTGATAAAATTGCACCGCATTGTCCACCGTGGACGGAAAATAGAACGGGACGCCGCAGAGCACGCCGTCGGCGCCGATCTCGGCGGCGAATTTCATTTTGTAAAGCGTCTCGCGGGTGTTCAGGCTGGTGCAGCCGATAATCACGGGCACGCGCTTGCGCGCGGCGACCACCGTCGCCTCGGCGAGCTTTTTCTGCTCTTCCCAAAGGAGCGTGTGGCATTCGCCAAAGCTCCCCATCGTCGCGATCACGTCCACGCCGTCGCGGATGATCCGGTCGACGGCGCGTTCACACTCGACCGTATTGATCGTATCGAGCGCCGACGGAGAAGCCCCGTCGGGCGTCGTGAACGCCGGCATCATCGCCATCACGCCTTTCATATCTTGGGCTCGCAGCATAAATTTTCCCTCCCTTAGCGTCGGATTTTCGAATCTACCCCTACGATTAACCGATTCGCGCCCGCGGCGCAAACGGATCGGCGTCTTTGCTCGTGGCTAGGCGAACCATGATCAACACGACTCCGACCGTGATGAAGCTGTCGGCGACGTTGAACGCCGGCCAGTGATAAGTCGACCAATAAAAATCGAGGAAGTCGATTACCTCGCCGTAAACCAGCCGATCGATAAGGTTGCCGACGGCGCCGCCTAGAATGAACCCCAACGCAATCGTGAGCAGCTTCTCGTCTTCCGGCAGACGCCGCAGCATGACGATGATGAAGCCGATGGCCGCAAGGGAAAACGCGATGAGGAACGTGCGGCGGAAAAGCTCGCCGCTCTGCGCCAGCAAGCCGAACGCCGCGCCGGTGTTGCGGATGTAAGTCAGACTGAAGAGGTTCTCGATCATCGGAATCGACTGATAAAGGAATAACGTCCGATCGACCAGCAGCTTCGTCGCTTGATCGAGGCCGACAATTACGATCAACAGATTGAGGACCAGCTTGGTTTTTGGACTCAAGTCGCCGCTCCCGCCGAAATTGAAGTAGCTCTACGCAGTTGGATCGTGACGACTTGGCCCTGCAATTTTATCACCG
>DASXRG010000381.1:0-20912 GCA_036506735.1 Binatia bacterium | reverse complement strand
ACGGTCAATCCGTCGATCCGAATCGTCGGCAGGCCGACGCCGACCGGAACCGACTGCCCGTCCTTGCCGCAAGTCCCGACGCCTTCGTCCAGCTTGAGATCGTTGCCGACCATCGACACGCGCGTGAGCACATCCGGACCGTTGCCGATCAAGGTCGCGCCTTTGACCGGGCGGGTGGTTTTGCCGTCTTCGATCAGATAGGCCTCGCTGGCCGAGAAAACAAATTTGCCGCTCGTGATATCCACCTGGCCGCCGCCGAAAGAGACCGCGTAGAGACCTTTTTTAACCGAGCGGATGATATCTTCGGGCGCGCTCGCGCCCGCCAGCATGAAGGTGTTGGTCATCCGCGGCATCGGGATGTGGGCGTAGCTTTCGCGCCGCCCGTTTCCCGTGGGAGAAGTTTTCATCAGCGACGCGTTCAGCCGGTCCTGGAGATAACCGCGCAGCACCCCCTTCTCGATCAGCACCGTGCGCTGCGTCGGCGTCCCCTCGTCGTCGATGTTGAGCGAGCCGCGGCGCGACGGAATCGTGCCGTCGTCCACCACCGTGCACAGCTCCGACGCCACCTTCTGGCCGATACGGTCGCTGAAGGCCGAGACTTTTTTCCGGTTGAAGTCGCCTTCGAGCCCGTGGCCGATCGCCTCGTGCAGCAAGATTCCGGGCCAGCCCGGGCCGAGCACCACGTCCATCGTTCCCGCCGGCGCATCCGCGGCTTCGAGGTTGAGCAGAGCCTGGCGCACCGCCTCGCGCGTATAACGCTCGTAGTTTTGCTTGTCGGTGAAGAAATCGAAGGCGACCCTGCCGCCGCCGCCGTACGTGCCGATTTGCCGGTTGCCGGCCTGTTCGGCGATGCAGCTGACGTTGAGACGCGCGAGCGGCTGGATGTCGCCGACGACCCATCCTCTCGAAGAAGCGACCAGAACGATCTTCTCCTCGCTGGCGAACGAGACGAAAACATTTTTCACGCGCGGGTCGATCGCGCGCGCCAGACGATCCATTTCGTAGAGCAGCGCGGTTTTTCTTTCCAGCGGCACTTCCGTCGCCGGCGTTTTGACCGGATAGAGATCGTGGGTCGCGATTTTCTCCTGGCCCACGCGGACCGGCGTCTGCGCTTCCCGATCGTGCGCGATATACTGCGCGGTGCGCGCCGCCAGCGAGAGCTTCTCGATCGTGATGTCGTCGGTGTAGGCATATCCGGTCTTCGTCTCCGCCAGTACCCGGACTCCGACTCCGTTGGCGGTCGAGCGCGAGCCCTGCTTCACCAGCCCCTCTTCCAGGCTGACCGCCTCGTTGACGCGGTATTCGAAATAGAGATCCGCGTAGTCGGCCTTGCGCTCCAAAGTCTGCCCCAGGATCTTCTCCAAATCGCGCGAGCTGACGCCGAATTGGCTGGTAAAAAAAGCTTCCGCTCGAACTAAATCCTGCGCCATAGTGTGCCTCTTGGTAAACTTTTACCATCTTTACCTGCGCGTGGGAAGGTCGCTTGGCGCTTGGCGCAAATTCTCTTTTCCTCTTAAGCCGACTCGTGTATAATTCGGCGAAACGGGCGCGATTCAACTGAAACTCCCGAGGAGTAGATGGCGCAGAAAAAAAAGATCGTCCACGTCGTCGGGACCGGAACCATCGGCGAGCCGCTGATCGGAATTTTGAATACGTTCCGCGAGCCCTTCGGCATCGACGAAGTAACCTTCCATAAGCGCACCCCGCTTTTGACCGACCGCTCCAAAGTGACCGTCCTCACCCGCAAGGGCGCGAGGCTGTGCGTCGATAAGGACCGTTGGGAAAATTTCAAGCAGATGGGAATGCTGCCCTCGTATGAAGCCGAAGAGGCGCTCGACCGCGCCAGCGTGGTGATCGATTGCACTCCGGTCGGAAACGAGAACAAGGAAAAGTTATACCAGCGCTTCGCCGACAACGGCCGGGGTTTTATCGCGCAGGGAAGCGAATACGGCTTCGGCAAGATGTACGCGCGCGGCATCAACGATCGGGCGCTCAACCGCGAGACCGATCAGTTCCTTCAGGTCGTGAGCTGCAACACGCATAATCTCGCCGTTCTCATCGACACCATCGCGCTCGGGCCCGAGAAGGAGAACAACCTCGAAGAAGGGCGCTTCGTGTGCATGCGGCGCGCCAACGACTTGAGCCAGGAAGGGGAATTTATTCCGGCGCCGGAAGTGGGCAAGCACGACGACCCGCGTTTCGGCACGCACCAGGGGCGGGACGCGCACTACGTGTTCAAGACCCTTGGCCTCGATCTCGACATCTATTCCTCGACGCTCAAGCTCAACACGCAATACATGCACACGATCTATTTCAACTTGAAGCTCGCCCGGCCGGTGGGGATGGAAGAAGTAATGCGCCGGATCAAAAGCAACCCCAGGATCGCGCTGACCAACAAGAAATCGTCGGCTTCGGTCTTTTCATTCGGCCGCGACCACGGGATTTTCGGCCGCATTCTCAACCAGACCGTGATCGCGTCGAACACGCTCACGATGAAGGGCGACCGCGAGCTGGTGGGCATGTGCTTCACGCCGCAGGACGGCAACTCGCTGCTCAGCAGCATCGCGGCGACGCTCTGGTTTCTCTATCCGGATTCGTACGAGGATCGGCTCGAAGTCCTGCGCGCTTATTTCTTCGCGGAAATTTAGTTTTTAGTGAGCGATGATTTGCCTACGGGTCAGTCGACCCACGCATAACCAGTAAACTATTCCCGCACGTTCCCCAGCGACACACCTTCAAACCGAACCCCGTCGCCGACGTCGATGCCCTTGGCCTTGGCGAGGCCGCCCTTGATCTCGAGCACGTATTGGCTCGGCGCGCCGACCGACAGCGGCTCCAACGAGAACGGGACCGCGTCACGGACGATGCCGACGATTCTGAGATCGCTCGAGATGAAAATCATGTCCAGAGGAATCGGCGTGTTCTTCATCCAGAAGGTCAAAACCGAAGGCGCGGGAAACAGAAACAGCATGCCCTGATCGTCGGCCAGCTCGCGGCGGTATTGCAGCCCCAGCTCGCGCTTGGCCGGCGTATCGGCGATTTCGACCCGAACGGCGTATTCTTTGCCGCTCTTCGTGGAAATGATCGCTCGGGGATCGGACCGGCAGGCGGAAACGCCGGCTGCGAGCAGAACAAGGCAAACCACCGCCGCGCCCGCGAGTAATCGACTCACTCTTGAGCCTGCCGACAAAATCAACTCCGTAGTTTGTTGGCGACGATTTCGGCCAGGTCTAAAATTTGCGGCGCGCCCGTTTCCTCCTGAGCCGCCTCCTCCGTGAACATGCGCATGCAGAACGGGCAACCGGTCGCAACGGTTTGCGCGCCGGTCTCTTTCAGCTCGCGGTAGCGATTCGCGGTCACCCGCTCGCGGCCGGGCTCTTCGCCCTTCCAGAACTGGGCGCCGCCCGCGCCGCAACAAAAGCTATTGCGTTGATTCCGGGCGGGCTCGGTCAGCGTGACGCCCGCGGACTCGATCACCCGGCGCGGCTCGTCGAAGATCTCGTTGTGCCTCCCGAGATAGCAAGGGTCGTGGTACGTGCCGGCGCCGTCGGCGCCGGCCTGGAGGTTCAGCTTGCCGCCCTTGATCAGCTCGTCGATGAACTCGCTGTGATGCTTGACGGCGTAGCTGCCGCCGAGCTGCGGATATTCGTTCTTGATCGTATGGAGACAATGCGGGCAGGTCGTGACGATCATCTTGGGCTTGAGACCGTTGAGCGTCTCGACGTTTTCCGCCGCGAGCTGAGAAAAAAGGTATTCGTTGCCGGCGCGGCGCGCCGCGTCGCCGGTGCACTTCTCCTTGAGGCCGAGCACGGCCCACTTGATTCCGGCGGCGTTCAATATCTTGGCCATGCTCTGCGCGATTTTTTGCGCGCGCGGATCGAAGGCGGCGGCGCATCCGACCCAGTAGAGAACGTCGCAGTTGGGGTTTTTATCAATTGTCGGGACCGGGAACGGCAGGCCCTTGGTCCAGTCCAAGCGGCCGTCGTGCGCCATCGCCCAGGGATTTCCCACCTGCTCCATGCCGTTGAACGCCTTCTGGAGATTCTTGGGGAATTCGGCCGCGGACAACACGCGCTCGCGCCGGACGTCGATGATGTGGAGCATCTGCTCGTTGCCGACCGGACAGATTTCGATACAGGCGTTGCACGTCGTGCAAGCCCAGGCCGCCTCCGCGTTCAGCGCGAAATCCAGCAGCGGCCGCGGGCTCGCTTTGCCGGCGCTGAAATCGCCGCGGATGCGGTTCAGCTCGAAGCGCTCGTTGATGAGGATCGCCGCGGGGCTCAAGGCCTTGCCGGTCGCGTAAGCCGGGCATACTTCCTGGCAGCGGTTGCACATGATGCAACTGTACGCGTCCAACAGGCGCGGCCAGGAAAACTCCTCGAGCTTGGCGGCTCCGAACGACTCTTCCTTTTCGAAATCCATCGGCGCCAACGCGCCGGGATTTTTCTTCTTCAGCGCCAGATTGATCGGCGCCATCATCAGATGGATGTGCTTCGAGCGCGGAAAATACGGGAGGAAAATCAAAATGGAACCCAGCGCGCCCCACCAGAAGAGATGCTCGAAAAATACGACTGCGCCGGGACTGAGGCCCGCAAAGAGCCCGGCGAGCGCGGAACCGACGGGCTGAAACGCATCGCCGCCTTCTTGCGCGAGCTGCGCGGATTTGGAAAGCAGGCGGCTGCCCACGTGGATGAAGATGAAACCGGCGACGATACCGGAGTCGCGCCGGATCCCTCCCCTCACCTCCTCGTGCAGCGGAACGTTGGAAGCAAAATCAAAGTCGCGCGGACGCACCAGGAAGCGCCGCGCCGCAAGGCCGACAATCCCGATCAACACGCTCGCCGTGAGCAGATCGGCGGCCAGGTTGAAGGGATTCCACGCGGCGCCGCGCGCCCGGAAGGAAAAGAATCCTTCCAGCGTATCGACGACGTTGACGAGAAAGTAGTAGACGAATCCATAAAAGACGAGCGCGTGCAGCAGCGAGACCAGCGGCCGCTTTTTGAACACGGTCTGTTGCGTGAGCACTTTCCACAGCGTGTCGAAAACCCGCCGGGGCAGATGGTCGAAGCGGTCTTCCGGCTTCCCGCGCCGGATGGCCTTATAAACCTGATAAAAACCGGTCCCGCCGAAATAGAGCGCCCCGAAGGCGAGAAGCAAAAATAAGATTTTTTCCGCGACTGTAAGCATTAGAGGGTTTCTGAACCGTTCGATCACGCTGCTCAAAAAGGTCTCAGCTGCAAGGCGCGCGAGCAATCGACGAGCGCAGGCGTACTTTTTTCAGTACGTCGAGCGAGGCGATGCGAGCGCAACGCCGCAGATGAGCCTTTTTCAGCAGCGTGGCTAGCGTGGGTAGCCGAGGCGAGAGGAGAGCTGCTTCCCCCCGTTGGTAATCAGCGGCACGATCTCCTTTTCGAGCCGCTGCGGCGTCAGCCGGTGCGCCGGGCCGGCGATCGCGAGGCTGCCGACCAGGGCGCGCGTGTAGTCGTGGACCGGCACCGCGACCGACATCACCTCGTTCATGAACTCGCCCTCGTCGATGGCGTACCCGGTCCTGCCGACTTCCTTCAACTGGCGCAACAGCGCTTGCCGGTCGACGATCGTTCTGTCGGTGTAACGATGGAGCTTTTCCGGCAGGGCCTGCGCCAAGCCCTCGCCCGACTCGAACGCCAGATGAATTTTTCCCGGCGCCGTGCAATGCAGCGGCAGCGTGCGGCCGATCAAAGAAACGACTCGCACCGGATTTTCCGGCTCCATGAAATCGAGCGGCACGATCGCCTGGCCTTTCTTCACCGCGACATAACAGCTTTCGTTTGCCGACTTCGCCAGCTCCTGCAAGGTGGCCCTGGCCTGCAACAGAAAACCCATCTGGCTCACGTAGATCTGGCCCAGTTGCAGGCACCTGAGCCCCAGCCGATAATTTTCCGTCGCCTTGTTCTGCTCGATATAACCGCGCGCCTCCAACGTCGCGAGCAGCCGAAAAACATTGTTCTTGTGCAGCTTCAACCGCTTGCTCAGCTCGGTTACGCCGATTTCGTCGACGTCGGCGTTGAACTGTTCGAGAACATCGAGGGCGTGCGTCACCGACTGGATCGCATAATTGGATTTTTCTCGCCGCACCATTTTTCCTCCGGAAAAGTCGGATCGCCTTCTATGTGTATACAGCCCGCCGGCAAAAAACCGTTTTAACTTATTCCGGAAGGTTTGGATTGTCAAATCCGCGAGCAAGAGAGCGTCAAGCGGCTGCGGCAAGCATCCGTTACTCCTTCGCTTGACGTATTCAGGCCGGAATGTGTAAACATTGTTTACGATGAAAGTCGGCTCCAAAGGATACTACGGCCTGCTGGCGCTGACCGACCTGGCGCAGAATTCCAAGGCGCGGCACCTCGTGCAAGTAAAGGAGATCGCCAAGCGCCAGAGAATTCCCGAGGAGTATCTCGGCCAAATCATGGTGCTGCTCAAGCGCGCCGAGCTGGTCCACGGCGCCCGCGGTCCGGGAGGCGGTTACCGCCTGGCGCGCGTCGCCGAGAGCATCAGCGTCGCCGAGGTGTTGAAGGTGCTCGAAGGTCCTCTCATGGGAGTCGATTTGCGCAACCCGCGGGACCGACACCCTATCTCCACGCCGGCGCGAAGGCTGATCGAAGCCTGGAGCCGCGCGGTCGAAACCGCCGAAAAAATCCTCGACGGGATCACCCTCGCCGACCTCTGCAAGCCGGACGATCCCGCGCAGATGTATTACATCTAGTTTGCGGGGCCGACGGCTGCCGGTAGCTCGGACCGGCCAGCGAGCCCCCCACAATTTAATAATATAATACTTGACGCAGCATTGCCGTTTAGTGTATTGGTTACGCGACTTTTCTAATTTTCACGATTAGAGAAGTCTCTATGAACAGACTATTTGCGTTGTTGTTCGGGCGATGTTTGTTAGAGAAGCCCCAAGCGGCGGGGACTTGGAATAAGCTCCGTGAGTGATAGCCTGAAGGCTGGCGCAACCGGATTTATTTTGAGCCGCACAAGGGGGAAAATATGAGCGACAAAACGAAATCTAAACCGGCGCCTTCGGCGCCCTTGTCCACCGGCGATTTACCCATACAGTCGCCGAAGAAAATACAGATTCGCTACCGTCCATCGCCTTCGCCGCGACCGCCGGATAAAAAAATTCATCCTCGGCAAAAAATTCCACCCGTGCCCGAGGGGGAGGAAGTGCCGGACGAGAATCCCTCCCCACCGGTAGAACTCGACTAAAATAGGCGTACCCACCGACAGGAGGAGGGGATCCATTATGGCTGCGAAGAAAAAAAACCCGAAGCGGGCGAAAAAAACGGCGCCGGCGAAAGCGAAGCCAGCCCGCCCTTACGCTGCTGCCCGCCTGTCTGCCGCAAAACTGGCGCCGGTCAAGGCCCAGGAGGTGGCCATCAGATACATTGACCAGGCCTACAAGTTTTCCGCGGCGCGGAACAGAGACGAGATTCATCCGCGCAAGGTCATACCGAAAGCGCCGGTTGGACCCAAGGTGCGGGATTTGCAGCCGACAGCGCCTCTGTCCTTTGAAGAGAGCGTTCCGCTGGCGGCGCTCGAGGCGCTGCGGGTGGCGCCGATGGCTCCAAGTGACACCGTTACGCTGGTAAAAAACTTGCAACTGAACGATGTAGCCACGGCGGACACCGCTTCGCACGTGTGCGAGCCGAGCGCCGCCATCAATGGCGACGTCGTGTTTTACACCGGGAACTGGTTCGCCGCGGTCTCGACCGACGGCGGCGCAACTTTCAAGTACGTCGACCCGTACACCACGTTCCCTAATCCCGTGGGGATGTCGTTCTGCTGCGATCAGGTGGTGCAGTATATCAAGAGCATCGACACTTTCGTCTGGCTGCTGCAGTACACGAGGGATCCTTCAGGGAAAAATATTCAGCGCATCGCGTACGCGAAAACCGCCAATGTGAAAACCGGATCGTGGCGATTTTTCGACATCACCCCGGCCAGCCTGGGACTGGGATCCGGAATTTGGCTCGACTTCCCTGACTTGGCGGCCGGGCGGAACATGCTTTACATGACGACCAACTGCTTTGCGGGCAATCCCTGGCGGGCTTCGGCGGTCGTCAGGATCAGATTGACCAGCTTTACTTCAGGAACGCTCTCGGCGTCGCGGGCCGTTTCCACAACGCATCCCAGCCTGCGAGTCGCGCAGAACTGCGGCGCGACGGCCTACTTCGTCGCGCATAATTCCACCAGCTCGCTGCGGGTGTTCTCGTGGAAAGAGAGCAGCGCAACGCCGACTACGAAGGATCTGACTGTGGCGTCGTGGTCCCGGGGACCTTACAGTTCCAAAACGCCCGACGGCCGCGACTGGCTCCAGCGCGCCGACGAACGTCATACCGGCGCGACGCTGGCCGCGAACGAGCTCTGGTTCGCCTGGGGATCGGCCAAAGGAGGAGCCAACTCCCGCCCAAATCCGTTTGTCCAGATTGCCCGCATCAACGCCACGACCATGACGCTGATCGAAAACATCAACCTCTGGGATTTGAACTCCGCGATCTTTTACGCCGGCCTGTCCACCAATGCCAACAACGAGGTGGGAGCTTCCTACGTGCTGGGAGGCGGCACGCGATTCCCGACGCACGTGATCGGCATCCTCACCGGGACGCGGCGCCAAGTGACGACGTTCACCAGCACGCGCGGGCCGGCCGACAACAAATGGGGTGATTATCTGGCCGTCAGACGAAATTACCCCAATGAGAAACTTTTTTGCGCTACCGGGTATTCCCTGCAGAGCGGGGTGGGATCGTCCGATGCCACTCCCAGCTTCACGATCTTCGGCCGCTCCGGCGACGTTTGAGGTTTGCCTTCGATGCCACAGCCTCGGCGCGTCCAATGGAGCGATAACCGGCCGTCGCTTGACCACAAGGATGAATTGGGTTACAACTTGGCCATGACTCGGCTGGAGAAAAATTTGAATCGCGGAGGATGGTGGCGCCGGAGAATTTTTCGGCGTCGGCCGCTTGGCTAGCTCCAGCCCTTTCAGTGATTTCACCCAAGGCCATAGGCGGACCGTCTATGGCCTTTTTGTTTTTGGGGCGCTCACCGCGGATCCGCCAAAGGACGGATCAGCGACAGTTTCCAAGGCTGAGGCGCCGAGGGCACGGGGCAAATTGTCGCCCTCCGCGAACTCTGCGTCTCTGTGGTGATTTTTAGGATCTCAGAAAATGTTTCATCCGTCGTTCGAAGAATTTTCGCGCCTGGCTAAACGGGGAAATTTGATACCCGTTTACCAGGAATTGCTCATGGACCTGGAGACGCCGCTCTCGTTTTTCAAGCGGCTGGAGCGCGATCGCTACGCGTTTCTGCTCGAGAGCGTCGAAGGCAGCGAGCGTTGGGCCCGCTACTCGTTTCTGGGGACACGGCCCTATCTCGTCTTCAAGTCACGCGGCAAAAACGTGGAGATTATCGAAGCGGGAAAGAAGAGAAAGCTCGTCGCCGCCGAGCCGCTGCGATTGTTGGAAGAAATAATCAAGGAGCATCGTCCGGTGACGGTCGCCGGCGTGCCGCCCTTTTTCGGCGGCGCTCTCGGCTACGTCGCCTACGATGCGGTGGAGCAAATGCACCGCGTCTCGAATACCAAGAAGGACGCGCACGGTATACCCGAGATATTTTTTATCTTCGTCCAGACGCTGGTCGCTTTCGACAACCTCAAGCACACGATCAAAGTCATTGACAACGTGCGGTTGGACGGCGAGACCGATCTGCGCAAGGCGTATGAGGGCGCGCTCGCGCGCATCCGCCGCCTGGTCGCTTCGCTCGAGCGCAAGGCGAGAAAAACGGATGCGAGAGAAATTGGCATAGCGGCGCGAGAGAAAAAATTCCATTCCAATCTCACGCCGCAAAAATTCAAGAGCGCCGTGCGCCGGGCCAAGGAATACATCGAGGCCGGCGACATCATCCAGGCGGTCCTCTGCCAGCGGCTCGAAACGCGCACGGAGGCGGACCCGTTCGAGATCTACCGGGCGCTGAGACTCATCAATCCCTCTCCTTATATGTATTACCTCGAGCTCGACGGCCTGAGGGTGATCGGCTCCTCGCCCGAGACCATGGTGCGGCTCACCGGCGATACGATCGAGCTGCGCCCGATCGCCGGGACGCGCCGGCGCGGCGCCACGCCGGCCGAAGAGCAAGCGCTCGAAGCCGATTTGCTGGCGGATCCCAAGGAAAGAGCGGAACACATCATGCTGGTGGACCTCGGCCGCAACGACGTCGGTCGCGCCGCCGCGGTCGGCACGGTCGAGGTGAACGAGCTGATGGTCATCGAGCGCTACTCTCACGTCATCCACCTCGTCTCCAACGTGCGCGGCAAATTGGCGCGCGGAAAAAGCGCGTTCGATCTTTTCATTTCGAGCTTTCCCGCCGGCACGGTCTCCGGAGCGCCGAAGATCCGGGCGATGCAGATCATCGCCGAGCTGGAGCCGGAGAAGCGCGGGCTCTACGCCGGCGCGATCGGTTACTTCAGCTTCAACGGCAACCTCGACACCTGCATCGTCATCCGCACGATCCTGATGCAAGGGAAAAAAGCGTTCATCCACGCCGGCGCCGGAATCGTGGCGGACTCGGAGCCGGAAAACGAATATCAGGAGACGTTGAACAAAGCGCGCGCGATGCTGAAGGCCATTGAATTAGCTGAGAGTTGGAAACGAAAATGATCCTGCTGATCGACAACTACGATTCTTTCACTTACAACCTCTTCCATTATTTGGGCGAGTTGGGCGCGGAGGTGAAGGTATGCCGCAACGATGAAATTTCCGTGGCAGAAATCGAAACACTGAAGCCGGGAAAGATCGTCGTCTCCCCGGGGCCGTGCACGCCCAAGGAAGCGGGAATTTCGTGCGACGTGATCCGCCGCTTCGGCGCGACCACGCCGATCCTGGGAGTCTGTCTCGGCCACCAATGCGTCGGCGCGGCGTTCGGCGGCACGATCGTCCGCGCGCCCGTGCTCATGCACGGCAAGCGCTCCGAGATTTTCCACGACTCCAAAACAATTTACCGGTCGCTCAAAAATCCGTTCGCCGCGATGCGCTACCATTCGCTGGTCATCGACCCGCGCACGTGTCCCCCGGAACTCGCCGTGACCGCGCGGACTTCCGACGATGTCATCATGGGCGTGCGGCATCGAAGGTTCCCGGTCGAAGGCGTGCAGTTTCATCCCGAATCGATTCTCACCGACGACGGGAAAAAGCTCCTCCAAAACTTCCTGACCTCGTATTAACGCGTAGTTGGCGGGAGCGCGGAGCCTCTTGTCAGGAGCAGGTCCCGTCGCATAGAATCTCCTTTCCTTCTCCGACGGGAGGTTCCACGTGGCCGAGACAAGATCCGAGCGCTTTCGAGTGGCCGTGCTGGACGACTATGAAAAGCTGGCCGATCGGGCGCCAGCTTATCAAAAGCTCAAGCAGCGCGCCGACGTAAAAATCTTACCTGAGAGGCTTGAGACCGACGCGGACTTGGGCCGCGCGCTCGCGGGAGTCCATGCCGTCCTGCTCATGCGCGAGCGGACCCGCTTGGGCGAAAAACAGTTGGCGCTCGCGCCGTCTTTGAAACTGATCGCGCAAACCGGCCGCACGACCGCGCACCTCGACGTGCCCGCGGCGACCAAGCGCGCGATCGTCATCACCGCGACGCCGAGCGACTCGGGAAATTCCACCGTCGAGCTCACGACGGCGCTCATCTTCGCGGTCCTGCGGCGCCTTCCGGAAGTCGATCGGAGAATGCGCCGGGAGCGTTGGCCGGCCGTCGCCGGACAGCTTTTCGAAGGAAAAACTCTCGGCATCATTGGATTGGGTCGAATCGGCACGCAAATCGCCCGCATCGCGCAGATGTTCAAGGCGCGCGTGCTGGCGACCGGAAGGACATTGACCGCGGAGCGCGCCCGCGAAGCCGGCGCGGAAGCGGTAGCGCTCGGAAAGCTTCTCCGGGAATCCGACATCGTCACGATTCACGTCCCGTTGAACCCGCAGACGCGCGGGATGATCGGCGCGCAAGAATTCGCGCTGATGAAACCGGGCGCGTTGCTCATCAACACGGCGCGCGGGCCCATCGTCTCGGAAGCCGCGCTGCTCGACGCCCTCCAGAGCGGAAAGGTAGGCGGCGCGGGCATCGACGTCTACGACGAGGAGCCGCTGCCGATGGATCATCCCCTACGCCGCTTCGACAACGTCGTTTTGCTGTCGCATCGCGGCTACGCCACCGTCGAGGTCTTGACCGAGCGCTATCAGCACGCCATGGAAAATATTCTGAGCTTCCTCGACGGCAAGCCGCTCCACGTGATTAACCCGGAGGCCCTCGATCGCAGGTGATTGACACGTTTCTCTCGGTGGACTAATTTGCGCATAGGAGAAACGAGAAGAAAGGGAGCGAATGTCATGGATACAAGCACAGGCAACGGTCATGAGATTTTGATTTCCGCCGATTCGCACGTGATGGAGCCGCATGATTTATGGGAAAAACGCGTGCCGGAATCGCTGCGGGGCAATGCCCCGCACTTTGAACCCATTCCCGTCGGACAAAGTTTTCAAAGACATCCCGGCGGCCAGGATCCCAATGCGCGCATCAAAGAAATGGAAACCGACGGACTCAGCGCCGAGGTTCTCTATCCGACGCTGGCTTTGAGTCTTTTCGCCCTCGACGACGCGCGCATGCAGGAAGCCTGCTTTCGAGTTTACAACGACTGGCTGATCGATTATTGCAAAGTCGCGCCGAAGCGGCTCGTCGGCAGCGCGGCAATTCCCCTCTACGACGCGGATTACGGCTTGAAAGAGATGGAGCGCGGCAAGAGAGAAGGCCTGAAGGGCGTGACGATCTGGCAGGTGCCGCATCCAGATCTGCCCTTCCATTCGAACCATTACGAAAAGTTCTGGTCGGCGGCGGAAGAGATGGAGATGCCGATCAGCCTGCACATCCTCACCGGCCACAGTTACTTCAAAGATCCCAACCGGCGCAAAGGCGTGGAACACTATCGCGGCAGCGTGAACTTGAAACTGCTCGACAACGCCAACGCGCTGTTCGAGCTGATTTTCTACGGAATTCTGGAGCGCCACCCCCGGCTCAAAATCGTGGTCGTAGAAGCCGAGATCGGCTGGCTGCCTTTCCTGTTGCAGCAGTGGGACTACTATTATCGCCGCTTTCGCGATCGTAACCCGCCGCCCATCAAGCAAGACCCGAGCGAATATTTCAAGCGCCAGATTTACGCGACTTTTTTCAACGATTCGGTCGGCGGGCGCTGCCTCGAGTGGTGGGGCGCGGACAACTGCATGTGGTCGAACGATTTCCCGCACGAGAACTCGACTTGGCCCAACTCGCGCAAAGTCATCCAGCGCGACCTGGGCTATCTGCCGGCGGAGAAACGGGTCAAGCTCGTGTGCACGAACGTGGCGCGACTTTACAACCTGGAGATCCCGCCGGCGTAAAGAGATTTTGGATTTTCGATTTTTGGATCTTAGATCAACCGCAAAGCGGAAAGCATAATGGCTGCGTTGATCGACTGGCACTCGCACCACACGCCGCCGGAGCTGGCGGAAGATTTCGTCCGCCTCACCGGCAAAGCGCCGTACGCCGACAAATACGATTCATCCGACTTCGACCGCCGCGTGCGCGAGCTGGACGCCGCCGGCATCGACGTACAGCTCATCTGCCAGGGCGCGGGAATTTACGCCGACCGTTTCTCCGCCGACCAGGCGATTGAGATTGTGCTCAAATCCAACGACGTCGTCGCCGAACGGATCGCGCCGCACCGCGACCGGCTTTTCGGCGTCATGGCCGTCTCGCAAAAAGATATTCCCGGCTCGGTCGCCGAGATCGAGCGCAACAAGGGCAAAGGCTTCCGCGCCGTATTGCTTTACCCCAAAACGGACGGTCAGTTCCTGCTGGATTCGCCGGAGGCGGAGCCGCTGTTCGCCAAGATTTCAGAGCTGAAGATGCCGATTTTTCTCCACGGCGCGACCGCGGCGAACGATCCGAGTCTCAAACGGCTGGAAGACGAAGGCGCGGGCGTCATCTACAGCGTCATCGCCGACGCCGCGGTTTGCGAATCCGTCGTGCGCATGATCGCGGGCGGCGTCTTCGACCGCCATCCCGATTTGAAGATCGTGATCCGAACCGGCGGCGGCGGGCTGCCGCTCCTGCTTCATCGCCTATTCTGGAAGCACAAGGGGCCCAACGGCGAGGAGCGGTACGCCGATATTTTGCTGCGTCATTTTTGGATCGACACGGCCGGCGTGGACGCGCGCACCTTGAGATTTCTTCTCGACACGCTCGGCGAAGACCGCATCGTCTTCGGCTCGGACTACTGCGGCGGTCTCGGCGCGCTCGAAAAAGCGCTCCCGGTGATCGAAGACCAGCCCGACCCGTCGCGCATCAAGGCGCTCACCGAGCGCACTTCGCGGAGCCTGCTGGGAATCTAGTCCCGTGTTCGTGCTCGTGCTCGTGACCTAGGAACGAACACGAAAGATCGAAGAATCGCTTCGAAGCCGCACGAGCGCGCTCCCTGAACGCGCACGAATCAAAGTCCGTGAAATGAATCCTCAATCATCACTCGAAAATGTGATCCGCTCCTCCTCCCGCGCCCTCGTGATCGGCGTCGGCGGCGGCGGCGACGTGGTCGGCGCGCTCGCGACGGCTCGTTTTCTGGAATTCTGCGGGCTTAAATTCAATCTGGGCGGCCTTTCGTGGGAAAGGTCGGTCTACGACCCGGTTCCCGGACCGCGAAAGTTGGATGAAGTCGAAAACGTACGCCCGCTCCATCGTTACGCCTGGCACGCTAATGCTGAAAGCAAGACGAAGACCGGCGTCTATTTCGCCGAGTCGAGAATGGCGCGCTTTCGCGGCGAGGAAATCTTGCTCATCGACATCAACGGCGGAGTCACCGGAGTCGTCGAAGGGCTGCAAGCCGCGCTCAAGGAATTCAAGGCCGATCTCCTCGTCGGCGTCGATGTCGGCGGCGACTCCCTGGCACAGGGCGGAGAGCGCGGCCTGCGCAGCCCGCTGGCTGACTCGATCATGCTGGCGGCGTACGCAAAGCTGCAAGCGCTTGGACAACCTTCGCTATGGGCCGTCTTCGGCTATGGGAGCGATGGCGAGTTGACCGTGGATGAAATCGAGCACGCGCTGAGTAAGATCGCCGCCAGCGGTGGGCTGCTGGGCGGTTGGGCATTGACGCAGCAAATCGTCGCCGAACTCGAACAGGTCATCAAGACCGTCCCGACCGAGGCCAGCGCGATACCCGTTGCATGCGCGCGCGGCGCGTGGGGGGAAACGGGAATTCGCCAGGACCAACGAAGAGTCAAACTCACCCCGCTCACGACGCTGACTTTTTTCTTGTCGGCGACGGTTCTTTTTGAGACACTGTCGCGTCCGGCCCAGGTCGCGAGAGATTGTTCGTCTCTTGAAGAGGCCAATGACGCGTTGCACGCGATCGGCGTCAAAACGGAGCTGGATCTGGAGCGGGCACGGTACGAGAGAGAAGGCATCCGGCGAACCGATGCTTGAGCGCCTGAACCGGGACGCCGTGATCCTCATGGCCTCGCGCGGCGTGAGGTCGTTCGCCTTTTCCTGCCTGAACGTCATCTTCGCGATCTACTTGAGCCAGTTGGGATACTCGGCGGTCACGATCGGACTCGTCATCTCCACCGCCTATGTGAGCAGCGCCGTCCTGACCGTTTTGTGGGGCTATCTCTCCGACCGCTACGGCCGAAGAAAAATCCTGATGCTCCTGGCGGCGCTGACGGTCGTTTCCAACGTGATTTATCTTTTTTTCAGCCATCTCGCTTTTATTTTTCTCGCCGTGATCGTCACCAACATCGGCGCGGGCGGCACCGGCGGCGGCGGCCAGGGCGGCGGCCCGTTCAATCCGGTCGAGCAAGCGCTGCTCGCCGAAAAGTGCACGCCGGAGGATCGCAACTGGGTCTTCTCGACCAACGCCTTTGTCGGTTCACTCTTGGGATCGCTCGGCGCGCTCGCCAGCAGCCTCCCGCAGTACCTTCAAGAGAGCTTCGGCTGGGAGCCGATCGTATCGTACAAGCCCCTTTTTGTCATGACGATCGTCCTGAGCATCGGGCTTATCTTCGCTTATGGAAAAATCACCGAGCAGCACGTCCCCCGTAAAAAAGAAAAGACCACGATCTCCAGAAAGTCTGGCGCGTTCGTCACGAAGCTGTCGCTGCTCGGCATGGTCGATAATCTAGGCGCGGGCATGGTCGGGCCCTTCGTGCCCTATTGGTTCTACCTTCGTTTCGGCGTCGAGCTGAAGGCCTTGAGCGTCATGTTTTTTATCTCCTATCTTCTTGCGGCGCTCTCGTTCCTGCTCGCGCCGGTCATCGCGCGCCGCATCGGCGTGGTCAGGACCATGGTTTTATCTCACGGATTAGCGTCGTTAATTTATCTTGTTCTGCCGCTCGCCCCGACGTTTTTCATCGGCGCCGCGCTGCTGATCTTCCGCTCCTCCGTGGCCTACATGGACAGCCCTTTGCGCGGCTCGTTCGTCATGGGAATCGTGAAAGCCGAAGAGCGCGGCTCGGCCGCCGGCATCACCAACTTATCGCGCTACGTGCCGATGGCGGTGAGCCCGAGTATTTCGGGCTACATCATGCAAACGCTCTCTTTGAACGTGCCGATGTTTATCGGCGGCGGGCTTCAATTGATTCATGATCTCACATTCTATTTCATGTTCCGCAACGTGAGGCCGCCGGAAGAAATCAAAATTGCGCCGGTCGCGGGAACAAGCGCGGAACCGGTCAAGGGTTAACAAATGGGTGGGTCGTTCTTTCAGCGAGTCGTCGAAGAGAAAATTCTCGAAGCCCAGCGCGCCGGCGCGTTCGACGACCTGCCGGGCAAGGGGAAACGGCTCAAATTCGCCGACGAGAGCTGGGTGCCGGAAGAACTCCGCGTCGCCTACCATGTCCTGAAGAACGCCCACGTGCTGCCGCCCGAGGCCGAGCTGCTGAAAGAGATCCACACGCTCGAAGACCTGCTGAAGCACATCGAAGACGAAGACGAGCGCAAAGCATTGGCCAAGAGCATCCAGTGTAAAATCATTCATCTCGACATCTTGAAGCGCCGCTCTTTTTCCTTGGAGACAGTTCGCCACTATGGCGGCAAGCTCGCGCGCAAATTCGCGCGCAGATGAGAAATGACATGAAAGCCCGTGTCTCGTTCTCGAGTCTGGCCGCGCTTATCGTGCTCGGCCTTCTCTCCGCCGCAGGCGCCCCCGGCGCGGAAAAAACCGTCGAAGAGTTGCTGGACGCCGTCAACCGTTTGCCTGCCGCGGCACGGGCGGCGGCGCTGGCGGAAGGCGCGAAAAAAGAGCGCGAGCTGGTCTGGTACTCGACGATGAACCGGGAGAATTCGTCCGAGCTGTCCGCGGCGTTCGAGAAAGATCATCCTTACGTAAGCGTCAAAATCCTGAGCGGCAGCGCGGTCAACACGATGACCCGCATCACTTCGGAATCTCGCGCCCGGACTTACCTCTTCGACGTCACGCACATACGCGGACTTTTTCTCTCGACCTTGAGAAAAGGCGCGATGATCGCGCGCTATCACTCGCCGCTGCGCGAAGCTCTCCGACCGGCTTTTGTCGATCAGGACGGCTATTTCAACGGTATCTTCACCCAGGGACACGTCTTTATCTTGAACAAAAATTTGGTCAAGCCGGCGGATTATCCAAAAACCATAGAAGATCTTTTGTTGCCGAGATGGACGGGGCAACTGGCGATGGAGATCGAGTCTTTCGATTGGCTGGCCGCGCTGCTCGACTATTACGGCGAGGAAAAAGGAAAAGCATTCGCCGACCGGCTGGGGCGGCAAAAACTGAATTTTCGCCGCGGCTCCACCCTGCTCAGCCAACTGGTCGCGGCCGGCGAGCTGGCGCTGCATCTCGACGGTTACAATCACACCGCTTACCAGTTGAAACAGAAACAAGCGCCGGTCGATTATATTTTCCCCGAGCCCTACGTTCCCGCCAAGACGCCTACGGCGGTGTGGATCGGCTCGCATTCCCCCCACCCTCACGCCGCAGCGCTATTTGTGGATTTTCTCCTGTCCAGGAAGGGCCAAGAGATCATGGCTCAGCAAGGGCGATGGGTCAGCCGGAAAGACGTCAAGTATCTGCTCGATCCCGGTTCGCGCAACGTCCAGATGGTCTCGCTCAAATGGGGCGAGAGAGATTTTGAGCTGGTGCAGCTCTTCAACAAACTCATTCTTCGGCAAGGGGAATGATTCTCTAAAGATTGGAAAGTTTCGGCATGATACGAATCGACTCCGACACTCACTTCACCCCGTTGGACGCCTTCGACGCCGTAGACGCAAGATACGCGGGGATGGCGCCGCGCTATGTCACGCTTCCGAACGGACGCTATCGCTTGGAAAATCGGTCGCGGGAAAAATTCGTTCCGGCACACATCAAGCCGCTGAGAGAGGCCGGTCACGATCCGATCGCGTTTGACCTTGACCTACGGGTCGAAGCCATGCGCAAAGATGGTTTCGATATGCAGGCCCTCATCCCCAACAATTCTCCATTCTACTATGACGTCGAGCCGGAGCTCGGCGCCGGCGTTTGCCGCTCCTTTAATGAGTCGATCGCCAGGATTCTGGCACGCTTTCCGAAGAAATTCGTCGGGATCGCGCCGGCGCCGTTGCAGGATGTCCGCTTGGCGATTGGCGAGATGGAGCACGCGGTCTCCGAGCTCGGCCTGCATGGCGTCATCATCTATCAGAACGTCAACGGTCAAGACCTCGATAGCGGGTTTCTATGGCCGTTTTATGAGCGCGCGGAAGAATTGGCGGTGCCGATTTTGGTCCACGGAGTGGACAGCGGCCCTTTGCTCGGCGTCGAAAGATTCGCCCGCTTCAATCTGGATGTCTGTCTCGGTTTTCCCTTCGAAGTGTTCATGGCCATCGCCGCGCTGATCTTCGGCGGAGTCACCGAGCGGTTCCCGCGTCTCAAGTTCGGGTTTTTCGAAGTGGGCGTGGGATTTATCCCCTGGCTGATCGACCGGCTCGAAACGGCCTATGACGCCAGACCGGCGGCCCGGGCGAAGACGAGCCGGAGACCGAGGGATTGCTTTCACAGCTTCTATTTCTCTCTGGGAGCCGACGACTCGACCCTTCCGGACGCCGTAAAGAGAATCGGGAGCGATCGGCTCATGATAGGCAGCGACTATCCGCATCCGGACGGAACCTTTCCCAACACGATAACTATGGTCGAGAAAAGCGCCGGCCTGACGACGCGGGATAAGGAGAACTTGCTGGGCGGGACCGCAGCGGACTTCTTCAACCTGCGTAAGCCGCCGCTTTGAACGGAAAATTTCCAAAATGACGACGGATAGAATTTCCGGCGCGGCGCTCGCGCTGTTCGCGCTCGCCGTCATCTGGGAAAGCAGGAAGCTGCCGCTCGGCACGTTCCGCCATCCGGGTCCGGCGTACATGCCGGTCCTGCTGGCGCTATTGCTGCTCGTTTTTGGAATCCTGATCGCGGCGACCGGAAGTCGCGCTGAGCGTTTTCGCTCTCTCCAGTGGAAGGAATTGCCGCACGCCGCCGCCATACTGGCGGCGTGTATATTTTCGGCTCTGGCGCTCGAACGGCTCGGCTACCGTCTCACGGTTTTGCTCGTTCTCGTCTTCCTCACGGGAGCGGTGGAGAAAAGAGGCTGGCTTACGACCGCGCTGTTCGCGCTCGCGGTCTCGTTCGGATCCTTCTACCTGTTTTACACGCTGCTGCGCGTCCCTTTGCCGCTGGGGCCGTGGGGGCTCTGATCGCAGGCAATGCTGGACACGCTGCAAAACCTCTACCTCGGCTTTTCCGTCGCGCTCTCGCCGACGGTATTTCTCTACGCCGTCGTCGGCTGCGTGATCGGAACTCTCGTCGGCGTGCTGCCCGGAATCGGTCCGCTCGCGGGGATCAGCCTGCTGCTTCCCGCCTCGTTCGGCATGGACGCCACCTCGGCCATCGTCCTGCTCGCCGGAATTTACTACGGCGCGATGTACGGCGGCTCGACGACGTCTATTTTAATGCGCATCCCCGGCGAGGCCGCCTCCGTCATGACCTGCATCGACGGCTATGCCATGACGCGCAAAGGCCGGGCCGGGCCCGCATTGGCGATCGCGGCGGTCGGCTCGTACATCGCCGGCACCGCCAGCGTCATCGCGCTCATGCTGCTGGCCCCGCCGCTGGCGAACTTTGCGCTGCGCTTCGGCCCGCCGGAATATTTCGCTCTGCTGACCCTTGGCCTGCTCGCGCTCGCTTACATGAGCGGCGGATCAATCGTGAAAGCGCTCGCGATGGCGTCTCTCGGATTGCTTCTCGGCATGATCGGCATCGATCCGATGACGGGCTTCTTTCGCTTTCACTACGGGTTGGTGGAATTAGGCGACGGCATCGGCGTCGTCCCGGTAGCAGTCGGCCTGTTCGGTCTCTCCGAGATCCTGCTGACCGCGGGACAGGAAACGCCGCCCGAAGTCATCAAGCCGAAACTCGCCGATCTTCTGCCCTCGCGGCAAGAGTGGCGCGACTCCACGTGGCCGATCGCCCGCGGGACGGTGCTCGGATTTTTGATCGGCATCATTCCGGGCTCGGCGCACATCATCTCGTCGTTCGTTTCTTACGCCGTCGAGCGGCGCGTTTCGAAACATCCGGAGCGTTTCGGCCACGGCGCAATCGAAGGAGTGGCGGGCCCGGAGTCGGCGAATAATTCGGCCACGTCCGGCGCGTTCGTGCCAATGCTCGCGCTCGGCGTTCCGTCGGGGCCGATTCCGGCGGTGATGCTCGCGGCGCTCATGGTCCACGGCATCTCGCCCGGGCCGCTGCTGATCCAGCAGCAGCCGAAATTATTTTGGGGTTTCATCGCCAGCATGTACGTCGGCAACGTCGTGCTGCTGATTCTGAA
>DASXRG010000380.1:0-12141 GCA_036506735.1 Binatia bacterium | reverse complement strand
GGCCTCCTTGGGTTTTTCGGGAAGAGAGAGCAGGTTCCATGCCATGCGTGTTGCCGGTAATTGCTGGGGAATTTGAAATCATCGAGACCTGCGCTTCCTAAAACCGAGAAAAAGCGGAGCGGCGATTCTTATTTGTTGGATGGCGATCCCTCAAAGTCCGGTCGGAGCCCCTGATTTGCTCGTGCTTTTGCTGGCACGGCCATTGCTCCGACAAATCTCGCGAGAGGAAAAATAATTTCTGTTCTGAGAGGAGATCGTACGATGGAAACCTATCCTGAGGTGTACGCGATGCTTGGCGGCGTCGGAGGCGAGCCCGGGAATGCCGGGATCTCGGAAGTCGAGAGGTTAGCCAACGAGTTCGAGGCTCATGAGAGCCAGGAAGGCAAGTTTCTAAGAACGTATAAGGACGTTCTGGGCAAGACCGACAACCGGGTGGTCAAGTTCCTGCTCCAGATGATCATCTCCGACGAAGAGAAGCATCACGCCATCACCCATGCGATGGCGTCGACTCTCAAGGGCGACCTCTACTGGACCCAATCCGGCGACGCTATCCGCGGACTCTACGACTTGAAGGATGAAAAGGGGAGCCTGCTGAAGCTCACCGAGGAGTTCATCCGGGTTGAAAAAGAAGGGGTAGAGCAATATCGAAAGCTCATCAAGGAGAGCAAAGGCTATTACCGCGATCTGTTCGTTCTGCTCTTCCGCTCGATGATCCGCGATTCGGAAAAGCACGTGGAGATTCTCGACTTCCTCCGCAGTCGCTTGAAAGAGGCATAAGATGGACGCGACGGTTTTCGATCCCCTGGAGAGATTCGCCGAACTGGAGCAGCTCGTTTCCAAGATCTATTTGCGCTTCTCCCATCTGTTTTTCGATCATCCCTACCTGAGGGATTTCTGGTGGGAGATGGGCATCGAGGAGGATCAGCATTCGGCGATTCTGCTCGCATGCAAGGAGCTGGTCGAGCGCTATGAGGACGAGAAGCTGGACCCCTCGATCAGCCGGGACAAGGCCGACCAGCTCCACGAAAAGCTCTGCGCTTTTCTCCAGCAAGGCACTCCGGCGCTTGCCGTGGAAGAAGCTTTCCGCATCGCGCTCGAAATCGAGACCTCGGAGATCGACGCGATCTACAGCAAGCTGCTGCAGCTCGGCGGGCCGAAGATCGCCCAGACCATGCAAAACATAGGAGTTCCCGCTAGCGTCCAGCGCCAGAAGCTCAAGGCCGCGCTCAGGCGTTTCTGCAGTGATCCGAAGCTGCTGGCGGCGGCCGAACGGCTGTAATCAGGTCGTGAATTTCTCCGTGTTTCTGGTTTTTGTGCCTGCGCTAAATTTTTCTTGACTTCGTCAGTCTCCGTTTAAATTTTTTACGGCTCGCGCTTTTCCAACTCCCGGTTGAGATGCCCGGGCTAACGGGCAAATTTTCCGGTGCAAATCCCCGTTTGCTCCTCCTCAACAATCGCAGCTCGAAGCCGCTGACGGTCTTCGCGCGAATAATCCTTTGCGTTATTCAGGATTCTAGCTTCGCAACCTGGGGACGAACTCCGGACGCGATGAACTGGCACAGGCGTTGCTCAATGGAGCTCAACAGATTGCCAAACGCGCCGAATCCAATTTCAACGCGAAAGGAGGTGAATCCAATGGCAAATAAAATTTGGGCAACCGTGCTGGCGCTGTCGTTGTTCGGACTGTTCGCGATGGTAACGGATGCGTCGGCGAAGCGGCGCTGTCCGCGCGGCCAGGAAGATATCAACAACGTCTGCGTCCCCCGCTAGACCGTCACACAAACACCGAGGGAGCATGGAGTGAGTTCCATGCTCCCTCGAAATCGTTCACATAATTTCTCTCCGGTAATCTCTCGACTCATCGACCCGTAAATCAATTTAACATGCCGACGGTTGTTTTCGTTATCGATCGTTTCATGATTTGAAGTTTGCCTTTCACCTCGAATGGTTCATTTGCCCGCGCCGGGGGCAAATTTTCCGGTGAGAATTTTGATCACGCCGTGAATACGCGCATTTTTATTGGTTCTATCGATTGGCACGGCCGTTGCTCACGGGCCAGACAAACAAATCAGCTTCCGTTCCAAAGAACGAAGCAAAAAGGAGAAAACAAATGAGCAGAATGAAAACGTTTCGGAACCTCCAACCTCGCGGCCGCACGCGGCTGCGAGTCGCCGCCGTCTTGGCGGCGGCAGTGGCAATCTTAATCCCGCAGGCTTCGGCGCTGGCGCAGAGCACCTACACCATTAAAGATCTGGGAACGCTGCCCGGCGCGACGAGCTGCGCGGCATACGCGCTCAGTATCCTCGGCGAGGTTGCCGGCAGTTGCACCGGTCAGGATTCGGCGTTCGACGAAGTCGCGTTTTCCTGGCGCGACGGTGTCATGATCAATCTCGGCAAACTTTCCAAGGCGCACTACAGCCGCGCGGAAGGAATCAACGCGCGCGGCCAGATGGTCGGCGAAGGCGACACCGGCGACTTCCGACCGCATCCGACGCTCTACCGTGACGGCACTGTCATCGACATCGACGCCAGCGGCGGCAACGCCCGCGGCATATTCATCACCGATACCGGCGTGATCGTCGGAAACTATTCCAAGGGCTTCGGCAACGTGAGCTCGTGGAGCGCGGTGATCTGGAAAGAACGACCGACGCAGCCCGGCCGTTTCGACCGCCTGAGCCTCCAGCCTTATCCCGGCGGCGACTCGAAAGTTAGATACGGCTACGCCACGGCCGCCAACAACAACGTTCAAGTCGTGGGCTGGGTGCAGAACTCGCTGTTCGGACAGATGGGCGCGTTCTGGAACAACGACGCGAATCACACGCTTGCGCTTCTGCAGCCGCTGCCCGGCGATTGGACCAGCATTGCATGGGGCATGAACGATATGGGCCAAGCCGTGGGTGAGAGCCATCCGCCATTCCACAGCCGCGCGGTGCAGTGGAGCAACGACGCCGCGCATACGCCCATTGAGTTAGGCATGATTCCCGGCGACACCGATAGCACCGCGATGGCCCTTAACAACCTGGGTCAGATCGTCGGCACGAGCAGCGTGCCCAACGTCCTCACGCATCCTGTGCTGTGGGATAGCGGCGCGGTATTCGATCTCAACGCTGTGCTCGACGACAGCGGGATCGGTTGGGTGATTGCGGAAGCCACGGCGATCAATAACGCGGGCCAGATCGCCGGCTTTGGATTTCACAACGGTCAATTCGCGGCCTTCCTGATGGCTCCCGTCGCGCAATAATAACCGGGCATCTTAAAAGTCAACGCCGCTTACAGAAACCGAGGGAGGAGGGAACGTTTCCTGCTCCCTCGGTTTATTTCTGTTTTGTGCTTGAGCCCCGAGATACTGGTTGAAATGCCCCATCCCGCGGGCAAATTTTCCGGTGGAAATACACCACGCCATTTGCTCGTGCGGGTAGTCGTCTCCGGCGTTTCCGGGCAAATTCATCGTAACTTCTTGACGCAACGTCGCTTTGTTATCGAAGGGCCCACCCGAAGGATTGTGCGGCAATGTCTGGCACGCGCGTTGCTCAATAGGATTTCCGGGTTGCAAAAATTCACAGGCCAAAAAAAGGAGGCAAGAAATGATTCGAAACAAACTAGCGGCAGGCATCGTGAGCGCAGCGATGGTTTTCATGCTGGCCGGCGGCGCGGAGGCGCGTCGGGGAGGTCGTGGATCCAACAATACAGCCGGCGGCTGCGACAAAAGGATCGACCTTGTGCCGACGCCTGAAGGCAACGCCGACGACATCAGCGGCCACGCCGACGTGCGCCAGCGAGGGACGCAGCAACGCTTCAAGGTCTCGATGGATGCGCGGGTCGAAGACGGCACGACGTTCGTAGTCTTCGCCAACGGGCGGCTGGCGGGAACCATCACGATCTCGCTGGGCGACGGCGAGCTCGAGTTGAACAACAACAACGGCAAAAAGCTGCCGACCGGCGTCGATCCGGTGTGCAGCATCGGCGCGGTCGTGGTGGTCGATGAGAACAATACCACGGTGCTCGAAGGAAGCTTCTGATCGCACTCGTTGACCGGCCCGACACGGAGGGAACAAGGTGGAAAACCGCGTTCCCTCCTTTCATTTTAGGCATGCGGAGTTTGGGGTTGTGCCGGCGCGCAAAAGAATTTTCGCCGGCGGAGCAAATTGACACCCGACCGGACCCGGTGTTAGCCTCTGCTGTGAATTTTCATGAAACAAGAACCGCCATCGGTTACCGGGACGCCGAAGGAATTCCACCTGCTCAAGCGCTTTGCCCTGCTGAGCTTCCTCTGCATCGCGGCCCTGACGGTCACGCTCTGGGTCGTCGTATCGTATTATTTGACGAAGGAGATGCTCGACCGCGAATGGCAGACCACGGCCCAATTCATAAGGACCGAGACGCGTCAATTCGTGACGCCGGAAGATTTCACGGCGCCGGATCCGGCGCGAGTCGCGCACAAGTTCCAGACGCTCCACGACCAGATTACCGCGATGCCGGATCTCGTGAGGCTCAAGATCTACAATCCCCAGGGCATTATCCTCTGGTCCGACGAGACGCGCCTGATCGGCACTACGTTTGAGAACAATCCGGAGTTGCAGGAGGCGTTTGCCGGCGAAGTCGTGGCCGACGTGAGCTCCGTCGAGAAGGGCGAGAATGTTTTTGAGAAAAGCTCGTTCAAGAAGCTCGTGGAGCTGTACATTCCGATCTTCTCCGATGACGGGCGCACGCTCATCGGCGTGATCGAGACCTACAAGTCGGCCGATGCGCTGTACCGAGACATTCAGCGGGCGCGCGTCGGGGTGCTGCTCGTCACCCTGGCGGGCGGTTTATTATTGTATCTGTCCCTTTTCGCGATCGTCCGCCGCGGCGCGAGGCAAATCAATGAACAGCGGAAAAATCTCCTGAAAATGCAATCGGAGCTGGTGGCCTCCCAACGGATGGCTGCGATCGGCGAGATGGCGGCGGCGGTCGCCCACGGCATCGGCAATCCGCTTTCCTCCATTCGCGCTTCAGCCCAGGTCGCCAAGCTGGATTGCGCCGATTGTTCGGGCCAGGATCTACAGCAGAAAACATTGGGCACCCTCGATGGGATCATGCGGCAAGTCGACCGCGTGCAACTACGCATGCGCGGCCTGTTGAACTTCGTCAGCCCGCTGGAACCCCATCGGGGAACGGTGGAGGTCAATGCGCTCGTGCGCGACGCCGTCAACGTTCTGCGCGCCCGCTACGACGAGGCCGGAGTGGCTTCGCGTTTGGAGCTCGACACCAATGTTCCGGTGTTGCCTTTGGATCCAAATCATATCGAACAGGTGATTCAGGGACTCTTGACCAACGCGCTGGAAGCGACGCCGCGCGGGGGCACGGTGACGATCAGCACCGAAGTGCGCTCGGTTCCAGGAGACTCTAAAGCCGTGTCGATCTCGATCGAGGATACCGGCGAAGGCATTCCGGTCGAGAATCGCGAGCGGGTCTTCGAGCCGTTTTTTACCACCAAGGCTCAAGGAACGGGTTTAGGATTGCCGCTGGCGAAAAAATTCGTCGAGCGCAACGGGGGTTCGATCGCCATCACGGAAGCCGCTCGCGGGGGAACTCGAATCGAGGTCACGTTGCCGATAGCGGGAGCGAACTGACGCGCTATGTTAAACAACCTACTGGTGGTCGACGACGAGCAGGTCCTGGCGACCGCGATGGCGGATTATCTCACCCGACATGGCTACGCCGTGGCCGTCAACGGCTCCGGAGAGCAGGCCCTCAAGACGATCGATCAGGAGCCGCCGGATCTCGTTCTGCTGGATTACCGTCTGCCGCGGATGGACGGATTACAGGTGCTGCGCAAGATCAAAGAAAGCCGTCCTGAAATCGAGGTGATCATGCTGACCGCTCACGGCTCGGTCGAAGGAGCGGTCGAGGCGATGCGACACGGGGCTTTCGACTATCTCAGCAAACCGATCGATCTCGAAGAGCTTCGGCTCGTGGTGGAAAAGGCGCTCGAGTCCCTGCGCCGAACACATGAGCTGGATTACCTGCGGGCTCAGGTCGACAAGGAAAATCCGTCGCACGAAATTATCGGCCGCTCCGAGCCGATGCGCCAGGTGCGTAAACTGATCGAGCAGATCTCCTCGATCGAAGCGACGTCGGGGCGCGAGGCGCCGGCGATTCTCATTACCGGCGAGACCGGAACCGGAAAGGAGCTGGTGGCGCGCGCGATTCATGCCCGGAGCCGCAGGACCCAAGGGCCGTTCGTGGAGATCAACTGCGCCGCGATACCTGCGACTCTTCTGGAAGCCGAGTTGTTCGGCCACGAAAAAGGCGCGTTTACCGACGCCAAGTCGGCGAAGATCGGCCTCTTCGAGGCGGCCGACGGGGGAACGCTCTTTCTCGATGAGATCGGTTCGATGGATTTGAGCCTGCAGGCGAAGCTTTTGAAGGCGATCGAAGAGAGGTCGGTCAGGCGCCTCGGCAGCATCCGAAGCCGGCGCTTCGATGTGATTTTGATCGCCGCGACGAACCAGCCGCTAGAGCGCGCGATCCAGGAGCGGTCGTTCCGCGAAGACCTCTACTATCGCCTCAAAGTTCTGACGTTGCATCTCCCTCCGCTGCGCGAGCGCGACGACGACGCCGTTTTTTTGGCGGAGCATTTTGTCAAACTGCATGCCCGGCGTTACAACCGAGGCGAAAAAGAGCTGAGCCAATCCGCAAAGAGCGTCATTGCCGGCTACCGGTGGCCGGGGAACGTTCGCGAGCTCAGCAATGTCATCGAACGCGCGGTTCTACTGAAAGAGGGCGCATCGATCGATCCCGGCGATTTAATGATCGGCGCCGCGCCTTCGGCGAACCCACCGACCGCCGGGATTTCCAGAGACGGTCTCCTCGCCATCGATCTCTCGAAAGGCATTGTCCTGGAAGAGCTCGAGCGCACCATCATCGAGCGTGTCCTGGTGCAGACCGGCTGGAATCGCACCAAGGCGGCCCAACTGCTCGGTCTGTCGCGAGAGACGCTCCGTTACCGCATCGAGAAGCACAATCTCAAAGCGCCGGGCCCCGACGCGGACTGCTGACTTATGGAAACTGCGGCGGGAGCGCTTCGATCCCTCCATGGGTTTCCGCGCCTCTTTCGGTTGTCAATTTTCTCCCGGATAGGGTAAGAAAAGCCGGATAGATTTCTGCGCGCCGAGCTTTTCACCCTTCGCCAATGACGCGGAGTTGCAAGCGGAGGAGGATCGTGCGCGGCGCCAAGGAAAACAATGACAGCGGTGGAGCGGGGAAAAAACCCGACGCGGGAAGATCTCGGCCGTTATCGTGCCAACTATCTGGCCGAAATGGACGGGGTGGCGCTTTACCGCGCTTTGGCGGAGGTCGAGAAGGATAAAAAACGGGCGGCGATTTTCGCGCGCCTGGCGCAGGCGGAAGAGCGCCACGCCAAAAGATGGGCCGGTCTTCTCAAGTCGGCGGGCGCCGCCGTGCCCCAATACCGTCCCACTGTGCGTGTCCGGCTGCTCGGTTTGCTTGCGCGCCTTTTCGGCACCGAGCGGGTTCTGCCGGTTGTCACCGAGTTGGAGGCCAAGGACGAAAATCGGTACGCGGAACAGCCGGAAGCGGCGGGACTTTCCGCAGAAGAGAAGGCACACCGGCAGACGCTCATCGGTCTGCAGCACGGGGCGGGTCCCCAGGCGATCATCGGCCGCGAGCGCTGGCATAGAACCGGACGCAGCGGCGCGTTGCGGGCGGCGGTTTTCGGTGTCAACGACGGTCTGGTCTCGAATTTCAGTCTGGTCATGGGGTTCGCGGGGGCGGTGGCGAGCCAGGACACGATCCTGCTGGCCGGCGTCGCCGGGCTTCTCGCGGGCGCCTTTTCCATGGGCGCGGGCGAGTACGTTTCGATGGCGGCACAGAGAGAGCTGCTCGAGCAGCAAATCGCGCTCGAAAAGCAAGAGCTGGAGATGTCGCCCAAGGAGGAGGAAGAAGAGCTAGCGCTGATTTACCAGGCAAAGGGTCTCTCTAAGAGAGACGCGGAGGCTCTGGCGCGCCGCATCATCGCCAATCCCGCGACCGCCATCGATACCTTGGCGCGCGAAGAGCTGGGCCTCGACCCGTCCGAGCTGGGCTCGCCCTGGGGCGCGGCCGTCAGCTCATTCTTCTCTTTCGTGGCGGGCGCGATCGTTCCGGTGCTGCCGTACCTCGTGGGCGCGGGGACGCATGCGCTGGCGGCGAGCGCGGTTTTGAGTTCTCTCGCCCTGTTCGGCGTCGGCGCGCTGCTCTCGGTTTTCACCGCGCGCGGCCCGCTCACGAGCGGCCTCAGAATGCTCGGCATCGGGCTGCTCGCTTCGGCGATTACTTACGGCGTGGGATGGTTGCTCGGCGTTTCCGTTGCGTAGCAGCAGGGGATGTTGAGCCCCGCGGAGCTCAAATCCCTGTTTTTTGACGGCGGCGCCGCCGCATCGGGCGGCAAAATAGCCGCGGCGCTCTCCTGCCTTGATCGAAAGACCCGTGGTGTTAAGGTTTTTTGTGGCGTCCGCGTTGCCGGAGCGACAACGTGATCGACCGACTTTGACTCTCCGACCGAGGGAACAGAGGCGCTCGTGAGTTCGAAATCCTTCATCCTCACCATCAACGCCGGATCGTCCAGCGTCAAGTTTGCGCTGTTTCGCGTCGGCCAAACGCCAGAACGTGTCTTTTCGGGGAAGATCGAGCGGATCGGGCTGCCCGACAGCGCGCTGACGGTGACCGACGCCGCCAGCGGGCGAACCGAGCGCGAGCAAATTACGGCCGCGGATCACGCCGCGTGCGCCGGTTTGCTGATCGAGCGGCTGGAACGAAAAATGAGCGCCGCCGATATTGTGGCCGTGGGGCATCGCGTGGTGCACGGCGGTCCCCGCTACAGCGAGCCGCAACGCGTTATCCCGGAAGTTCTGGCCGAGCTCAGCCGCCTGAGTCCTTACGATCCCGAGCATCTTCCGTCGGAGCTTGGCTTGATCGAGGCTTTCGGCCAAAAATTTCCCGGTCTGCCGCAGGTGGCTTGTTTCGATACCGCTTTCCACCGTGACATGCCGCGCGTCGCGCGCCTGCTGCCGATCCCGCGGCGCTACGAGGCGGAAGGCCTCCGGCGCTACGGCTTTCACGGGCTTTCCTATGAATTTCTGCTGGACGAATTGCGCCGCATCGGCGGCGCGGCGGCCGACGGCCGGGTGATTCTCGCTCATCTGGGAAACGGCGCCAGTATGGCGGCGGTGCGCGGCGGCAAGAGCTTCGATACGACGATGGGCTTCACGCCGGCGGCGGGACTGCCGATGAGCACGCGCTCGGGAGATTTGGATCCGGGCATCGTCGCGTATCTCGCGAATACGGAAAACATGACGGTCGAGCAGTTCCATGAAATGGTCAACAGCCGGTCCGGGCTTCTCGGCGTGTCGGAGACCAGCTCCGACGTGCGCGATCTGCTCGCGCGCGAGCAGAACGACCCGCGCGCGGCGGAAGCGATCGCGCTCTTCTGCTATCAGGCAAAAAAATGGCTCGGCGCTTATGCCGCGGCGCTCGGCGGGCTCGACACGCTCGTCTTCGCGGGCGGCATCGGCGAAAACTCGCCCGAGGTGCGCGCGCGCATCTGCGAAGGGCTCGAATTTCTCGGCATCGAGTTGGATTCCGCGCGCAACAGCGCGAACGAGGCGATCATATCGAAAGCGAGCGGCCCGGTGGCCGTGCGGGTCATTCGCACGGACGAGGAGATTCAAATCGCCAAATCGGCGTGGAAGGTGATGGCGGCGGCAATCGCGTAGCCGAGATGGTGCGCCCGCCACCGGAATTTCTATGAAGCAGAAAACGAAAAAGCCGCTCAGTCCTGAAGCGCTCCGGAAGCTCGACGCCTACTGGCGCGCGGCGAATTATCTTTCGGTCGGCCAGATCTACCTCTACGACAATCCGCTGCTCAAGAAGCCGCTCAAACGCGCGCACATCAAGCCGCGGCTTCTCGGCCACTGGGGCACGACACCGGGCCTGAACTTCATTTACGTTCATCTCAACCGTGTCATCAAAGAATACGATCTCGACGTTATCTACATCGCCGGACCCGGCCACGGCGGACCAGGCCTGGTGGCGAACACTTATCTCGAAGGCACCTACAGCGAGATCTACCCGAACGTCTCGCAAGACGAACCGGGAATGAAGCGGCTGTTCAAACAATTTTCGTTTCCGGGCGGCATTCCGAGCCACGTCGCGCCGGAGACCCCCGGCTCGATCCACGAGGGCGGCGAGCTCGGCTATTCCCTGGTTCACGCGTTTGGGGCGGCGTTCGACAATCCGGATTTGATCGCCGCCTGCGTCGTCGGCGACGGCGAGGCCGAGACCGGACCGCTGGCCGCCAGCTGGCACTCGAATAAATTTTTAAATCCCGCGCGCGACGGCGCGGTGCTGCCGATTCTCCACTTGAACGGCTACAAGATCGCCGGCCCGACGGTGCTCGGCCGCATGCCGCACGACGAGCTGGAGTCGCTGCTCGGCGGCTACGGCTACGCGCCGTACTGGGTCGAAGGCGACGATCCACCGAAGATGCACCGCCTCATGGCGGCGGCTTTGGACGAAGCGGTCGGCGCGATAAAAAGAATCCAGGGAGACGCGCGCCGCGGCGGCTTCCAACGCCGCCCGCGCTGGCCGATGATTGTGCTGCGCTCGCCCAAAGGCTGGACCGGGCCGAAGAAAGTCGACGGCAAACCGGTGGAGAACACGTTCCGCTCGCATCAAGTGCCGATCAGCGACATGAACAAGCCGGGGCACATCAAGCTGCTGGAGAAATGGATGAAGAGCTACCGGCCGCAGGAGCTTTTCGACAAAACCGGCAAGCTGCTTCCGGAGCTGGCGGCGCTGGCGCCGGAGGGGGAGCGCCGCATGGGCGCCAACCCGCACGCCAACGGCGGCGCGCTTCTGCGCGATCTTAACCTGCCCGATTTCCGCGACTACGCGGTCGCCGTCCCGCGGCCCGGCGCCGTCGAAGGCGAGGCCACGCGCGTGCAAGGCGAGTTCGTGCGCGACGCGCTCAAGCTCAACGAAAAAAATTTTCGCGTCTTCAGCCCCGACGAAACCGCTTCGAATCGTTGGAACGCGGTCTTCGACGCCACCGACCGTTGCCTGGTCGAGCAAATTCTAAAGACCGACGAGCACGTGTCGCCCGACGGCCGGGTGATGGAAGTGCTGAGCGAGCACATGTGCCAGGGCTGGCTCGAGGGCTACCTGTTGACGGGGCGCCACGGCTTTTTCAGTTGCTACGAAGCCTTCATCCACATCGTCGATTCGATGTTCAATCAGCACGCCAAATGGCTGAAGGTCACGCGCGGGATTCCGTGGCGGCGGCCGATCGCTTCGCTGAATTATTTGCTCACGTCCCACGTATGGCGGCAGGATCACAACGGCTTCAGCCACCAGGATCCCGGCTTCATCGACCACGTCGCCAACAAGAAAGCGGAGATCGTCCGCGTCTATCTGGCGCCGGACGCGAATACCCTGCTCTCGGTGACGGATCACTGCCTGCGCACCCGAAATTATGTAAACGTCATCGTCGCGGGCAAGCAGCCGGCGCCGCAGTGGCTCGACATGGACGCCGCGATCAAGCACTGCGCCGCGGGCGCCGGCATCTGGGAATGGGCCAGCAACGACAAGGGAGGCGAGCCCGACGTGGTGATGGCCTCGGCCGGCGACGTGCCGACCATGGAAACGCTCGCGGCCGTCGAGCTGCTCAGAACTTTTGTCCCCGACCTCAAGGTCCGCGTCGTCAACGTCGTCGATCTGATGAAGCTCCAGCCCGCCAGCGAGCACCCGCACGGATTGAGCGACAAGGAATTCGATATCCTGTTCACCCGGGACAAGCCGATCATCTTCGCATTCCACGGCTATCCGTGGCTGATCCACCGGCTGACCTACCGCCGGACCAACCATGAAAATATCCATGTCCGCGGCTACAAGGAAGAGGGCACGACGACGACGCCGTTCGACATGGTCGTGCTGAACGACATCGACCGGTTCCATCTGGTCGGCGATGTGATCGACCGCGTGCCCGGCCTCGGCGCGCGCGCCGCTTACGTGAAGCAAGCGATGCAGGACAAGTTGATCGAGCACAAGCAGTACATCGCGGAGCACGGCGAGGATCTGCCGGAAGTGCGCAACTGGAAATGG
>DASXRG010000379.1:0-2899 GCA_036506735.1 Binatia bacterium | reverse complement strand
TATCGGGTGACGTCGGGATTGGAATTTTTCTTTGCGCGCGGGAGCGCGACCTTGAAAGAGGCGCGGCGGAAGTATCTGGAGCCGAATCAGGATCTGCTGATGGGCACGACCGCGCGCAGTCACCGCAGGGAGTCGAGCTCGATACGGTAGGTTAATCACCTCATCCTTTCAGAGGTCGAATTTTTATCACCTTCGGCGCGGGATTCCATTTTTGAATGGAACCCGCGCTTTTTTATTACTCACAAGCTGGTCAATTAGGGAGTCGAGTTCGGTTAATTAATCAGCTCGCCTCGGGCGAGTTTTTTTCACCTTTTCTTCTATCGCAGACCGGCGCAGGAGCGTGCTCGACTTGGCGTACGCATCCTGCGCCTCTTTGTATAGTCCGAGCTCTTCGTACGCGGTTCCCAATCCGTACCAGAGCGTCGCGTCGTCGGGGAATCTAAGCGCGCCCTTGTAATAAATCCTGAGCGCTTCCCCGAACTGCTCCTGGTGCATCAGAAGACTGCCCAAGCAAGTGTAACCCTGCCGTTGCCGAGGATTCAGCTCGTTTAGTTTTCTGCAAGCCGCGGTAGCTTGATCGAGTTCTTTTTTTTCCCAGTGCACCATAGCGACGCCAAAATGGGCCTCCGGGTAGCGGCGATTCAAACGGAGCGCGATTTGATAACTGCGCAGCGCGTCGTCGTAACGTCCCATTTTTCGATAAATGTCGCCGACGTGCACGTAGGTGATGGCTTGGGTCGGGTGGATTTTAAGGTCAACGGCGAAATTCGCCAGAGCTGCGTCATCCTTATCCAGGACCATGTTCAAGTAGCCCCGGTAGTAGAAGAGGCGGCCGTTGCGTGGCTCCAATTGGGCGGCCCGATCCATAAGTTCTTGGGCTTTGTCATACTCTTCTCTATCGGCGTATTCCATGCTGAGAGTCATGTAACCGCGAGCATTGCTGGGGTCCTTCCGCAGCGCATCGGTCCACAGCGTCAAACCGTCGCGCCAAACTAAATTGCGCTTCCACGTAGCGCCGGTGAGCCCGCAAAGGACGACAACTATCGCCACAGCGTAAGCGAGGCGAAAGCCCGATTCGCGCCAATGTTCGCGCTTCCATTTGCGCCAAAGCCAGATCGCCGCCTGGAGCAGTAGAACGGCCGCCACCACTGAAAGACCGACGTGCGACAGATACGGACGATGGCCGGTGACCTTGTCCGGCCGTACGACGATACTCGCCTCCGGCAGCAGCGCGATAAAAAACCATAATATGAAAAAGCTCAGAATGGGCTGTGTCCGCCGCGCGCGCCACGCGACCACTAAAATCACCGCAATGATCGCGAGGGATACCAAAACTCTGACGTCCCACAGAGAAGTCGACCAGCCGAAGCCGGGATAGTCCAGGATGAAGCCATCGGGCCAGACATAGTGCTGGATGTAGTAGACCCACGCGCGAAACTGAGTGCGAAGATAGGTCATGCGGCCAACCCAAGATGTCGAGACGAACTGTCTCATCGTTCTGGGCAGCAGCCAGGCGCGCAAAGCCGTATAGCCCAGCAGGATTGCGGCCAGCGGAATATATTTTAAAAGGCGTCTCGGGTCCTTGAGATACAAGCTCAGCGGATTGCGCCCGGCGGGATTGAGGAACAGGAATTCATAGGCGACAAGCGCCGCCGGCAAGCTGGCCGCGGTGGCTTTGGTTGCCATTCCCAGACCCATGGCCGCGACGCCTCCCGCGAGCCACCATCGGCTGCTCCGCTCCAGACCGCTTAGAGGTCCGCGCAGATAGCAATAAAAACCGAGGAGATAAAAGAACGCGGCCAGCAGAGAGCTGCGCGCCCAGATGTAGTTGACCGTCTCTGCGTTGACGGTGTGGACGGCGAACAGCGCTGCCGGAATCAGGCACAGCCATATGCTCGGCACCGATACGGCAGTCGACGACAGCAGCGGCCGTTTCCGGTCCATTTCCGCTACGATCAAGAAAATCAGCCATGCAGCGCCGATGTGAAAAAGAATGTTGGTGACGCGAAAAACTGCAGGGTTCGCCTCGTCGATAGCATAGTCCAGCGCGTAGGTAGCCTGTAACACGGGCCGCCAATCTATTCTCGCGCTGCCGCGAAAGAGGGTCGGACGAATGAAATAGGAGGGAATATTCTTTAACTCGTGCAGGACGGTGTTATTGACGATGCCTTCGTAATCGTCGAATTGGAAGCTGTTCGGCAGGGCGTTCGAGTAAGCGAGCGAGGTCAGGACAGCGAGCGCCAGCAACGCGAACACACTGGGATACCGTCGAATGGCGTTTTGCATCATCGATTGTAGAGTAATCGGGAAGAGTCTCATTAGCGGCGGGAGGGTATTTGCAAATCTTCACTGTTGTATCCGCGATCCGACAGGCTGTCAATCCGTAGTGCGCGCGGGCGGGCTCAAGCGCGCAAGACCTCCGCTTTTCCTAATCAAAGGACCAAATTGATCTTGACAAGCAAGGGGTGTCGAGGTAATGAATGGCAACACTCAGCTTACGGGGGGTTGTTGATGAAAATTCTACTGGCGACGCTGGCAGTGATAGGCATCATGGTTTTTGCTTATGCGCCGAGGGCGCATGCGGCGGCGGCGTTGGAGCCGTTTGGGAAGATCGAGTTGGGCGGCGGCGCGGAGAAAGAGCAGGGACAGAACGCGGGCGGCCGGGGAGTGATCGAAGCGTTGGGAGTCTTGCCGCTGGTGGGGAATTTCGGTGTCCAGGGGATGGCGAGCTACATGGGCGGATTGGGGAGCCGGTTTGGGGCGACGGTGGGACCGATCCTCGGATGGGACGGAGGAAAGGTCGGGGCGCTGGTGAGTTATCAATATCGAGCGATGAGGAGCAACAGTTTTCTGCATTTGATACCGACGATCGCGTTTTATCTGCCGCAGGCGAATTTGA
>DASXRG010000378.1:0-58126 GCA_036506735.1 Binatia bacterium | reverse complement strand
TCGCCCCGCGCCCGGCTGAAAGAGATCATCCGAACCCGGGCGCCGTTCGTCGTCCTAAACGTGCAAACGGATGCGTGGACCCAGCGGCCCGACTTCTACCGCCGGAACGGTCTGGTCTCCTATCTCGGCATGCCGCTCCTCATCGCCGACGAGATCATGGGGTTCTTGTGCGTCTACACGAAGGAGGAACGCGCATTCAGCCCCGAAGAGGTCGAGTTCCTTAACTCGATCGCGGCTCAGGCGGCGATCGCGATCCAAAACTCTCGCCTCTACGAACAGGTCAAAACGCAGGCGGCCGAGCTGCAGAGAGCGCATGACGAGCTGGAAGAACGGGTGCGCGAGCGCACCGCGCAGCTCGCGCAAGCGAATGAGACGCTCACGGCCGAGGTCGCCGAGCGCAAGCGGGTCGAAGAAAAGCTCCGCAAGAGCGAAGGTCGATTAAGCGAGCTGACCAAAGAATTGGAGCGGCAGCTTATCGCCTCCGACCGCCTGGTCTCGATCGGCGAGCTTTCGGCCTCGGTCGCGCACGAGTTCAATAACCCGCTGCAGATCATCCTGGGATTCGCCCAGGAGGCGCTGCACGAGACAAAACCTTCCGATCCGCAGCATGAAGCGTTGGAAATTATCGAGAAAGAAACCCAACGCTGTAAGGAGCTGATCCGCAACCTCATGGACTTCGCCCGGCCGGCTCACGCGGCGCTGGAGGTCGCGCCGGTCGAGCCGATCATTCGGAACAGCGTCCAGCTCGCCTGGCATCATCTGTTAAGCTCGAAGGTCAAAATCGAAACCGACATCGGCCCCGATCTCCCCCCGATCCATGCCGATCCCCACCAGCTCCAGCAGGTCCTCATGAATCTCCTCTTCAACGCCGCGGAGGCGATGCCGGACGGGGGAACCGTAAAAATCCGCGCCGCCGCGGCCGACGCCGAGGCGCGCGAAGCGCGCGCCGCGCCCGGCCGGGAATTGACTCTCTCGGTATCCGATAGCGGCGTGGGGATCGCGGCGGAAAATCGCGTCAACATTTTTCGTCCTTTTTTCACCACCAAGAAAAAGAAAGGCATGGGCCTCGGCCTTTCCATCTGCGAGCGCATCGTGGAGGCCCACGGCGGTAGAATCACGGTCGACAGCGAGCCGGGAAAAGGCGCCACTTTCCATCTTCACTTTCCTTTGACGGAGGCGAGACGGTATGGCCGGGCATCGTGAGCGTATCCTCATCGTGGACGACGAAGAAAACGTCTGCGCCCTGTTTAAAAAGATTCTCGAAAAAGAAGGCTACGATGCGTGTTGCGTCTCTTGCGGCGAGGACGGACTTGCCAAGCTGGAGACCGAATGGCTCGACCTCGTGATCTCCGACTTGAAAATGCCCGGCATGGGCGGCCTGGAGCTGCTGAAACGCGGGAAGGGGTTGAATCCGGCCTTGCCGTTCATCATGCTGACGGCTTTCGGCGCGGTCGATTCGGCCGTGGCGGCGATGAAAGAGGGGGCTTACGATTACCTGCTGAAACCGGTGGACACCGACGAGCTGAAGCTGGGGGTGGAAAAAGCCCTCGAGCTGCACCGGCTGACGCGCGAAGTGGAGCGCCTGCGCACCCAGCTCGATCTCGATCTCGACTTCGAGCAGATCGTCGGCCAGAGCAAGGCGATGCGCGCCGTTTTCCGGTTGATGAAGATGGTCGCCGACAGCAACGCCACGATTCTCATTCAGGGAGAATCGGGCACGGGCAAAGAGCTGATCGCCAGGGCGCTGCACCAGCACAGCCAAAGGAAAGAACGGCGGTTCGTCGCTCTCAACTGCGCCTCGGTGCCGGAAACTCTCCTCGAAAGCGAGCTGTTCGGCTATGTCAAGGGCGCGTTCACCGGCGCCACCCACAACAAAAAAGGCCTTTTCGAAGAGGCGCACGAAGGAACGCTCCTGCTCGACGAGATCGGCGACACCTCGATGGCGTTTCAGTCGAACCTGCTGCGGGTCTTGCAGGAAAACGAGATCCGGCCGGTGGGCAGCAACAAAAGCGTCAAAGTCGACGTGCGGGTAATCGTCGCGACGAACAAGGATCTGAAAAAAGAAATGGAGCGGGACGCTTTCCGCAAGGATCTTTTCTACCGCCTGAGCGTGGTGCCGCTCGTGATCCCGCCGCTGAGACAACGCAAAGAGGACATCCCGCTTTTGGTGAACCATTTCATCGATAAATATTCCAAGGCGCACGACCTCGCGCCGAAACGGATCTCGCCCAACGCCCTTAAACTCTTGCTCGATTATTCCTGGCCCGGAAACGTGCGCGAGCTGCAGAACGTGATCGAGCGCGCCGTGCTGATCAACCCGGGCGCGGCGATTCTGCCCGACTCGCTTTTTCCCGCGCCGGAGAGCGCCGACGAGGACGGCTTATCGCAGTCCCTGTTCGACACGGCGAAAAGCGCCCGAGAAATCGTCGAGCGGGAAAAAATCGCCGAGGCGCTGCAAAAGGCCAGCGGTAACCGTTCGCACGCCGCCAAGCTCCTGGGCATCAGCCGCTCCGCGCTTTACAACAAGCTGAAAATCTTCGGTCCTTCGAACTAGTAGTTACAAGCTTCCTCTCCTTTTTTCCAATCGCTAGTCACCGTTAGCCAATCAGCCAGGCAGGTTGTCTATCTGCATAGACATCTGTCCACGACAATAGACACTCAAGCGGCCTTGGCGATCGGCCCGATTTCGTAACTTACCGATAAACTGCGCTTCACGATCCGTTTATCCGACGGCATTAGATTTGCGTCTGACCTAAGTTCCGACATGACGCGTTCGAATTCCTACAAACGCTGCGGCATCGTGCTGGCCGGAGGAAAGGGGCGGCGCTTGCGGCCGTTCATTCACCGATTGAAAGGCGGCACGCTCCCCAAACAGTACGTCAATTTTATCGGCCGGCGCTCCATGCTCGAGCACACCCTCGCCCGCGCCGAGAGGGTGATATCCCGCGAGCTCCTTTTTACCGTGATCACCGGCCATCATCTCAACTATCGCGAAGCGCAGCAGCAATTAGCGCGGCGCTTCCCGGGGACCGTCATCGTTCAACCTACAAGCCGGGATACCGGGCCGGGCATGCTTCTGCCTTTGATGCATTTGTGCAAACGGCACCCCGACGCGACGGTGGCGATTTTCCCATCGGACCACTTCATCCTGGAAGAAGACGTCTTCATGGCCCACGTCGGGATGGCTTTTTATTTGGTTGAAAGCCATCCATCCCGCCTGGTGCTGTTGGGGATCGAGCCCGATTCGGCCGAATCGGAGTACGGCTATATTTTACCCGATGGCGAAGCCCCGGAGCTCGCCCCGTCAGGCGCCCGCGAGGTCGGCGTTTTCGTCGAGAAGCCGGACCCGGCCACGGCGCGCCGGCTGATCGCCGGGGGCGGTTTGTGGAACAGCATGATCATGGTCTTCAAGCCCGAGACCGTACTCGATCTGCTGCGCCGGTTCGTTCCGCGACTCTATTTAGGCTCTCAGGAAATCTTCAAGGCCATCGGAACCCGGCATGAGCGCGCGGTGATCGACGAGGTCTATCGCCGGACGGCCCCCATAAACTTCTCCAAAGAAGTTTTGGAAGCCGGCGCGATGGCGCGGCCGTCACGTATGTCGGTGCTGGCCGTTTCGGGGGTGCTGTGGAGCGATTGGGGGTCGGAGGAGCGGGTTTTGAATTGTCTTACCCAGGCCGGTTACATCGATCGACTGCTTCCCGTCGCGGACGATCGGATTTCGCCGGCCGGCTAAAGGAGAAACGTATATGGAAGAAAGTGGCCTTCTACAGGCGGACGTTTCGCTCCCGGCGCAATATTGGGACGCGGTCGCCCGCAGACACCAGTTGGAGCCGGAGCGAAAACTTCTTCTGGCGGTGCTGGAAAACGCCATCCGGACCTACCGGCAATATGTGTTTACGCCCAGCCGTCTCCTCCACGAGGTGGAGGATTGGTTGTTCGACCAGAACAATGACGACCCGTTTTCTTTTGAAACGATCTGCGACGCCCTGGGCTTGAGCCCCGAATGCGTCCGCCGCGGCATACTGCGCAGCGAGCCCAAGGCGGCGCCGGGGACGCAGGCTGCGCGCCTCGCCGGGAAAAAAAAGAAGCGGCGACCCGGTTATACCATCCGGAAGCATGGAACCGGCGATAGGGTCAGAGCCGCCGTTTGAAAAAAAGCGGGAGTCGAAATTGACCTACCGGGCGACCGAGCGCTGCTGCAAATGCGGCAAGGAAATCGTCCTGAAAGACGTCATGAGCTACAAAGTCCTGCCGACCTATCGGCTCATCTGCGAGGACTGCGCGAGAGAAGACGGTCTGATCGCTCCCGCCAAACAGAGAAGGACCGCGGGCGGCGCCAGCGCAAGCAAGAAAACGTCGCGGCGGTAAACGGAGCGTGCTCGTGGTCGCGGGGAGGAGATAAGACGAAGTTCGGCGGACCGCTTCGGAACGGCGAATACGTTCCGCGGGCGATCACGAGCACGGCGTTATTTTTTACGCTGGCGAGGAACGTCGATCTGCGGGAACACGCAGAGCGGGTAAACTTCCTGATAGGGCTGGGCTGAAGGCGCGTTACCTTCGGTGGAATAGACCACGCGACCGTCGCCCGTCTTCCAGGTGCCGGCGCGCAGCGCCATCGCTTTATCCTCGCGCTCCCGCTCGAGCAGCATTTGAATCGTCTCTTCGCTGACGCCGGCCTTTTTGAGAGCAAGGATCTCATCGACGGTAAGCGCATAGGCCGGCGCGGCGGCCAAGAACAACAAAGCTGAAAGCGGAACGCATGCCCTGAGCAAAGTCGAAGGGATGAAAGCTGAAAAAAAACACCCGATCCGGTGACTGCTTCTATTTCCGCTTTCCGTTTTCATCTTTCATCCTTGTTTTCATCTTCATCACGATAGAACCTGATCTCTACGCGCCGATTGGCGCCGCGGCTCTCCACGTCGGCATTGGGCGCAATGGGACGAAACGCGGCGTAGCTCTGGATCGACAGCCGCGCCGGATCGACGCCCCGCTGGATCAGATAGCGCGCCACACCGCTCGCCCGGGCCGCCGAGAGCTCCCAGTTGGACGGAAATTCACGCGTGTTGATCGGCCGGTCGTCGGTGTGGCCGACGATTTCCAAACCGAGATCCGGCTGCCGGCGCGCGATCTCCATGATCTGTTCGAGAACGGGAAAGAGATCGCGCGGCAAATCGGCCGTGCCGGGAGTAAAAGAGAGCGTCAAGGGTTCCGGCAGCTCGCCGGTCTCGACGCCGTCTTCGGGCTCGGCATCCGGCTCCTCGTCCGGTATCAACGCGGCCCACGCCTCGTACGCGCCGGCTTGCGGCGCGTCGGCGGCATGCCGGCGCCGGTCCGCCACGTGCAGAACGATAAAGAAGCAGAGTAAAAGCAGGCTCAAATCGCTGAGCGTGATAAGCCAACCGGCGTCGTCGCGGGGCGACGCGATTCGTGCGGCGACGTCGGACGATGATTCGCCGGGCAAGGACGCGGAGTTCAGTTGTGCCAGGCTCGTTTCAAGCCGCCGGGATGCCGCACGAGCGAACGGAGCCATTCGACGTTACCTCTCCAGCGGAAGAGCGCGGCCGTTCCATCGCTTGTCACCGGTCGGGGTGTCGGAAGCGACCTTGCCGAGGGCGTTGAGCTTGCGCTCGACCGCCGCCGGAGCCGCGCCGCCGGCGAGCGAGGCCACCCATTCCAGCACGGCGCGCATCACCGTTTTCTTTCCCTGCTCGGCGGACTGCAGCTTGGCGGCCAAAGGAAGCGCGACGAAATTGGCGAGCAGCGAGCCGTACAGTGTGGTCATCAACGCCAGGGCGAAACCGGACGTGAGCGTTTCCGGATCTTGCGACGTCATCTGCCGCAGCAGCAGAACCAGACCGATCAAGGTGCCGATCAGGCCGAAGGTGGGCAGGAGCTTGCCGATCGTGAGCAGAATCTGCTGCGCCGCTTCGTAGCGGCCGGCCAAAGCCATCGACTCGCTTTCGAGTTGCTCGCGAATATATTCCTCGCTCTGGATGTCGATCAACATTCCGATGCCGCGGCGTAAAAACGGATCGGCGATATTCTCTTCCTGGCCTTCCAGCCCGCGCGATCCCTTGAGCCGGTAGAGGCGCGTCAATCGCCGCAGCTCCTCGACGAGGTCGGCGTGGCTTTGCCGCTTCTCGACCAGAACGCTCCGGACGACCGCCGCAAGATCGCGCAGCCGGCTCCAGGAAAAAGTCAAAAGAGTCACGACCAGAGTCCCGCCGACCGTGATGAGGAGCGAGGAGAGGTCAAAAAATTGCCGCACCGTCTCTCCGCCCGCGATCAAGCCGCCGGCCAGGAGCGCCGCGATCACTATGAAGCGAACCATTTTTTAGTCCTCGAGAGCAATGAGATCTTTTTCGCCGAGACTGAGCACCGGATCGCCGTCCTCATCGTGCCAGAGGCCGAACTCATCGGAGTCGAAGCGGACGAGAAACCGGATGCCCATCTTGCGCCGGACTTGCTTGATCGTGCCGTACCGATCCGGCATCCATCGATGGATGCTGGCTACTCGAACTCGATCGCCGATTTTAAGCATACCGATCCTTTCAGGCGGCGGATTCCACGCGCCGCACATATTCTTGAGCGACCCGAGCCCGCTCGGCCGATACCGCCCCCTCCCAGCCTTCGCGGAGAGTCCGCAGGACGGAGAGAACGGCGTCGATGGGCTTGGTGTCATTGTGCATGTTGGCGGTCATGAGCTGATCCATCATGAATATATAGAGGTCCTCGAGGCTCCGCGCCAAGTCGCCGCCGACGTTGACGTCGAGGCTGACGAGCAGCTCCGAGATGATCGCGTGGGCTTTGGACAGGTAAGCGCCTTTCTCGACGACCTGGCCTTCTTCCAGAGCGGTTTTTCCCTCCTCCAATAATTCGATGGCTGCGTTATAGAGCATCAAGAGGATCGCGGCTTTGTCTCCAAGGTTGATTGAATTCATCATGGAACCGCCTTTCAACGACTCGATTTTATTCATGGTCTTACCTCCGTATTTCGTTTCCAGACTTCTTTATCTCCCGCCTCCCAGCAGAGTCAGCGCCAACGACGGCAACTGGTTCGCCTGGGAGAGAACCGACGTGCCGGCCTGGACCAGGATCTGATTACGCACCAACTCGGAAGTCTCTTTCGCCACATCGACGTCGATGATGCGCGATCGGGCGGCCGAGAGGTTCTCGACGGAGATCGCCAAGTTGCGCGTGCGCGATTGCAACGCGTCTTGCGCGGCCCCGAGAGAGGCCCGGCTCGTATTGAGATTGTCGAGCGCCAGGTCGAGGGTAGTGAGGGCGGCCTGCGCGTTGGAAGCGCTGGTCAAAGCGAGGACCGAGAGATCCAGTCCCGAGCTGGTAAACGAGCTGGACTTCAGCGAGAAGAGCGTCACCGTCATTTGATCGGTGCCGGCCACCGAAGCCGCCACCGTGCCGATCCCTACCTGAAAGGCGATCGTGTTGCCCGTGCTGTTGGTCAAAAGCACGACGTTGTTGAATTGTGCGGAGTTGGCGATACCGGTGATTTCCACGACGAGCCGGTCCGCTTCCGTTTGGAGCGCCTGGCGGTCGGTGATAGAAAGCGTGCCGTTGGCCGCTTCGATAGACATCTCCCGGAGACGGATAAGTATACTGCCCACCTCGTTATAGGCGCCCTCGGCTACCTGGACCAAACTGATTCCGTCGAGCGCATTCCGATTGGCTTGACCGAGAGAGCGGATCTGCGCCGTCATCCTCTGAGAAATCGCCATTCCGGCGGCATCGTCGGCGGCATGGTTGATTCGAAGACCCGACGCGAGACGCTCCATCGAGTGAGCCAGGTCATCGTTGGCGACATTGAGACTTCTTTGTGTCTTTAATGCGGCCAAGTTGGTGTTCACGATAATAGCCATGAGATTTCCTCCCGCAATCACGGACTAAGCACGGTCTGTGCCAAGCAAAAACCCCCGAAATATGGAAAGAAAAACTTTGACGCGTGAAGAATGATCCGTTTTTAGCGGTGAGACTTTTCCTAGTGGGAACTATTTTCCTAGCAAGGACACAGTCATGGGTTGACGGGTTACTCGTTACTCGAAGGAAGAGTGAAAAGCGGCGGCGAACTGCGAACGACCAAAAACGAATCAACTATAGTAGCGGCGCCGAAATGCGCTTATGCGGCGGAAGGTTGCCGTTGCCGCCCGAGCACAAGCTGAATGCCGTGGATCAATTCGCTGGGCTTGAAAGGCTTCGTGATGTAGTAATCGGCGCCCAGGTTGTAGCCTTTCAGAATATCGTCGTGGCGACCGTTGACGCTCAGCATGATCACGGGAATCGAAGCGGTCTCGGAAGAGCCTTTGATTTTGCTGAGCACTTCCAGGCCGTTCATTTTCGGCATCAGGATATCCAGGATGACGAGGTCGGGCTTGCGCTCCGCGAGATGATCGAGGGCCTCTTGTCCGTTGTAAACGCAACGGACGCTATAGCCCTCGCCTTCCAACGCTTCGCGCACGATCCAGGCGACGGTGCGGCTATCATCGACGAGCATGACGTGCTTCTTTTCCATGGCGTTTCGTCCTCCCTTGTGGTCTCAACCGAACAGCGTCAGCCAATTGGCCATCCGGGCCCAACCGACTAAGCAGGATCGATGCCAAGGAATGGATCAAAGATTCTGGGAGAAAAACCGTCGGGAAGCGGAAAGAGAGGGCGCATTGCGCGTCCAGATTTTCCCAGGCAGGAATTCGTTTCCCAGGCACTGTCAAGCGACCGTCAAGAAATTGACGACGCTGCGCGCGGTCTAGGATCTGCCCGTGAGCTCGCGATAGAAATCGGTCAGAATGTTGAAAAGCTCGCTGTTCACGCCTGTAATCAGCACCGCAGGCAAGACGATCAGAAGCCGCGTGCAAAGCCGGGAAATGCTCCGAACCACCGCGGCGGCTCGCGTTTCGTACTTCGAGTCGGAATCGAAATTCAAAACTCGCAGCGCAAGATTCTCGAAACCCAATTGGAGTTTTTTGAGCGACATTTAAAAGGTCACCACAAGTTGAGATTCCGCTTCCGTGCCCGACGGGCCGGCTCGCGCCTGATCCCGGCGGAGCCCGGAAGCGCACTCCTCGATGTGGATCGTGCCGGGTTCTCGTATTCTCACGAACGCGAGACGGCCTTCGACTGGCTCGGGACCCTGAGCTTCGCCGCGGGCCGAACCCGAGCACGAACCACAATTCGAAATTCTAGGTTAAAAGTTTAAAAGTATAACCGCGCCGACAGCGACGATGACGCTGATCGTAACCAGCGCCGGCCTCAACGTCTGCGTCAGCATTAAAAATTCCGTCCTGCTTTTCGCCTCGTACGGGACGCTAACTCTATTTTCCTGCCGCCGTTTCGGTGGCTGAGGAATAAAGAAGTGGCCGTCCGCGCATAACATTTGTTTCTTTAGGCTCATGGTTTTTTACGAACTAGCCTAAGCCTGTCGCTGAACCAACGAAGGCCGGCGCGGCGGCAGATAACCGCTGAGCGCCTGGCGCGCCTTCGGCACCGTGGAAAGCCCCTCGCGGCAGCAAGAGAGACATTCCTCTACCTTTTGCATTAAAAGGCGGTCGCGCTCGAGAACCGCGTTGATCAGCTCCTTCATCAAACGCGGCTCGCCCGTTCCGTCCGCAGTCGAGCCCGCCGACTCCAGCCGGGCAAAAGTCTCTCGCCGCATACGGCGATAGTCTTCCCACGCCGCGGTATCCGGCTCAGGACACGCCAATAGCTTTTCGGTCTCCTGAAGCAGCGCCGAGAGCTCTTGCAGGAAAGGGTTCTCCATCAGAGCACCCCTTGCTCGCGCGCTTGAACCACCGCCCCCTGCCATCCTTCTTTGAGGGTTTCGAGCAGTGCGATCACGTCATCCAGCGGTTTCGACTCATTGCCGACGTGCGCCTGCATGAGCTGATCGAGCATGAACTTGTAAAGATCCTCCAGAGTGCGCGAGAGCTCGCCGCCGATTTCGTGGTTCAAGCTGCTGATAAACTCGCTGATGATCGCGTGCGTCTTGGAGATGTACGTTCCCTTGCCTGCCATGTCGCCTTCGCCCATGCGCTCTTTGGCCTTTTTCAAAAAGTCGATGGCGCCCTGGTAGAGCATGAGGAGGACCGTCCCCCGGTCGGCTGTGAGGACTTCGTTGCGCTTGTACGCGTTGACTTGGGGTTGGTAAGCCAAATTCATAGAATCCACGACCTCCGTTACGTGATCTGAGGCAAACTGGCTAATTGTTGGGCAAGATACTGGCCTTGAGATTTGAGCTGGCTCACCAAGGCCTCCAGCGCGGCGAAGCGGCGCGTCAAATCCTCCTGGAACAGGATGAGATTCGCCTCTTTGTCGGCGATCTTTTTACTTAGATCGTCGATATTGTTCTGGGTCCCGTCGATGCTGGCCGTAAGGATGCCGGTCGCCGCCAGGGTGAGACTGTCAACGTTGGCCATCATCCTTTGAGCCACCCCATTGGTAGCGTCGAGGAAAAGATTGCTCACCCCGGTCATGTTGTTATTCAGCGCGTCGCTGAGCTTGACGTCATCGACCGCCAGGCTGTCATCGCTTTGCGTCGTAATCCCGATCTCCGTGAGTGTCGCCGGGCTGCCCGATACCGCCGTGCCGAGCGCGCCGCGCAACACCCGCTGGACGGTCTGCATCGTCGAATCACCGAGCAGCGGGCCGGCAATTTTGTTCTCGCTGTCATACTTGGTTTGCTCATGAATGAACGAGGCCACGTCGTTATAGGCGGTAACGAAGTCGTTGATTTGTTTCTTGATGGCGTCGGTGTCGTTGGAAACCGTTACTTGCAGCTGGGAAGCGGAAGAGCTTTTCAGATCCAAGCTGACGCCGGTGATCACGTCCGAAACCACATTGCTCGATCGCGTAATGGGGATGCCGTCCACCGTCAAGGAAGCGTCCGTGGCCGCCTGCGTTACGCCGAAGCCGGGCAGCGGGTCCGCCCCGGTCGTGAGACCGGTTTCATCGATGGTGACGGCGTTCGCCGTGCCGGTATTCTTACCGTTGACCACCAAACGATAGTTGGTCGCATCGACCTGAACGATCGAAGCCGTTACCGCCGCGCCCGAGGCGTTGATGGCGTCTCTCATCCCCGCAAGCGTATTGTTGGTCCCGTCGATGGTAACGTTGGTCGTGGTCGTGCCGACGGTGATCGCGAGCGTCCCCTGCCGGACCGCCGCCGTCGAAGAGCCGAAATTCGCCGATGCCTGCGTCGTGCCGCGCGCCAGCGAATTGACCGTGACCGTATGATTGCCGGCCGACGCGTTGGAGCCAGCGGCGGCAGTCAGGACCGAGTCGTCGGAGCTGGTCGCTTTATGGACGAAGAAACTGGTGGAGAGCGATAGCTTCGTCGCCGCCGTTTTCAACGCGCCGAGCTTGGTATTGAGATCGTTAAAAAGAGAAAGCTTGGCTTCGAGGCCGCTCTGCTGTTTTTGTAGCAAATCGATCGGTCGATGCTCGATCTTGGTCAGCTGATCGATAAGCTCGCCGGTGTTGATCCCGCTGGCCAAGCCGCTAAAAGTAATCGTTCCAATACTCATGATTTTGTCGAAAGCAGCAGCCCTTTAAGGGCGCGCAGGGTTTGCATCACGTTGAGAAGCTCTTCCGGAGGGACCTGCCGGATCAGTTCACCCGTTTCCTTGTCGATAATCTTCACGACCTTCTCCCCCGTATTCACATCGACGGCGAACTGCAGACTGATATTGGCGCCGTTGATCTCGGGGGGGCTGACAATGCGACTCTGAGGCTTCTCCACGCTCGAAGCGCCGTGCACGCGAACCATTTTTTGGAGTGATTTCTCAACCGCGTGCTCCGTCTTTTTGACTTCAACCGCGACGGGAGAAGAAGCTGAAGTCGGTTGAATATTCATGTCTCTTATTTAAGGAAGCGGAGGGGCCGCAATGCGGCCCCTCCTTGCTTCGCTATCTCTCTTAGTGACCCAACAGTGTCAGTGCCAGAGAAGGCAACTGGTTGGCCTGGGCAAGAACCGAGGTGCCCGCCTGGACCAGGATCTGGTTTCTGACCAATTGCGAGGTCTCATCGGCCACGTCCACGTCGATGATGCGCGATCGGGCGGCCGAGAGGTTCTCGACCGAGATCGATATGTTACGCGACCGGGACTCCAGGTCGTTCTGCGCGGCGCCGAGAGAGGCGCGGCTGGAGTTCAGGTTCGTCAGCGCCGTATCCAACGTCGTGAGCGCCGCCTGCGCGTTGCTCGCCGAAGTCAGCGCAAGAGTGGTCAAGTCGAGGTTGCTGCTCGTGAAGATGCTGGCCTTCAGCGAGAACAGCGCCACGCTGATCTGGTCGGTCGCCGCGACCGAATATCCGACGGTCCCGATTCCAACCTGGAAGACGATCGTGTTGCCCGCGCTGTTGTTCAACAGAACGACGTTGTTGAACTGCGTCGAGTTGGCGATACCGGTGATTTCAACCACCAGCCGGTCAGCTTCGGTCTGGAGTGAAGAGCGGTCCGTGGCGGACAAAACGCCGTTGGCCGATTCGACCGCCAGCTCGCGCAGACGGATCAGAATATTGCCGACTTCGTTGTACGCGCCTTCGCCGACCTGCACCAAGCTGATGCCGTCCATCGCGTTCCGGCCCGCCTGAGAGAGCGACCGGATCTGCATGGTCATTCTCTGAGAGATGGCCATGCCGGCTGCGTCGTCCGACGCGTGGTTGATGCGCAGACCCGAGGCCAACTTCTCCATCGAGGCGCTCAACATGTCGCTGGCTTGGCCCAAATTCCTCTGCGCCACCAACGACGCGAGGTTTGTGTTAACTATAATAGCCATAAACTGAATCCTCCTTGAATTGTTTTGTCTCAGGGCTTCCCTGCCCTGAAGGGGGAACGGTTCAGAGACTAGCGCGTGCTTGATCCCTTCGCCGTTCTGATGTTTGGAATCGACCGGCGCAGGAAAGTCTTTAATGGCTTCGGAGGCTGAACGATGAAAGCGAGACGTGTCGCAGCCGAAAAAATGATTGCGGCGGCCGCCGGAGCGGGAGAAAAGACGCCGCTAAATGAGAATCGGCCGGAGCGGCGAAAACTTTAGCTCCCGGGAGGGGAATTTTTCGGCTGGAAAAGGCGCGGATTTTTCAGCGAATTTCAGGGTGCTGTGACCTGGGCGTCCGGAGCTTCGGCGCCAACGATGCCGCGATAGAGCTCCAACAGGCGCTCCTGTGTGAGACCGTCTTCCTGCCAGTAGCGCTCTTCGTCGGGCCAGAGTTGGCCCATCCACTTCCCGTAAAACCACAGCCGGTCCGCTGCTTTTTTCTCGCGCTCTTCAGCGAGAGAGAGGAAAAGGCTTTTCGGCTCGTACATGATTTTCCAGCCTCTAGATTCGGCCTGCAAGCAAAAGTCCACGTCATATAAATAGCTCTCGAACGCTTCGTCCATGCCCGCCAGGGATTCCCAGCATTCGCGGCGGACCAAGAAGCAGTCCGCCACGGCGCGCATGTTGCGCGCTTTGCAAGCGCCGGAAAAATCGCCGGGCAAAAGTTGATACAGTCGGAGCGCGCTGAAGTTGGCGTCGAAAGCGATTCCCGCGTGGGCGACCAGTCCATTGGAGTAAACGAGCCGGCCTCCGACGATTCCCACCGTTTCGTCTTCTTCCATCACTGTCACCATGGCTTCGAGCCAGCCCGGCTGGGGAATCACGCCTGGAGGCATGATGCAGAGATATTGGCCGCGGGACTTTTTTGCCGCCTCGTTGCAAAGCGAAGAGACGGCCGGGGAGGAAGAGGAAATCAAACGAATATCACCCTCGGCCATTTCCCGCAGGGATGCCGTCTCCTCCGGACTCAAATTCGTGCTCATAATGCATTCGTAAGAAATTTGCGAAGGCGTGTTGTTCGCGACCCCCATGAGCGTTTCCAACACGCTTTGCGCGGAGGCAAACGGAATGATGACCGAGCAATCAAAAACCATATTCATCGCCCCGGCGCCGGAAGCACCGCTCGAAGACTTCGCCCCCGCCGGCGACTTGCGCGCTTCGTTGGCGGAAATAACCCGGGTAATCGCGTCGACGGTCCGCTCAACGCTGCCGGCGCGCGAGCAAAGATTGCGTCGAAGATATTCCTCCACCCGAGCCTTGCGCTCGGCCGCCACGCCTTCGCGAAAAATTTTCTCGACCACGGCCGGCACATCGGCCAGAGCCGGCGCGCGCTCGGCGACCCCCTGATCCGAGTAGCAATACACCTGGCCGTTGAGGAATACCTCCACCAGCGGCTTGTCGAACGCGAGTGTTTCCAATCCCGTCGTCGAGTTGCCGAACAGGACGCAGACGTCGCTGGCGGCGAGAAGATTATAGGTATCGTATTGCTGCAGCGAACAGACGTTGGGAAAGTCGATAAAGCGCTCCGATATTCGCTCGAGGGTTTTCTTATTGTTGAAAGGGTGCCATTTAATGGCCAGCGTCAGATCCGGCGTTGCCTTGACCCATGAGAGCAGGGAATTCGGAAGCTCGAAAGCTTCCCCGTATCCCAGGCCGCCCATGAAAAGCGTGATCATCCGGCCGCCTTTTCGAACGCCTAGATCCTTTTTCGTTTTTCGGATCAGTTCGGGCTTTTGGTGCTCGCGAATGGCCTCGGACAGATGGGTGTTGCCGACCACGAAGATCTTGTCGTCGCACCCGCCGGCCTTGAGCAGCACCTCGCGCGTCGATTCGCCCCATACGAGACAGCCGGTCGAATATTCCGTATTGAAGCGGTAAATGCCCGAGTCGCCGTAATACAGCCCTTCCTGAAGACTGACGAAGGGAACGCCGAACTCATGGCATAAGTAGCCGAGAATTTTTCCCCAACTGTTCATCTCGTGCAGGACCAGGACCAGGTCCGGCCGCTCGACCTCGAACATGCGCCGCAGGAGATAAAAATTCTCGATGTGCATGCGCAGCCCTTTGTCCTGAATGCAGATGGAAAAATAATGGAGGATGGAGCCGTCGAGGATTTTGTCTTTCCATACGGAGCGGACCTGCCGGTAAGCCGCTTCGATGTCGCGGGCGACTTCCGCGTTGAGGTACGAAAACGTGTGGCGGTAGGGCAGCCCCTCCTCGATGAACGTGAGCTCGAAAGGCGACTCCGCCGGCGCCGTAGGATAGATCATCTCCATGCCCTCGGCCTCCAGGGCCCGCGTCACGGGAAACAAATAGCGTCCGTGGTGCTTGAGCGCGATGAAACAAAGAGCCTTTTTACCCTTGAAGTTCAACCTGCACCTCGCGTTCTTGATCTTCACGACGATCGAGAATCGTCTCGATCATCGCCGCCACGCTCTTCCTTTGAAGCAGGCTGCGCTCGATCCATGTTTCGACCAGTTGATTAATGCGTTCGAGGTCGGGCTCGGCGTAGAGATTCTCTCCGATCCAAGCGCGTTCTCCCATCGCCTGCGAGACGATCGCAAGCTTTCCGTATTGCGGCGCCAGCTCGCTGTGAACCGAGAACATCGGACTGATGACGATATCGCTCAACATGAGAAGCTCGCGCCATCCCCGCTCCTCGAAGATGCGGACCGAAGGCAAGCGGGCGATCTCGTCCCGATAGACCAGTTCGGCGATCTCTCTCTCCTTCCGACTGTGGCGCGCGACATCGGGCGTCACCGCGAGAATAACGTTGACGGGAAAGCGCAAGGCGCCCAAGCTCGCGAGAATGCGCCGCGTCTCGTAAACGAAGGCAATGTTGTGGGGAATCATGAGCGTGATGCATCGTGACGATAGCTTCAGGATGTCGCGCAGCTTTTTTTCGACGGGGAAGTAGTCATCGAGGAAAGGATCGACCCGGCAGGTGAGCAGATACGATTCGAGCGGCGGGAGAACAAAAACGTTTTCTGCTGGCGCCAGGCCCCGGCTCTCGACAAAAGAGCGGGAGAACTCGGTTTTCACGCCATAGTAATCAGCCAAAGAAGCGCCGAGAGTCTGCCGGTTTCCAAGGCACGCAACTTCAAGACCGAGCACGGGCACGTTCAAGCTTCGAGCTTCTCTGGCAATCGCCGCGTAAAAATGGCAGGCCTCGACGGTGTTGTTGTCGATGCCCATGAGCGGGTAGACGACCATGTCGGGGCGGAATGGCAGCGAAGGATGCGTGCCGGGGGTGAAGCAACCCACGTAATCGTCCATCGCCATCGTCTTCCAAAAGGGGAACCGGCTATTGGGAAACATCACTTCGCTGGTGTAGCGAATCATCAATTCGCTCATCGTTACGGCATGCTTCGGCAAAGGACTTGGAAACTCTCCGGGGAAATAGACGGTCTCGATTTCACCGTCAAAGGCCTGGCACACCTCTTTGTCGTGGCTGACCACGGCGACTTCCGAAAAACCATCGTCGGCGACTCTTTTCACCAGATGGCGCAGCTTGCCGCGCGTGTACTTCCAGTCGATATCGCCGATGGCGAATAAAATCTTTTTTTTCATGACGCTCCTGAGTCGGGAATGAATCCCAGCAAACCTTGTGCCGCCGATTGCGGAAATTTTTGCCGCCTAGTCGTCGATCATCTCGACCGCCAGCGGCGTTCCGGATGGAATGTCTTGCCTGGCCCGGCGGCCGAGCGCTTCCTGCAGATGACGCGGATGCAGACCGTAACCCGGACGAATCGAGCGCACGTTTTTCTCCGTAAAACGCTCTCCGGCTTTTACATTCTCGACGACGAAGAGCGAGCGGCGAAACACCCGGCTCTTCGCTTCTTCCGCGCCGGGACCGTAGCGCACCTCGCCCAGCGCCTTCTCCGCCGCGCGGATCGCCTCGGCCATCGCTTTGAACTCGGCCGGCTCGAGCGAAAAGGCGCTGTCGGGCCCCGCGACCGCACGCGACATCGTGAAGTGCTTTTCTACGATGCAGGCGCCCAGCGCGACGGCAGCCGCCGGCACGGCGATGCCCAAGGTGTGATCGGAAAGACCGACCGGAACGCCCAGCGATCGCGACAGATGGGGAATCGTTCTGAGATTCATCTCTTCCGGCGGCGCCGGATAGGCGCTGGTGCATTTGAGCAGAGCGATATCCTTGCCGCCCGCGCCGCGCGCGGCCTGCAGCGCTTCCTCGACTTCCAGAAGCGTGGCCATGCCGGTGGAAATGATCAGAGGCTTTCCCGTTCGCGCCGCCTTCTCGATCAACGGGATATCGACGATCTCGAACGACGCGATCTTATGCACCGGCACGTTCATCCGTTCGAGAAAATCGACCGCGGTGGGATCGAACGCGGCCGAGAAAAATTCCAGGCCGAGGCCTTCCGCGACCGCTTGCAGTTTCGGCTGCCACTCCCACGGCATATAAGCTTTGCTGTAAAGCGCGTAGAGCGTTTGGCCGTCCCACAGCGTCTCGCCGCGCACTTGAAAATATTCTCGGCTCGAATCCAGCGTCAGCGTGTCGGGCGTATAGGTTTGCACCTTGACCGCGTCGGCGCCGGCCTCTTTGGCCGCTTTGACCAGCGTCACCGCCTGCTCGAAATCGCCGTTATGGTTGGCCGACAGCTCGGCCACGATGAAGACCGGATGCCCCGCCCCGATTTTTCTTCCGCCGATCGTAATGTCCGCGGCCATAACTCAATCTTTCCGTTTCAAGATCAAATGGAGCGCCGTTTGTTGGCGCACCGTCCGAGCGCCGGCATTTTTGTAGCCGGCCTTTTCAAAGACGCGAATCGACGCTTCGTTGCCGGTTTTCACCAGCGCATGAATCGCGTCGACTTTCACGTCGGCAAAAATCTCCCGGGCGGAAACCAGCAGCATCTCGGTCCCGTATCCGAGACGTCGAAAGCGGCAATCGACGCTCACCGACACCTGAGCATCACCATGGTCGCATTCATAGCGAACTTGTCCGAGCGGAACGGAATCACCGTTGATCGCCAGATAGAGAATACAGCTTGGATCGCCAAGCTTCCTGCTGAACCATGCCACGTGCTCGGCAAAAGCAATCGGCTCCGACGAGAATGAGCAGCCGCGCACCGTGGGATCGTTGGCCCATTTCCACAAAAGCTCGCAGTCCTGTTCGGTGACTCGCCTCAACCGAAGGCGTGCCTCCTGGACGGATTCTTTGACTATGTTTCCGTCTGTGCCGTAGCCTTCCGCCATAACCAAATCCTGCCCTGGCCCAAATTTCCGATCGACGGCAGCCGCAACGCCAGTTGATTGACCGGGTCGTCGTAGTCGGGCTGCGCTCCGCGCTCGGCCGCCAGCCGGGCGTTGATGATTCTGCTCAAAAAATAATAAGTCGAGCTGTAGTCGTTTACGGCTTCCAATTTTATTCCCGGAAAATTCGCTTGCGCGATCTCGGCGTCGCGGAAATAGCGATTGTGCCAGGGCGGGGTGATCGTTGAGAGCCCCACCCGCTCGCGAAGCGAGTTGATGCAGTCGAGTCCGTCCTGGCTGTTCTCGCACATGACGTACAATCCGCCGTCGGCCAGCAAGTCGGCGATATCCGCGATCGCCTGCCGCTGCGTGGGCCAGTCGGAAAGATTGATCAGGACGCGCTCGGTGTAGACGAGGTCGAACTTGTCGGAAAAATGCGACAGGCTCAGCGCATCGCCCACCTCGAATCTGACCCTGCCGTTGAGTCGCTGATCGTCCAGCATCCCGGTCGCGGCCGCGATCATCTCCGCGGCAAAATCGATTCCCAGGATTTCCACGTCGTAGCGTCTGGCGAGCTCGATGGCCGTGATTCCGTTGCCGCATCCGATTTCGAGAACGCGCATGCCGTTGCGGACGTAGGTCGCGATCGCCTCGACCTCAATCTGCTTGGCGATCACGTCTCGGCTGCCCGCCCACTGTCCCAATCCCGCCCGGCTGTTCCAGAAAGCGCAAATGTCTGCGGTCGATTCTTTGCTCTCGATCATCTAGGCCCCCAATGACGCGCGAAATCTTTCTTGAATGGAATTGACGACGCGTTTCGATCCGTCGCCGTCAACCATGAGCCTCCCGACGCGGCTCATTGCGCGCCGCCGGTCACTCGCTCCGAGCAGTTGCTCCATAGCTCCGGCCAATTTGTCCGGCACGTCCGTGCCGTGCCAGCCGAGATTGATCGCCGCGCCCCGCTTTTCGAGAACGTCGGCGACGGGCGACTGGTTGTCGGCGAGCACGACGATGCACGCGGGCAAACCCATGAACGCTATCTCCCAACAGGTGCTGCCGCCAGCCGATATCGCCACGTCGGCCCAGGCCATCAAAGCCGGCACGTCGCGGACCGCGGTCAAAAGCTCCACTCTTCCCGTCGCGCGCTCGGTTTCGCGCCGGAGCGCATCGACGTGCGCATAGGCCGGTCCGACCACGATCTTGATTTCCAGGTCGCGCCGCTCCAGGCGGCGCAAGCTTTCGATCGCTTTCAGCGTCGCGTTGCCGGCGTCGGCGCCGCCGAAGGTTACCAGCAGCTTGCGCGCCATCTCGGGGATCTTGCGCATCCAATCGCGCCACTTGAAAAACTCCCGACGCAACAATAGGTACCGGCAGCCGAGCAAAAGACGGGTTTGAGGTTCCCGGTTTTCGTACAGAGCTTCGTCGGCGTAAAGGTTTTGGTTGAGCACGATGTCGGCACAGTACCTTTCGGCGTGGCCGTTGTCGTCGATGCAAAGCAGGCGCAGTCCGGAGTCTCTCAAGGCCCGCTGATACTCCACGCCGAAATGATAACCATCGATCACCGCCCACGGTGCGCCATTTTTCTTCGCCCAATCGGCCGTCCACTGCGCGTCGTCGGCGCTCCCCGGGACGGCGGCGGGACGGACGACCTCGCAGCCTTCCGAGCGAAGGCGCGTTTCCAACGCGCCGTTTTCATTCGCGGTCAAAAAGCATGCTTTGCCTCCTGCGTCGCTCCACGCCTGGGCCAGCGCGAGACAGCGCATCACGTGGCCGGTGCCGATGGCGACGCTGCTGTCGGCGCGAAAGACGAGCCGCTCAATTCCTGCGCGTTCCATAGATTATGGTTTTCGAAAAACCGCTTTGACCGGCTCGCCTTCGAGCCTTTCGGGTGCGTCGCCGTAACGGATCGCCTGTGCGAGAACTTCCATCGCCGAGCGATAAACTCTGAGTGTCCGGTCGATGTCGTCGTGACTATGGCTGAACGAGAGATTGTGCCCGCCGCTGAAGAGGATGCCGCGCCTTAGACACTCCTGCTGGAAAAGGCTCTTGAGAAGGAGCGACTCCGTCCCGGTATCGTCCTTGAAAACCGTGACGGTGCGCGGCGGCAAGCCGACGCACTCGGTGTTGCGTTCGACGCCGAACGCGCGCACCAGGACGTTGTAGCCGTCCTTCAGCCGTTGGCCTTGTTCCCAAAGATGAGCGATGACGTTTTTCTCGCGCATTTCGGCGACCGTCGCCTTGGCCGCGGCCAAAGAAAGAGCTTCGCCGCCGAAGGTGAAAGAAAAAAATATCTCGTCGAATAGCTCCATGATGTCGCGCCGGCCGACGACCGCGGATATCGGATAGCCGTTGGCCATGGCCTTGCCGAAGCACGCGAGATCCGGAACCACATCGAAGTATTGTTGAGCGCCCCCGATGGCTAAGCGAAATCCGGTAATGACTTCATCAAAGATCAGCAGTGCGCCGCCGCGGCGGGTTATTTCCTGGACCTCTTGCAAAAAACCAACGCGCGGCTCCTCGATTCCCATGGGTTCCATCACCACCGCCGCCACGCGGCCGCGGTGCTCATCGAAGATGCGCTGCAGACTTGCGCTGTTGTTATATTCGAAAGACCGTGTCAGTTCACAGACGGCTTTGGGCACGCCTTGAGCTCGCGTCGTGGTGCCGATGTACCAGTCCTGCCAGCCGTGATAACCACAACAGGCAATGAGATCACGGCCGGTATAGGCGCGCGCCAGGCGCACCGCGCCTGAGGTCGCGTCCGAACCATTTTTCCCGAAGCGGACCATCTCGGCGCACGGGATCGACTCGACGAGCGCCTCCGCCACCTCGACTTCGAGCGGATGGGGCAAAGAAAAATTAGTCCCTTGAGTCACCTGGCGTTGTACCGCCTCGGATACCGCGGGATAGCTGTGACCGAGAATCACCGAGCCCAGCGCCATTGGATAGTCAATGAATTCGTTTTCATCGATGTCCCAGACATGGCTCCCCTGCCCTCGCCGCAAAAAAACCGGCGCGACTCCTTGAACGTACTGGCTCGGACCTTTGCTGAACGTCTGGCTGCACGACGGGATCAATCTCTCCGCTTTCTTTTTGAGTTCCTGCGAGCGCGCGATCGAGCTTTGCCGGCCCGCAATAAAAGTTTCCTTTGCCAACGACAGATAGTAGCCTTCGTTTCGTACGGCGCCCTCATTGAGCGCCATCAGGCGCGGCTCCTCGCTCAACAACCGCAGCACGTCGCGGTATCCGAAGCCGCAGCCGTTGAACCACCGCATGCGGGCATAGACCGCGCGCACGAATTCGAGATCGCTCGGATGATCGACCGTCCAGCGGAACCGGCCGACGGCGGGATCGTCGCCGTTAGAAACGTCGCTGATCCGAAAACCCCGCGAGTTGCGGAAATACGAGGTGACGTGCTCGCGGTCCGCCGCGAGCGTCGCTTCGCGCCACGCCCTTTCGAGCGCGGCGAAGGAGAACACTTCAACGTCCAGACCGTCGGGGTAGGCCGAGCGCAATGTGTTGGTCGCATAGTCAGAGCCGTCTCGAAGCTGCGCCTGGATCACCTTATCGGCGACTTCCGGATCGATCAGCGGGCAATCCGCGGTAATGCGGACGATCGGATCGGCACCGTATGTCTTGGCCGCCTGGTAATAACGGTCGAGCACGTCGGTTTCGCCGCCGCGAAAGCATTCGATGCCGGCCTCGGCGCAGAAGACGGCGATAGCGTCGTCGGCTGAATTCGTCGAGGTCGCGACGGCGACGAGATCCAACAGACGCGACCGCCGCGCGCGTTCCACCACGCGCCAGAGCATCGGCCGGCCTTCGATCTCGGCCAGGACTTTTCCTGGAAAACGGCTCGCTCCCATGCGCGCCTGGACGATCGCGACTGTCCTTGCCACGGCTGTCATCCTCCCAACTGAATCATCTCGCCGCACGCGGAGGATGCCTTCGCCGCCAGGGCGACCTGGAGCGTGCGCTTGCCTTCCCACACGTCGGCCAGCGGTCTTTCTTCGCGCGTCAGACATCTGAGAAAGTGGCGCATCTCGTCCAGGTACATTTGATTGGCTTCCCAGTCGGGCGGATTGGGAAATACCTGCCAGCCGCGCGCTTCGGCAGAGTACCAGCGCACTTCCCCGGTCGTGTAATCCCAGCGAATCGTGCCTTCGTCGCCGACGATCTGGACGCTGCGGCTGTAAATTCTCTGGACATAGTCGAGGTGCAGCTCGCCGATCGTTCCGTTGAGAAAGCGGAGCAGAATTCCGGCGGTATCCTCGGTATCGATGTCGAGGCGCGCGAGATGGCCGGCAAAGCAGGCCACCGCGCCGACTTCCCCCAGCATCCAGCGGAGATAATCGATCTCGTGCACGCCGTCGAGAATGATCCCGCCGCCCAGTTCTGCGCGCGCGCTGTACCCCCGGCGATAGTCTTCCCAGGGGTGCCAGTCGGGCAGGTATTGTCCGCCTTCGACGCGCGCGGCAACGACGCGGCCGATCGCGCCTTCGTCGAGCAGAGCCTTGATCCGCTTCAGCCCCGGATGAAAGCGCATGTTGCAACCGACGAGCGTCACGAGCTTGCGGTCGCGCACAATATTCAGCAGGTCCTCCACGCCGTCGAGCCGGTGGGACAAAGGTTTCTCGATGAACAGGTGGCAATCACGTCGGGCGGCTTCCATCGCCATCGGCAAGTGGAAGCTGTTGGGCACGGTGACCAGCGCGACGTCGGGATTCCACGACCATGCTTCGGCCAAATCTTCCACCGCGCGCACTCCTCCGATAGAAGCGGCCTCTGCGCGGCGCTCGGCCTGCACATCGAAAGCGGCGATCTCGCCCGCGCCCAACGTCTTGAGATTGCGGATGTGGCGCTTGCCGATTGAACCGCAGCCGACGACGAGAACCCGATGTTTCTGGTCCGCGCGGGAATCCGTCATCGCGCCGGCCCTTGGCTTTCTGAGTACCGGCCCTGGAGAGATTTTTGTAAAAGCCATAATCCCGTCCGTTCATTCTCGCCGCCGCCGCCGTTTAAAGCTTTGGCGCCATGAGTTCCCGTCAGTAAACATATCGGCCGGTAGATCCCCGCAGCGAGAAACGGTGCGCCGTAGTCTTGCTTGTACGTAAAGACCTCCTCGTTTTGCAGATGATGATACCGAACCCGCAGGAAGCTTGACGGCTGAAAGTCGCCAACGATCAGAAATCCGCCGTCAATGAGGAGACGATCGATCTCGGCAACCGACTGAAGAAGACGATAGCGATCGACCCAGTGGAGAACGAAATTGACGATAATGAGGTCGAACCCGCCTTGCAACGGGATGCTGTGAGATTGGCCACAAACGAATTCGATCGCGGGAAAGCATTTTTTTCCATCGCGCAGGGCTTCCGCCGACGGCTCGACGGCTACGGCCCAAGCGCAGTAGGCCTTGGCGATTTCCGCCAGGCGAAAACCGTTGGCCGCGCCGATCTCCAGCACATTCCGGGGCTGCAGACCGTAAAGCTTCAGCACCTTCAAAGGCAGGTCGGTTTCGGGATCAAAGCATTTCAACGCATTTTGATTGCGCTGAAACCAGCGGTCACCCTCGAACTCAGCAAAGATCCGAGCCTGATTAGGCTGCATACTTTTTAACCTCCTCATAAACCGCATCGATCACCTGATCAATTTGGCCGTCGGTCATGCTGGGAAACATCGGCAGGCTCAAAATGTCCTCGTAAGCGCGTTCGGCCGCCGGGCACTGCCCTTTGCCGCAGCCGAAACGTCGGCGATAGTAAGGGTGCAGATGGACCGGAAGATAGTGGACGTTGGCCCCGATGCCTCTTTGCCGCAGATGCAGAAACAGCCGGTCGCGGCTGTGCCGCGGTTCGAGACGAATCACGTAGAGATGATACGCGTGCGAGACGTCCGGCGAGACGGCCAGGGCTTTGATCTGCGCGCACGACGAAAAAGCTTCGTCGTAGCGCTTGGCGATCGCCCGCCGCGTTTGTATTTGCGCCGGAAGCTTGCGCAACTGGCTGAGGCCGAGCGCGCACTGAAAATCGGTAATGCGATAGTTGTAGCCGAGATCCTCCATCTCGTAGTACCAGGTCTCTTTGCGGCTGCGCTCGTGATGGTTGGTGCTGATGCCGTGATTGCGGAACTTGCGCATCTGCGCCGCCAGCTCGCGATCCGCGGTCGCCACCATGCCGCCTTCCCCGGTCGTGATATGCTTCACCGGATGAAAGCTGAACACAGTGAGATCGGCCAGGCTGCCGGTTTTTTTTCCTTTGTATTCCGCGCCGAGAGAGTGGCAGGCGTCCGCGATGAGATGGAGCCCGTGCCGGTCGGCGATCTCACGGAGGCTATCGTAGTCGCATGGCTGCCCCGCGTAATCGACGGCGACGATTGCTTTGGTGCGCGAAGTTATCTTCGCCTGCACCGAATCGGGATCGACGAGTAGCGTGTCCGGTTGGACGTCGGCAAACACCGGCGTGGCGCCCTGATAGACCGCCGCGTTGGCGGTGGCGACAAACGTGATCGCCGGGACGATGACTTCGTCGCGCGGGCCGATTCCGGCCGCGTACATCGCGGCGTGCAGCGCCGCGGTGCCGCTCGATACGGCCACCGATTCTTCGGTGTCGACCGAGCCGGCGAATGCCGTTTCGAACTCCTCGACCTTGGGACCGGTGGTGAGCCAGTCGGATCGCAGGACTTCTACGACCGCCTCGACATCCTCGTCCCTAACCGACTGCCGCGCATAAGGTATCATCGGTTGATCCATAGACATCCACGGTTGCACGGAGGTCGCCCACAGTGAGCCACTGGTCGTTGCTCTCGGAGCTGTAACGGAAATTTTCGGCGACCGGACGGCCGCCGCGGCCGTGACCGTTGCTCGATCCGCTATGAAGCCAACCGGGTTGAACGACAAAGAAGTCGTCGAACTCCAGCACGCGGCGCGACTCGTCCTCGGTGAGCAAGACTTCGTGCAGCTTTTCCCCGGGTCGAATGCCGACGATGTCGTGCCGGCAGTCCGGCGCGATCGCCCGCGCCAGATCCAGGAGCTTCATGCTCGGGAGCTTGGGAACGAAGATTTCGCCGCCTTGCATCGTCCTCAGACAACGGAGAACGAAGGCAACCGCCTGATCGAGCGTAATCCAAAAACGAGTCATGCGCGGGTCGGTGATCGACAACACGCCTTTGCCGCGCTGCTCGAGAAAGAGCGGGATCACGCTGCCGCGGCTGCCGATCACGTTGCCGTAGCGCACGACGCCGAAGCGCGTGTCGCGCGCGCCCGCGTAAACGCCCGCGCCGATGAATAACTTGTCGGCGCAGAGCTTGGTCGCGCCGTAAAGATTGATCGGGTTGACCGCCTTGTCGCTCGACAGCGCGACGACCCTGCGGACGCCGCAGTCGATCGCGGCGTCGATGATATTGGCCGCGCCGATGACGTTGGTCTTGATCACTTCCAGCGGATTGTATTCGGCGGTGGGAACCTGCTTGAGCGCCGCGGCATGGACGACGATATCGACGCCTTCGAAGGCGCGGTGCAACCGGTCGCGGTCCCTGACGTCGCCGATAAAGTAGCGAATCGCGGGAAAGCGCGCTTCGGGAAAGCGCCGCAGCATTTCGAGCTGCTTCACTTCGTCGCGGCTGAAGACGATAAGCTTCTTCGGCCGATGGTTCGTCAAAACCGTCTGAACGAATTTTTGCCCGAAGGAGCCCGTTCCGCCGGTCAACAGAATCACTTGATTGTCGAATCCTTGAGCCATAATCACTTACCCCGGTGCAAAGCGGGTGCCAGAAAAACCGGAAAATTTTGCCGTCTCGTTGGGCGACGGACATCCGAGCGCTCGATCTTCAACCGAAGGCGTCTCACGGCGACGCCGGGTGATCCGTCACGCGACCTGCTTGACCTCCTGCACGCGGTGCCGCAGAGGAAGCGAGAATTGCGTGTGAAGGTGTTCCAGGCGCTTCAAATCTTCCACCGTTTCCACGACGTAAGTCGCTTCCGCCAGTTTCGGCTCACTCGACACGACGTTGACGATCTTGAACCGCTCGGGATGATAATAGTAAATTTGCGTCGCATGCTCTTTTTGCTGCTCGGTCAAACGATGCGCATCGATGGCCGCGAAAGTTTCGGCCTTGACCATCTCGACGCTCTGTCCTTTGGGAAAAGTTCTGGGGAAAACGTTGGTGACGAGATCGACATCGCGCCGATCGCTATAGCGCGCCAGCGCCTCGATCAGACCGGAGTCGAGCAGCGGGCTGTCGGCGCACAGGCGAAAAAACCAATCGCAGGGATGGTCCTGAAGACAGGCCTGAAGTCGCGCGACGACGTTGTCGAGCGCGCCGCGATAAACCGCGACGCCGAGCTTTCGGACATAGCAGGCGAGGGGATCATCCGCCGGCTCTCCGCTCGTCGCGACGACGATGCGATCGTACGGGAGCGCGCGCGCGGCGGCGGCGATGACGTGGCCGATGATGGGCTTGCCTTGGAAAGGCGCCAGTACTTTTCCTGGAAATCTTTTCGAACCCATCCGCGCCTGGACGAATACGCGAACCATCGACCCATAGACCAAGCAATATGCAGGCCACGCATACAATGCGTAGGGGCGGTTCGCGAAGCGCTCCTACGGAGATTCAAGGCGAAACTGCGGGAACGGGCTTGCCTTTTGGAACCCAGACGCGAAAGGTAGTGCCCTCCCCCACTTCGCTTTCGAAGGTGATTTTTCCTTCTATAAGGTCGAGCATCCGGCGTGCCGTGTAGAGCCCCAGGCCGAGACCGCCAAAGGAGCGGTTATCACCGTCATCGATTTGACGGAACCGGTCGAAGATAATGTCTCGATCTTTCGGCTCGATGCCGATCCCGGTGTCCTTGACGAAGATTTCCACGCCGTCTTCCACCCCGCTCGCTCCCAGGACGATCTTGCCTTCCCGGGTAAATTTTGCCGCATTATCGAGGAGACAAGTGATCGCCTGCTTGAGCCGTCTCGGGTCGGTAAAAATTTTCGGCAGCGGGGTCCGGTAGTCGCGCTCGAACGCGACGGGCTTGCCTGATATCAAGGCGGTCGTGGGCTCGACCGTCTCATCCAGCAGAGCGGCCACGTCGACCATCTCGGGGCGCACTTTGAGCAGGTTGCCCTCGATTTGCGACAGGTCCAGAATGTTGTCGATCATGCTCAGCAGATGCTTGGCGGCCTTGAGGACTTTTTTCATCCCCTCGCGCATCTGCACCGTCGTCTCGCCGAACATATTGTTCAGGATCAAGCCGGGATAGGCCATGATGATGCTGAGCGGCGTGCGGAGCTCGTGCGACACGATGTGCAAGAACTTCTCTTTGACGCGCAGCGCTTCCTGCAGCGCCTGGTTGAGCTTCTGCTGAGTAATCGCTTTCTCCTCGGACTCGCGGTACAGGCGCGCGTTTTCCAGCGCCACGGCCGCGAGGCCGACGAACGTATTGAAGTAGCCGAGATCTTGCGGGCTCCATTGTCTTTCCGAGCGGCAGTGGACCGACAGGATCGCGATCGACTTGCCGGCCCATTCAACCGGCAAGAGCAGGTGCGAACGGTAGCCGGCCGCGGCGAAAAAATCCTTCTCCCAAGACGCCTCTGCCCGATCGAGATTGGCGATGACCATCGCCTCTTTCATCTGCGCCACCCAACCGGCCAGGCTCCCTTGAGCGGGAATCGTCTTGCCGAGCAGTCCGTCGATCCCGGCCACGCCGGCGACTTCAAAACCGTCGCCTCTAGGCAAAAGAACTTCCGCCGCGTCGGCGCCGAGAAGAGTCATCGCTTGCGAGGCCACGTTGGGCAAAAGCTCGTCCAAGCCGGCGAGCACCGCGATCTGCTTTCCGGCCTCGACAAAACGCGACAGGTAAGAGCTCGTGTCAGCGCCGAGAACCGATACGGCCGAGGGCGCCCGCGCGGGCTGAGCAGAAATTTTCCCGGTCGGTTTGGGCTTCTTGCTTTCTTTGGGTTTGGCCGGACCTTTCCATCCGAGCGCCGAAGCGAACATTTCCCGGCTCTTTTCGAGTTCGGCGAGCACCGGCTCCAGCATCTCGCGACATTTTTCTTCGGTGATCTTGAGCAGCGGCCAGACCGCAGCCTCGATCGCGCTGTCGCTGCGGTCGCCGCCATGGCCGATTTCGGAAAGCTCGCACAGCAGGTCGGCGACGTGAACGATCGCCACGATCTTGCGCACGGAGTCGTCCGCCGTCTTGGGCACCTCCAGAGGCGTGCGATGAAAGGCGATGGCGTATCTCAGGAGAGCGGGAAAGCCCCATTGGTTGGCCGCGGCCTGGCCCACCACGGCGTGATCGGTGCCGAGCGTGCGCTGCTCCGCTTCCGAGAGCGAGATCCCCTCGTTCTCCGCAACCTGCACCGCTTCGAGCAATTCTTTTTTGAAAAATCGATACAGTAAAACTTTGCCCATGTCGTGGAGCATTCCGGCGATAAAGGCTTCTTCCGGCGTCGCGTGTCCCGTGCGCTGCGCGATGGCTCGCGCCCACACGCCACAACCTAAAGAGTGTTCCCACAGTTCACCGATGTTGAGCGTGTCGTTGTCTTCCTCGGCGAATGAGCCGAACGTGAAGAGCGTCAACGCCAGCGAGGCGATCGCGTTCATGCCCAGGATGGCGACGGCTTGCGACACCGTCGTCACCTCGCGCGATTGACCGTAAAAGGGAGAGTTGGCGATTCTCAGAAGGCGGGCGGTGAAAGCTTGATCGAGAACGATGATCTTCGCCATATCGCGCGCGCCAGCGCGCTCGTCCCAGGCCACCTCGAGAATTTTCATGGCGACCGGGGAAAACGGCAGCTGCGTCACCCGCTGGATGACTCGATCGACCCGGTGTCCGCGGCCTACGCCCGATTCATGCTCGGGAACGATCCTGTGGAAGGGGGTCAAATCGGGCGCGCTCTCGTCGCCGGCCAATTGTTTCCTGGCTCGATTTAAACCTTCCACTCGAATCTCCCTACATCGAGGGTCTGCGCCCCGCCGCGATAATGATCTGCTTCAACCGCACGGCGGACCGCGCCGGTGACGGCAGCACCCGAATCGCAGCCAATCGGCGACTCGTCAGGCCCCACCAGTCGATCACCCTGCCGCCCTCAAGCTGCCATAGTCGTCTTCTTCCACCACGCACCGGCCGGACTTTTTCCGCTTCGGTGCGATCGCCTGAGCGATTTTTACCGCCGTCTCGGCCGCAAGCTGTTGTCGCTTCCAACGACGGAGGCCGCCGCGCAGATATTGCGGGTCGATGCCCAACGTCTCGCAGATGTTGTCGAACGAATAGAGCCAGTCGTTGCCGCGGTCGAAAATCCAACTTTCAACCTCATCCCGCCTGCCGTTGGGCTTTCCCCTTTGGGGGAAGTGGTGTTTTCGGTAAGAGTCGATAGCATCCTCCAGGATTGCCCACATCAGCCTGATTTCAGGCTCGATCGGGACCTTCCGGCGCAGGAGGTCGAAGTATTGGACCGGCAGAAGGGCGTCCGGCTCGAACAAGGCGAATATTTTCTCGTTTAGGCGTATTTCGGCGTCTTCCGTCATAGAACCCCTCTACTGCATTTTCGGCTATTAAGGCCGAAACTTTAGATTTGGCGCGGGTTAATTAACGGATATCGGACCGGATAGGGCTCGATAACGAACTGAAGCCCTAGATGGGAGACGGGATTAAGGAGGATAGGCCCTTGCAGATTGACGGTAACTTCTTCGAGTCGGTCCCGAATTGTAACCGTAACCATAACCGTGAGGTCGGTCGCCGAACCGGCGCCCAGCTTAGCCAGCAGCTCCGGCGCCGGTTGAAGCTGGTAATCAGAAACTACCAGATGCGGCGAAACCAGCGGAAAGCAAAGATCATCGTCCTTCGCCTGCAGCAGAAAGAATGGTGACTCGTTCCCGTCGCCCGGTTGATAAGGGCTCAGGGTAAAGTTCTGGTGCGAAGAAAAGCCCAGCAACCCTTCGGGGAAGAAAAACTGATCGTCCGCCGCGAGGGTGGCAATGCTGGATCTGTCAGCGGCGTGCTTTTGCGGGCTATTCACCGGGGCCATCCTCCTTTGTTCCGCGCCAGCGTTTGGCGAGCTTATCGAGCGGCAACGCTTGGTTCAGCCGCTTCGCGGCGGCGCTGTTTTCCGCTTGCAGCGCTTTTAAAATCTCCTCGCGCATCACCCGCACGTTTTGCGGCGCGGTAATCCCGAGCCGCACTTGGCCGCCCGCGGTCGTTACCACCGTGACGACGATGTCGTCGCCGATCGTGATGCTTTCTCCAGGACGGCGCGTAAGAACAAGCATGGCATTCTATCGGAGAAAATCTAAAATGCTCGGCTGGATCACTCGTGCCGACGACTGCAGGGCCGCTTGGAACGCCTGTTGAAGCCGGGCAAAATCCGAATAGGCTGTGAGCGGATCGACATCCTCGATCTTCGAGCGCATTTCCGTCGTGCCGAGCTTCATGACCTCCAGCGCCTTGCCGGCCGCATCGAGTGTCCCCAAACGCGAGCCGATCTCGGCGCGAAAGCTTCCCACCTGATCCAAGGCCTTACTGAGCCGGCCGATTTGCGTGTTGATCCCGTTCGCGCCGCTGACATCGTTGGCGTTCAGCGCCGTTTCCAGATCGAAAAGGGCATCGAATATATCCGTTCCGCCGATGACACCGACGCCTTGGAAAACCTTGTCGCCCGGCAGATTGATGGCGACGTCGGTCGAGCTGTTAGCCTGGATCTTGATCTCGCCGCCGTCGCCGTTATAGGTCACCACCCCGGCAGCCTCGGTAAACGCCGCCGTGCCGTTTTTAAAGCCGGCGAAGAGATAGCGGTTTTCCAGTTTTGTATTGCCCAGAGAAACAAGCCGGAGGAACAGTTGGTGCGCTTCGCCCGCGGCGGCGGCGCGGTCCTGGCTCGAAAGAGTCCCGTTGGCCATCGCCACGGCCAGCTCCTTGGCCCGGTTCAAGGCATCGCTCACGTCGCCGAGCACCGCGTCGGTCTGATTGAGAACCGGAAGCGCGGAGCTGATGTTTTTGTCATATTGATCGAGGGAGGCCGCGACGTTGCCGAGATCGATCGCCCGGACCGCGCCGAAAGGATCGTCGGCAAGACGGTTGATTCGCTTGCCCGAGGAAATGGCTTCCTGCGTCTGCGACATCCTCTGGAACGCCTGCTGAAGGCTCTCCTGAACCTGATTCGACAGCGACTGTGTGGTAACGCGCATGAGTTATTTCACCATCGCCAGAATCGTCTGGTACATCTCATCCCCGGTGCGTACCAGGACGGATGAGGCTTCGAACGCGCGTTGAAAAAGAATCAGCTTGGTCATCTCTTCTTCGAGGCTGACGCCGGAAAAACCGTCGCGCCGCGCTTGGGCCTGGCTCAAAAGCGATTCTTGAAAATCGAGATTTTGCTGGGCGCTCTGGGCTTTGGTTCCGACGTCCTGGACCAACGCGAGGTAATAATCGCTCATGGTTTTGTTGCCGAGGGCCGGGATGGCGCTGTTTTGCAGATTCACCATCGCCAAGGCGTTGCCGTTGTCTCCGGGAGCGCCGGCGGCGGTCTGCGCGGCGGCAATCAGGCCGGGATCGGCGGCCACGGCTGCCGTCACCTGCATGCTGTTGGCGGCGCCCGGCACGGCGCCGATCGGATTGAAAAAGTTTCCGCCCGCGGCCCCGTTGATATCAAAACCCAGCGCGTGTTGGGCGTTGACTTCATCGACCAGGGTTTTGGCCAATTGATCGAGCTTGCCGATCATCCCCGGGATCTCGCTGTCGCGCATGGTGAGAACGCCGCCCAACTCGCCCTTGGTGAAGAGCGCTGTAGCGTCGAACGTGAGCCCTTCCGGACTCTGATATTGAACGGTGTGAAGGCCCGAAGGTCCGAGGTTGCTGGCATCGAGTGTCGCGGCGCGGTCGCCGCTTACGAGGAGAAGGCCGCCGGCCAGAACGCTGATCTGCTCTCCCTGCTCGCCACCGATAACTGTAGCGCCGGTTAGGCGCGAAACTTCTTGCAGCAGCACCTGGCGCTGGTCCCTTAAATCGTTGGCGCGCTCGCCCCCGGATTCGGCAGCGGCGATCTGCCGATTGTAGTCGGCGATCTGTGAAAGCACCGAATTGATTTTGCCGACGACTTGAACGGCGCCTTTATCGGCATCGTACTGCCCCGCCGTGAGCAGGCTGCGCGCCTGTTGAAATTGATTTCCGAGCGCGGTCGCCTTGCCGATCAGAGCCGCCCTCTCGGCCTGCCCGCCGGGATTGTTCGAGAGCGCCGACCAGGCGTTGAAAAAAGCGCTGAGCGCGTCGTTAATGCCTCCCGAGACCGGGAAAGTTTCCTGGATTCCGCCGAGGGCGCGGGCTTCGGCCTGGGTAAAACCGAGCGTGCTGTTGAGCCCGAGGAGCTCGGCCTCGGCGAAGCGGTTCACGACGTTGGTCACGCCGTCGACCGACACGCCGTTGCCCAGCAAGAGCTGTCCTTCGGTGATGGGAAAAGCGGTTGTCAGATTGAGCCGCTGCCGCGAGTAACCTGGAGTCGCGACGTTGGCGATGTTATGGCTGGTCGTCTGGATCGCCTGCTGCTGCGCCTGCATGGCGCGGGCTGCAATCGAGAGGCTCGTCAGAATAGACATGAGAGTTCAGATCTTTCCCTCGATCAGTCCGGAAGACGCGCGGGCCGAAGCATCCGAGATGCCCTGCTCGCCGTAGAGCCGGACTTCGGGAGCGCTCAACGGCCGCAGCGCTTCGCGGACGTGGTCCAAAAGATTTTCCATCAAGCTCAAAAGGCTTCTTTCCTCCGCCTGAAGGCGCGTGTACATCTGCCGGGCCTGCTCGCGGAGATGCAAAAGCTCGCTCACCTGCGCGCCGGGGGAAGCGCGGCCAAGAATTTCCTGGAGCGAGAGCTTCACGTTCTCGCCGCCGAGCTCGGCGACGATCTTGAGCCTTTTTTGCTCCACGGCGCCGAGGCTGCATAAAAGCGCTTCTCGATTCTCGATGCGCTCGATCAGGGCGGAAATCTTCCAGCCCAGAATCGCCTTGCGCTGAGCCGATAAGTTATCCAGGAGATCCTGCCCCAGAGAGATCTCCTCACCGATGACTGCGGCCAGTTCCGACAACTCCTGTGTCATTTCAATCCGTTCACTGTTTATTCAAGAGACGGGCGACTTCACTGCGGGCGATGCTCTGCGCCACTTCTTTCGCGTCCACATGATAGGTGCCTTCAGCGATCTGCTCCTTGATCCTGTTCACTTTCGCCGCGCGAAGCTCATCGCCCCTGCCGGCCAGCTCGGCCGCCTTTTGCAGATAGCGCGCCTCGGACGAGATGGTGACCTTGGCGGTCTCCCTGTTTTGCTCCGCACCTTTGTCCCCTTCGGTGCGCGCGGGGGCGACCCCTTTATCGTTTTTGACCAGCTGCGAAATGCCGGAGTCGATCAGGTCTTTGTTGGTAATTTTCATGGTTTTTTCCCCTTTTTCGCTAAAGCAGAATGCCGATGTCATGGAGACTTACAATGGTCTCATCGGCGGGTCCGAAATTTTCTTTAACGAAAATTTATCCTCTTCGACCTCCCTTCGATACTTGTTCAAATCCAATAACTTGGGTGGGGTCAATCGCTTGCCCGTGCTTGTGCACCTCGAAATGAAGATGCGGCGCGGTAGCCCGTCCGGTCGCCCCCACCAGGGCGATTTCCTGCCCTGACGCGACCTCCTCGCCCGGATTGACCAGGTTGGCCGCGTTGTGGCCATAGCGGGTCGAGACCCCGTCGCCGTGATCGATCGTCACTAAATTTCCATAGCCTTCGGCCCAGCCGCTGAAAACGACTTTGCCCGCGGCGGCGGCCTTGACCGAGCTGCCGAGCGGCGCCGCGATGTCGAGTCCTTTATGAAACCGACTTTCGCCGGTCCATGGGTCAGCGCGCAGTCCGAAGCCCGACGAAACGAGACCCTTGGCGGGAGCGCTGAAGTCGTGGCTGTGATTTTCTTCTACTGCGGCAGGCGTCGGCGTTTTTGCCGCGCCGCCGTCGAATTCTTTTACCGCGCTGGCGTCAATCGTCCTGGGTGTGTTGCGGCCGAGCTCTTTCGCCGCGCTATGATCGAGCGCTTTTTCTATGATCTTGCGCAAGCCCAGCGCCTCGCGGCCGGCGATGGCGCGCGCGACCTCGGTGTCGGCCAGGCTCGTGTAGATGTCATTTTCCTGCGACTCGGTCTCAAAGAGACCGCCTTTGGGAATCGCCGACCGCATCGCCTTGAGAACTTCCAGAAACAGCAGCGAGACAAATTCTTGCGCGGCCCTTTGCTTCTCGTCTGGCGCGGCATTGCCGACGCCGGCGCTCAGCGCCTGCGCTTTCCCGGCGATCAAATCCTGCGCGTTGAATTTGTCGATAGCGTTGATCATTTCTATCCGGGCGCGATGAATCGCGCCCCTACACTACATGATTACTAGTTCAGCCTGGAGCGCGCCCGCTTCTCTAAGCGCCTCGAACACCGCGAGCAAATCTCTGGGCGTCACGCCGAGAGCATTGAGAGCGAGCACGATCTCACTCAAATCCACGCCGGTACCGGGCAGCTCCATCAACTGCCGTTTGTCCGGTTCGATGACGCCGATTTTCGTATCCGGTATGACAACGGTCTGGCCGCGGCCGAATGGCGCGGGTTGGGAGACTTTCTGATCCTCTTTGACGGTGATGTGCAAGCCGGCATGGGCGACCGCCACCGGCGCGATGCGCACTTTTTTACCGATGATGACGGTTCCAGTGCGCTCGTTGATGACGACGCGAGCCGGGCTGTCGGGGGAGATCTCGAGCGATTCAAGCGCCGAGACAAACCCGATCGGGTTGCTCTGAAATTCGAACGGGACCTTTACCAGGACGACGCCCGGAGAGATTGGTTGGGCCGAAACTTTTAGCGCCGAGCCGTTGATCGCTTCCGAGATGCGCTGGGCAGTGGTGAAGTCGGGTTTATTGACATTGATTTTGACGTCCCCGTCCACGGTGAGAATATTCGACGGGATCGACCGTTCGAGCAAGACGCCCGCGGTCACGCGTCCCGTGGTCGGATGATTCTTGCTGATGCGTGCGCCGATCCCCAAGGCGGTATATCCGCCGCCGAGGCTTACCGGCCCTTGCGCGACGCCGTAAACGCGGCCGTCGGGTCCCTTGAGCGGCGTAAGCAATAAAGTTCCGCCCGAAAGGCTCTGCGCGTCGCCCACCGACGAAACCACCGCATCCAGGCGGTTGCCGGTCTGTGCGTACGGTGGAATCTCCGCGGTGATCATCACCGCGGCAACGTTTTTGACCCGCACGGCGGCGGGATCGACTTTGATTTTGTACGCTTGCAAGAGATTGGTCAGCGTCTGCACCGTGAACTCGGTGTTCTGCCGGTCGCCGGTGCCGTCGAGCCCCACCACCAGGCCGTAGCCGATGATCTGGTTCGCCCGCACGCCCTCGACTTGCGCGAGATCCTTGATGCGCGAGCCGTACGCGGGAAGGAAAAAGTAAAAAGCAAAAAGTAAAAAAGAGAGGATGAAAACTCTCGCCTTTTTACTTTTAATTTTTGTTCCTGTTTTCATTTTGTTTCGTTCTGCGTTGTTTTTTAACTTTCGCCTTTTAACCCTTCGACTTCGCTCAGGGCATGCTTTTAACTTTTGACTTTCTTCAGAACGGCCACAGCCAATCGAAAACCCATGTGCCCCAGCCGGACCTTTGCTTGTCGGCGACGACGCCGGCGCCGCTGAGCGTGATGTGGGCGTCCGCGATCTGCGTGGACAAGACGCTGTTGTCGCGCGCGAGATCTTCCTGCCGCACGATGCCGGTCAAGGTGATGAGTTGCTCTTCATGGTTGACGCCCACCGTGCGCGTTCCCTTGATCACGAGATTGCCGTTGGGGAGGACCTGAGTCACGACGGTCGTGATGTTGGCGGTGACTTTCCCTTCTCGGGTGGTCGTCCCTTTGCCCACGTGGCCGTTGTCGGCGCTCGACTCCACGACCGGTTGCGACAGCGGCGAGAATCCCAAAAACCTTTTGGCGCCGAGAAAGCTGTCCACCTTGGCGTTGATCGACGACTTGCGCGAAAGGTCGGTGTCGGCGGCGTTGCTCGCTTCGGCCGCTTCGACGATCCGCACGGTCAGGATGTCGCCCACGCGCCGCGCTTTGACGTCGCCGTAGAAAAACACGTGGTCGTCGCGCGGCCAGAGGGAGCCGGGCGAGACCGGTGCGGCGCCGTTGGCGGCTACCGGCACATCGCCCAAGCGCTCAACTTCGCGTTGCAGTTCTTCGGCCGACGGAGTAGGAAACAGCCGCCGGTCCAGGTTGGTGCACGCGAAAGCGAAAGGCAAAAGTAAAAAGGCAAAAGTAAAAACCAATCCTTGCCCCCCGTACGTTCCCTTGTTGCTTTTAACTTTTGACTTTGTTTTCATTTTGCCTTTTTACTTTTTACTTTTGACTTGACTACTGGCTGACCTTCACCGTTCTTCCGTCGAGGACGACGCCTTGGAGCATTTTCCCGGAGGCGGGATTTTTTACTCGAATCATGTCGCCCACTTTTCCGGCTTGCACGGCTTCGCCGGCGGTCTCGACTCGCACATGAGCGCTTTCATAAACCAACACCACCGCGCTGCCGTGACGCACGACTTGTGGCAGCTCGGCGCTCGCCGGGGTTAACACTTCATTGACATTCGTCGGGCGCGAAACCTGCTTGCCGACGACGTCTTCGATCTTGGTGAACGGCCGCGGGCTAAACGAGCTGATCTCGCGCCAGTCCAGGCGCACGTCCTCCGGCGCGATCACTTCGCGGTGCGCGAAGGGACGCGCGGCCACCACGACGTTCTCGTACACCCGGATCTCGGTGCGCACCCAAATCTGACTTTCCTCTTTGCTGGCGACTTCCGCCGACAGCAGAAACGTTTGCACGCCGGGGCCGATGCCTTTGACCGGTTTGAGAATTCGCAAGGCGAGCTTCCCGGGACGGAGCGTGACCGGTTTGAAACCCAGCGCCCTGACCTCGACTTGCCCGGGCTTCCACAGTCCCATCTTTAGAACGTATTGACGCAGCGTTTCTTCGACCTGCTCCTGGCTGACGACCTGGACCGTTTTTTCATCCGCCCGCACGCCGAGAGACGCGCAGCAAATCAGGGCGGCGATGAACGCGACGGATTTCAACTTACGCTTACCCAAGGTGCGCCTCCGTTTTTAGAGTCGGACCAGGTTGTTGGCGGTCTGCATCATTTCGTCCGCGGTGCGGATCGCCCGAGAGTTGATCTCGTACGCTCTCTGGCCGATGATCAGGTTCACCATTTCTTCGACCACATTGACGTTGGACATTTCGACGAAGCCCTGGAGCAAAGTGCCAAACCCTTCGCGGCCGGCAGTTCCGGGAATCGGATCGCCCGACGCTTGAGTCGGCCGAAAAAGATTGCGCCCGAGACTCTCCAGGCCCGCCGGATTGATAAAGCGCGCTAGTTCCAGAGTGCCGATCTGCTGCGATGTCAGGGTCCCGGCCTGGGTGACCGAAACCGTACCATCCACTCCGATCGTGACCGACAATGCGTCTTGCGGAATGGTTATCTCCGGCTGCAATGGGAATCCCTCGCTGGTGACGAGCTTGCCTTGACTGTCTTTTTTCAAGCTGCCCGCTTGCGTGTACGCGATCTCACCGTTGGGCTGCAGCACCTGGAAAAATCCGTCTCCTTCGATCGCGACGTCGAGCGGGTTGCCGGTGTGCTGCAGGTCACCTTTCATGAAGAGCCTGTACGTCGATACCGGCCGCGAGCCGTGGCCGACCTGCAAGCCCGAAGGCACTTCGAGCCCTTGGGCCGAGGCGCTGCCCGGCTGCTGAAGCGTTTCATAGATCAGATCTTGGAAATCGAGCCGGCTGCGCTTAAAGCCGGCGGTTTGGACGTTGGCCAAATTGTTGGCGATGACGTCGAGGGTCAACTGCTGGGATTGCATCCCGGTAGCGGCGGTCCATAAAGCTCTCATGTTATAACCTCGCTCCTTCCGACAGCATTCTGCCGGTTGCCGAGTCCATCATCTGCAGCGCTTTGTTGTAAGCTTCAAACTCGCGATGAATGGTAATCAGCGCAACCATCGCGTCGATGGGATTCACGTTGGCCCGTTCGATATTGCCCTGGAGTATGCGATAATCGGTCGCCGGCAGCGCCGTGCCGTCGGGCGCGCGGTAAAGGCCGCGGCCTTCCTTGGCGAGGATGCGGGAATCGCGAAAACGCACGATGCGCATTTTCCCGACCTCGCCTTCCTCGGTGCGCACGATGCCGTCCGCGCTCACGTCCATTTTTTTTCCGCTGATGCGGATGGGCTCGTCCTCGGTAAGCGTTCGGCCGATTTTTAAAACCGGCTCTCCGGAGACGTTCACCAAAATTCCATCGGCGGAGATCGTGAACTTGCCCTCGCGGGTGTAGCGCGTCCCCTGACGGGTTCTCACGACGAAGAACGCGTCGCCGTCGAGCGCCAGGTCGAAATCGTTCCCGGTTTGTTGCAATTCTCCCTGGGAGAAATCCGTGCGCTGCTCGGCGATGGCCACCAGTCCGCCGATTCGTTCCGCCGGCTCCGCCGCGGCGGCGGCCAGCAACTCGTTGAAAGCCAGACGCTGCCCCTTGAATCCCGGCGTGTTCAGATTGGCGAGGTTCTGCGTCGTGACTTCAAGCCGGCGCATTTGAGCGACCGAGCCGGAAACAGCTTTGTACATCGCGGCATTCATGGCGTGCACCGGATTCTTGCAATATGCGTACCGGCGGCGGCGGCGGAAGAAGCGACGATTAAATCGGCATTTTCTCGGATTTCTTTACGGTTCATCGCCGCCTTCCCAGCCGTCCTAGCGCTGCAAGGCGGCATCTTTTTCCCTATGGGCGGCACCATTCTCCCCCTTCCCATTCGCAGCCGGGAAGGCCGGACGTTTTTTACTCGTAACCAGGAGTTCCGCCCTTTTCTCCACTCGCCGGGGCGCTTCGCTCTTGGGTGTCAAGATCTTGTCATCCGGCTTGACCGCTTGGCGCAGCTTCTGGACCAGTTGAATCTGATGCAGCGGGAGGCTCAGCATTTTGGCCACCTGCTCCGGCTTTTTTCCCTCGGACAGCAGCAAGGCGGCCGAGGAATATTGGTCCGCTTTGCCCGGATCGGTCTGGGTCATCAGGTTGTGCAGCCGCTGCTCCGCGCTCTCCGCGCGCAGAATCACGGACTCGAGATTTTTCTGCACCATTTCGAGAGAACGGAAAAAGCTGTTGTTCGTAAGCTCGGCCGTGCGCAGCACCTCTTCGAGTCGCGCCAGCCGGTCATCGCGCCGGCCCGAAGCCTTTGCGCGCAAGTTTCCGCCCGCGCCGCTGAGCAGCGCATAAAGTCCGCCCAACACACGCGCGAACGTGTACCGGCCCGCTTTGGTCCCAAGGCAAAGGAACAAAGCGAAAACCGCAATCAGTATCCAGCTCGTATTCATGAATTCATCCTTTCTTCTCCGTTTTTAGCTCGAAACCCGAAACTAACTTTTAAACTTTGATGTCGAGAGCTTTTCCCTTCTTTGGGTCGGTCGATTCTTTTTCTTCCTCCGGAAGCGCCGGCGGCGCTTCTTTTTCCTCGTTTGCTACGGCCGGAGCGATTCCCCGCTTCCTTGCCTCTTTTTCGCGCTCTCTGTTTCTATCTCTCTCGCGGTCGATCGCCCCCGCGCGGTCAAGCGATGCGGAAGGCGAAATGATTCTTTTTACCGATTCAGCCACGAGACTTCTCTCATGCCACGGTTTTCTTTCCCCGGCTCCTGTTTATAGGCGCGTCCGCAGGCGTCTTTTTCGCTCTCGCCTCCGCTTTTCCCTCGCCGAACGAGCCCCGAAGGCGGGCCACGGCCTGGCCGTAAATCTGGCAGACCCGCCCTTCGGTGAGGCCCATAATCTCGCCGATTTCCCGGAGCGTGAGCTCTTCGTGATAGTAGAGCGTCACCACCAGACGTTCGCGTTCGGGCAACTGCTCCACGGCCGAAGTCAGCTTCTCGGTCAGGTCCTTGTCTTCGACAAAGGTGAGCGGGTCGCGGAAAGGATAATTGGAAAATTCCTCCTGCGCCTTTTCCCACTGCGCTTCCGAGGTGATCGAGAGATCCTCGAGGCTCAATAAGGTCGCCTCGCTCACCTTCTGCTCGATGCGATAGTATTCGTCGAGCGGGACGTTGAGCTCGCCGGCCATCTCCTCGACGTCGGGCGCGCGCGTGAGCTTGCCCGCGAGCCGGACGCGCGCGGCCTCCACTTTGCGGCCCCAGGCTCTGACCGAGCGGCTGGCCCAGTCGAGCGAGCGCAAACACTGCATCACTTCGCCCTCGATGCGGTAGCGGGCGTACACTTCGAAAGCCACCCCGCGCGTGGGATCGAAGCGTCCGAGCGCTTCCAACAATCCGACGATGCCCGAATGAATCAGCGAGGTCAGATCAACGCCGGGCGGCAAACGACGGTGGACCTTCTCCGCCACCTTGCGGACCAGCGGCAGATAGGTTTCCACCATCTCGTCCCACGACTGGTCCGGCACTTTTTTTGTTTCTGCCTTCAACTCGGCTCTCTCCTTTGTCCCAGCACCCGTCGGAAAAAGAATTGCAGGTTGCCTTTCACCCTGCTCTCCTCGGCCGCCTGCTTGAGTAGCCGTTCGGCGATCGCGGCAAATGCCTGCGCCGACGGGGAGCCGGCCGAGTTCGAGCTTACAAGTTGGCCCTGCGAAACCGCGCGCCTGAGCTCTTGATCCCATGGAACCCAGCCGAGAAAATCCAGCGAGATGTTGAGAAAGTTGAGCGCCGTGCGCGACAGCGTATCGTAGAGACGCCGCGCGGCCGGCTCACCGTCGACGGTGTTGGCGAGCACCCAGAACCGTTTTTCATGATGCTTGGAGGCGAGCACTTTGAGCAGCGCGTACGCGTCGGTCATCGACGAAGGGTCCGGCGTGACCACCACGATGATTTCCTGGGCCGCCGTCGTGAAGTAGGTGACCGTATCGGAAATGCCGCTGCCGGTATCGACCAGCACCACATCGATGTCGTGGGTGAGAGCGTCGAGCTCGGTCAAGAAAGCTATTTTCTGCTCGTCGCTGAGCTCGGTGACTTCCTGGATGCCGCTGCCGCCGGGCAAAAGCGAGACTCCGAGCGGCGTTGTGACGATGATGTCCGCGAGCGCCATGTTGCCGGCAAAAAAGTCCGCCAGCGTGTAGCGGGGCTTGACGCCGAGGAAAAGATCCAGGTTGGCGAGCCCAAGATCCGCGTCCATCACCAACACTCTCTTTTGCTGGCGCGCCAGAGCGGCCGCCAGGTTGGCGACGGTGTTGGTCTTGCCCACGCCGCCCTTGCCGCTGGTCACGGCAAAAACCCGGGCCGGAGGAAGGGTCGCCAGACGGTAGTCCAAGCTGGGTGCCGTGGAGCCCCCGATGGCTTCGAAGTAGAAATGGCTTCGCTCCTGAGTTATCGGCAAAGAATCCGGTTGATCAATCATCGTTGCTCCATCCTGATAAAAGTAAGTCGGTCAAAAGTTCCGGCCGGCTGAGCTGGAGGTCGTTCACCAGGTCCTGGCCGATTGTCAAGTAGGAGAGCGGCCGGCCGCAGGTGAGCGCCGCATTGATGAGCGGGCCGAAATAACGGCATTCGTCTATTTTGGTAAACACGAGAGTTTCGAAGCCGACTCTTCCATAGCGCTCGAGCCAATCCGCCATGTCACGGCCGTTGGTCGCGGCGCTGAGCAGCAGCATCCGCTTGAGATCGGGGATGACTTCCAGCGCGTCTGCCATTTCCTCGACGGCGTCTTCGTCGCGCGGGCTCGAGCCCGGGGTATCGACCAGGACCCAATCGCATTCCGATAGTTGATCGAACGCGCGCGCCAAACTTTCCGCGTCGGCGGCGGCGCGGTAGGGGACGCCGAGAATTCCGCAATAGCTCGCCAACAGGTCGGCGCCGACGCTCCGGGTACTCTCCAGGCTGATCCAGCCGACGCTGCCTTGCTTTTCGCCGGCGAGCCGGACGGTGAGCTTGATGATGCTCGTCGTCTTGCCCACCCCGGTCGGTCCGATGAGCGCCAGCCTTCCTTGTTCTCCGGCGCGTCGTTCGAGATCTCCCGCGCAGGGAATCAAGCGCGTAAGGGCGGCGAAGATTCGCTCGCGATCGTTTTCGTGGCTCGCATCGCCGATCTCGCGCGCGAGACGCGCGATCGAGTCGGGCGACAATCCCTGATCGAGAAGTTTTTCCGCCAGTCCTTTCCGGGCGATGCTCGGAAGCAACCAGCCCAAAAGAGCGCGTACTTCCGTGATCGCTTCGCGCACGTCTTGCAGCGACTCTTCGGAGTCCGTTTGCCTCGGCCGCTCCGAGCGTTCGCGAATCGCCTCCGTTTCCTCGTTCATCGCGGTCACTTCGACGCCGCCGTGGTCGCCCGCGACGCTTCTCGATTGCAGGATCAAAGCGTCCGGGCCGAGCGATTCTCTAACCGCGCGCAGCGCCTCGGTCATGTCTCTGCCTAAAAACTGCTTCGGCTTCATCGTTTCACCTAATGACTCCTAAAGATTGAATTTTCACTCCGTCGGTAATTTCCCGGTGCGAGAGCACCACGATCTGTTTCAAATAGTGGCTCAGAAGCTGGCGCAGGTGGCGGCGCACGTCGGGGCTCGTGAGAAATACCGGCAAAAGCCCGCGCGACGTGAACGTGTCCATCGCCTGGCGCGCCGCGGTGATGATGCGCTGCGCCGCCTGGGGCTCGAGCGCCATATTCTCCTGCACGCTTTCCCGAATCGTCCGCTCGATCTGCAAATCCACGGTCATGACCGGCAATACGCCCTCCGCGTTGCGGCAGGCGGCCGTGATCACGCGCGCCAGCCCCTGGCGCACGTGCTCGGTCAACTGATCCATGTCTTTGATCTGCGGCGCATAGTCCGCCAAGGTCTCGACGATCGTCAGCAGGTCGCGGATCGGCACCTCTTCGCGCAAAAGATTTTGCAGCACTTTCTGCACGCCGCCGAGGGTGAGCTGCTGCGGAATCAATTCCTCGATGACTTTGGGATGCTCTTTGGCCAGCTCATCGAGCAGCCGCTGCACGTCCTGGCGCGTCAGCAGGTCCGCGCTGTAGCGCTTGACGATTTCCGAGAGATGGGTGATCAAAACGGTCTCCGAATCGACTACGGTGTAGCCCATACCCTCGGCGCGTTCCTTGTCGGCCGCCGAGATCCACAGCGCCGGCAGGCCGAAAGCGGGCTCCTCGGTCCGGTCTCCCGGCAGAGAGGAAGAGGCGTCCACCTCCGCCGCGACGCTCATGGCCAAAAATTTTCCCGGTCTCAGCTCGCCCTTGCCGGCCTCGACGCCCTTGATCAGCAACGTGTACTGCTTGCTGCCCAAGCGCAGGTTGTCGCGAATGTGAATCTGCGGGATGAGGAAACCACGGTCGGTCAGCAATTGCCGGCGCAGCGCCTTGATGCGCTCCACCAGGCCGCCTCTCTCGCTGTCGATCAGCGGGATCAGCTCATAGCCGACCTCGAGCTCGAGCAGGTCGATCGGCACCGGCCGGATGGCCTCTTCGCGCTTCGGCGGTTTTTGACTCTCCGCCTCGGCCTGAATTTGTTTCTGTTCCTTATCCGTCGCCGTGTAACACAAGCCGCCTGCGATCATTGCAGTGGCGAGAAAAGGCAGGGCGGGAAAACCCGGCACAAAAGCCAGGAGACCTAGGGCCCCGGCGACCACTCCGAGCACTTTTGGATTCCATAAAAGCTGTTTGGCCAAATCGACGCCGAGACCGGCTTCCGACGCGGTGCGGGTCACGACGAGGCCTGCGGCGGTCGAAACGATGATCGCCGGGACCTGGGCGACCAAGCCGTCGCCGATGCTGAGCAGCGTATAGAGGTGAGCGGCATCGGTAATGCTCAGCCCCTTTTGCATCACGCCGACAAAAAAACCGCCGAGGAGATTGACCGCCAGGATGATGAGGCCTGCGACCGCATCGCCGCGGACGAATTTAGACGCGCCGTCCATCGCGCCGTAGAAGTCCGCCTCTCTTTGCACGCGCTCGCGCCGCCGCTTGGCGTCGGCGTCGTTGATCAGACCCGCGTTCAGGTCGGCGTCGATCGCCATCTGCTTTCCGGGCATCGCATCCAGGGTGAAGCGGGCCGCCACTTCGGCGATGCGGGTGGCGCCCTTGGTGATGACGACAAAGTTGATGACGGTCAGGATCACGAAGACGATGAAGCCGACCGCGTAATTCCCTCCCATCACGAATTGCCCGAACGCCTCGATCACGCGCCCGGCCGCCGCCGATCCCTCCTCGCCGTGAAGCAAGACCAACCGCGCGGAGGCGACGTTGAGCCCCAGGCGTAAAAGGGTGACGAATAGAAGCACCGTGGGAAAAGCTGCGAACTCGAGCGGCTCTTTGATCGAGAACGAGACCATGAGAATGGTCAGCGAGCATGCGATGCTGATCACCAGGGAAAAATCGAGCAGCCACGACGGCACCGGCAACAGCAAAAGCATCAGCATCGCGACGAGCGCGACCGCCGGTCCGGCGTCCTTGAGCGAAAACCCGGTGATATTTTGTGCGTTGGTTTGAGTCATTTGTAACTTTTAGTTTTTAGTTGTTAGTTTTGAGTTCCCTCGAACCTTTTTTATCCTCGCTTCAGCCGGTAGACGTATGCCAGCACTTCGGCGACCGCACGGTAGAGGGTCGCGTGAATCTCTTGTCCCACCTCGACGAGCTTGAAGAGCATCCGCGCCAACGGTTTGTTCTCGACGATCGGAATGCCGTTCTGCGCCGCGATCTCTTTGATCTTCGCCGCGATGAAACCGGCGCCCTTCGCGACGACTTGTGGCGCGGCCATCTCGCCGATGCGATAACGGAGCGCCACCGCCAAGTGGTCCGGATTCGTGATGATGACGTCGGCCTTGGGAACGTCGGCCATCATCCGCCGGTGCGATAGCTTCTGACGCATGCCTCGGATGCGGCTCTTGGTGAGCGGATCTCCTTCTTGCTCGCGCGATTCTTCTTTGAGTTCTTGCCGGCTCATGCGCAGCTTCGACTCTCTGTGCCAGCGCTGATACCCGTAGTCGGCGGCGGTCAACGCGGCCATGATACCCACGCCGCCGCTGATCAGATGGATTCCTTCGCGGCCGAGATAAACCAGGATCTCCTCGACTCCCAGACCGGGAAGCGCAGAAAGTTCCGGCAGACCGCCGTAGAGGAAATGGAAGCCGAAGGTGCCAAACGCGATCAAGGCGAGCAGCGCCTTCGCCATCCCGGCGGCGCCTTCGATGCTGAAAAGGCGGCCGAACCCGTTCAGCGGATTGATCCGGCTGAAATTGGGTTTTAGGGGCTCGGCCGTCCAGAGAAAACCGCTTTGCAAGAGGCCCGAGCCCACCCCGGCCAGAGCAACACCGAGAAACAGCGGCGCGATGACGGGCGCCATGATCAGGCCGGATTCCAGAGAGAGCGCGAACAATTTTTCGCCGGCCATCTCGTGGCGCGCGCCGGCCAGGGAAAAAAAGCCGACGAACAACCGTCCCAGGCGCATGACGAATTGCTCGCCAATAAAGCGCAGCACCAGAGCCGCGGCGAGCAGCACGGCTGCAGGCACGAGAGTTCGCGAGGTCGCGATCTGACCTTTGTTGCGCGCCTCTTCGCGCCGCTTGGGCGATGCCTCTTCTGTGCGCTCAAAATTGTCTTGTTCAGCCATACGTGGCTTTCAGCGATCAACAATCAGCTCGGAAAAATTCTTCCACTCACCGCATCACCAGGCCGAACCCGGCGAGCTGGCCGCGGAACGCCGACCAGTAATCGACGCAAAACCAGATCACCGCCGGCAACGATAAAAACAGGATCAGCACGCCGAATGCGAGCTGCAGCGGCATGGCCACGAAAAAGACATTCATCTGCGGGATGGCCCGGCTGATAATCCCCAAGATAGCGTCGCTCAGCAGCAAGCCGACGACGACCGGAGCGCTGATCCGCAGCGCAATTGAAAAGATCTCTCCCGCGGAGCCGATAACGATGCGGCTGAAGCCGAGCTTCGCGCCGCCCAGAGGAAAAACCGCGTAGCTCGAATTCAGCGCGTCGATCAAAAGCAAGTGGCCGTTGACGGAAAAAAAGATCATCACGGCGATCTGCTCGAAGATGCTCGATAGCGAAGAGCTGGTGCCGCCCCACTGAGGATCGACCATCTGCGCCAGACTCAAGCCCATCTTCATCTCCAGCTCGTGGGCCGCGAGCCGAAGTCCGGCGAAGAGCAACTGAGCGGCCCAGCCCAGACCGACTCCCAGAAGGATCTCCCCGGCGAGACCAAGAACGAGAAAAATAATCGAACCGTAGGCATCGCCCGCGACCGCTCCCGGCGGCAGCGCCAGCGTCTTCACGTACGGATAAGCGGCAGCGCTGAGCACCACAGCGACCCAGACGCGGGCCAATCCGGGGACAATGCGGCTGCCGAAAAACGGCGCGCTCATGATGAGCCCGCTGGTCCGGCCGAGGACTAAAAGAAACGTGGCGATTTCGGGCCATCTCGAACTTATGAGTTGAGTCCACGGCAACATCGTCGCGCCTTATCGGGCCACCAAAGGCAAAGTCAGAATCATCTGGCGCATGTAGTCGATATAGAACTGCAGCATCCACGGGCCGAAGAGCAGGAGAACGACCACGACACCGACGATTTTGGGAACAAAAACCAAGGTGGCGTCGTTGATCTGCGTCGTCGCCTGCAGCACGCTCACGACCACGCCGGCCAACAGGCTGACGAGAATCACGGGCGCGGCCACTATGCCGCCGACTTCCAGCGCCCGGCGCAGCACATCGATCACCGTTTCCGGCGTCATTCAAAGCTCCGTATGAGAGAAGTTACCAGGAGATTCCAGCCGTCGACGAGCACAAACAGGGCAAGCTTGAACGGCAGTGAGACCAGCGCCGGCGGCAAAAACATCATGCCCATCGACATCAGAACCGAGGCCACCACGAGATCGAAGATAAGAAACGGCACGTAGATGAAAAACGCCATCTGAAACGATGTCTTCAGCTCCGAGATCATAAAAGCCGGAATCAGCGCGGTGGCCGGAACGTCGTTGAGCGCCATCGCCTTCTCTTTCTCCGTGCGCAAGAAAATCGCCAAATCGGTCTTATGCGTTTGCTTCACGACAAAGCCGCGCAGCGGCGTCCACGCTTGTATAACGGCGGCTTGCGCGGTGATTTTTTTGTCGAGGTAAGGCATCACGGCCTCGGATTCGATCCGCTGCCAAACCGGCGCCATCACGTAGAGCGAGATGAAAAGGGCGAGCGCGATCACGATCTGATTAGAAGGCGCCGACTGCGTGCCCATGGCCTGGCGGACAAACGACAGCACGACGACGATCCGGGTAAACGAGGTGAGCGTGATGAGAATGAACGGTCCGAGGGACAGGATCGTCAGCAGGAAGATGATCTCGAAGACTGTGGAGACTTGCGTGCCCTGCAAAGATTGGGCGAGGAGCGGAAGAGCCGATGGATTCATATCACTGCAGCCTGATTTCTTCGTTCGATTCCTTGTTCGGTTCCTTCTCGGCCTGCGGCCGAGCTTCTTCCGCTACCGGCCCGAGCTTGGTCAGCAAAGTGACGTTCGAAGCGGTGAGACCGAGGAGCAGCCGCTCCTCTCCCGCCTGAACGAGCGCCACCGAACATTTGGGATTGAGCATCAACGTGCCGAGATGCCGCGGAAAGTCCTGGCGTCCGGATTTCTGCTGAAAGAAAGGCCTTAAGTGGCGCGAGAAAACGGCCACGGCCACGGCCCCGGCGACCATCAATGCTGGCGTTGCGAATTCCGAACCGATCATCGGATTATCTCTCCAGGATTACTGAATGAGGAATTCTCGGAAATAGGCCGTTTCTACGACGTCGTCGCCGGCGGCGGCGTTGATTTGTTCTACAATCTGTGTGCGGAGCTGCGACTTCCCATCGGCCGCCAGCAGGGACTCGGCAGTCTTGCTGGTGAGCAGCATGATGAGGCCGTCGCGGATGCGGGAGTTCGATCCTTTAAGGTTTTGCCTGGCATTGGAGTCTTTTAAGGCGAGACTGAGCGACACGCGCAGATAGCGCGCGGGAGTGTGACCGGCGAGATTCACGATGAAAGGCTCCATCTCCACGGTCACCTCTTTCTTGCCGGCTTTCTGCTCCTCCTCCGCAACCGCTCGGGGATTGAAAAATTCGTAGGCCAAAAACCAAACGCCGGCGATCACTACCAACGCCAACGCCGCTACGAGTGCAACCAGCGCTGCTTTTTTGTATTGAGTGATCATCATGTGTGTAAGGTCGATTGAGCAATGGATGTGCCAGAGGAGGAAACGGGGAAAAAGCCTTCAAAAGATCAATAGTTCAAGACGCTTGAACGTTTTGAACACTAAACGATCTGAACCGATTCAGGGTTTTTCGGAAGTTCGCGTCAAGAAAACAGGAGCGGGCCGTCACGCTTTTGACGGAGCGTTCAGGTGAGCTGGCGTTCGACTGCTTGGATCTTCTCTAAGAGGCTCGCGAGATGGAAAGGCTTAGGCAGATATTCATCGGCGCCTAGCTCCAACACCTGTCTTCGGTCCATGTCGGCGCCCTGGGCTGAGATCACGATAATGTAAGGCCATTGATCTTCCCGTCTGCCTTGAAGCTTTTGCAGCAAGCCAAAACCGTCCAGACGAGGCAGTCTCAAATCAAGCACGAGCAGGTGGATCTCCTCCTTGGAGAGGATCTCGAGAGCGCTTTCACCATCGCCCGCGGTGCGCACGTGATATCCCGAACGCATGAAATAGAGTCCCAGGACTTCGCAAAGCGAGCCATGATCCTCGACCACCAGGATCGTTAGTTTCTTTCCTTGGACCGTGCCGAACGTACTATTCTTCGTCCGGTTAGGGGTGGGAAACTGGATGACTTGCCCTCGGGCCCGGCCACCCTGCCCCGATCGGATCGCTGCCGATTCGGCAAAGCCGAACATCTCCCTGACTCCGACCACCTCTTGCTGAATCCGCTTGACCAGCCGGCGACAGTCTTCTTCCCGCTGGGCTAAAGCCGACCATTCCTCCTCGAGCGGACTGCGGTCTTCGAGGGCCGCGAAGCCGGATTCCGCGCCGAAATGGTCGGCGATTCGAACCACTGCCAAAGTCTTTTTGAGCAGCGGATCGATGCTCGAGGGCAAAGAACTGAGCGAGCTGTGATGGTAGCGAATCGTATGCTGGATCAGCGGCGGTAGATCGGCGCTGCGCGCCCAGTACTCGCCGATGGCGGAATGATCGGCGCCGAAGATTTTGGCTTCCGCTTCGGCGAGAGGAATGTTTTTGCTCGCCGCGAGCTTCAGCGCGGCGTTGAATTCCTCTCTAAAATGACGATAGCAGAGCACCCGGCCGGCATCGTGCAGCAGCCCCGCGACGAAAGCGGTCGGGAGAGGACTATAGTCCTCGGCGGCCACCATGCGGCCCGCGATCAAGCCGCACGCGAGTGAATGCTCCCATAGATCTCTCAAGTGAATCGTTGGCTCCGGCCCGTCGCCCGGATCGTCGGCTGCGGCGGAGGTGTGGAGCGTCAGCCACAGCGTGAGCGCCTTAACCGTGCCGAAGCCCAACGTGGTGACGGCCTGAGAGACGGTGGTAACCCGGCGCGGCAAGCCGTTCACCAAGCCGGCGAGAAAAAGAAACCGCACGCTGAACGCCCGGTCGCCGCCGATCACTTCGGCAAGGCTGTGGGCCCAAGCGCGCTCATCCTGGGTGACCTCGAGAATCTTCAGGCTCGTAGCAGACGAGAGTCCTTCCGACACGCGCTCGAATACCTGATTGACGTTGATCACAGGGGATTGCCTCCTAGAGGAACTACCTCGTATATCTTTGTCGGCAAAACGGAGAAAACCTTTAGCCCGCCTAAAGTTTTCCTACTTAATGTCGATTGGAAATTGTCGGAAAGGCGTAATTACGTGGTTTCTTTAATTATCGGCATCCTGATTGTATTCGGCGCGGTTTTTGGTGGATTCATGGAGGCAGGGGGACCCCCTACCATTCTCCTCCAAATCGCCGAATTCATCGTCATTGGCGGAGCCGCCATCGGCAGTTTGATTATCGCCGCGCCGGGAAAAGTCCTGGGGGGCCTCGCCAGGGGGCTCAAAAAGGCGCTCAAAGGCTCGTCGTACGGCAAAGATCAATACATGGAGCTTTTTCACCTCCTTTATGAAGTCTTCTCGATTATGCGGAAAAACGGCGAGATGGCGCTGGAAAAAGATGTGGATGACCCCGTTAACAGCCCTGTTTTCTCAAAATACCCGAGCTTCCTGGCCAATTCCGAGGCGAGAAACCTGCTTTGCGACTCTCTAAGGCTCGTGATCAGCGGTTCCGCTAACCCCACCGAGCTCGCTCAACTGATGGATGAGGAGTTGGCCACGCACGACGAGGAGAGCCGGCGGCCCGCGGCCCTCATTTCGAAAGTGGCTGATGCGTTGCCTGGTCTGGGCATCGTCGCCGCCGTCCTTGGCGTCATCGTCGCTATGGCCTCGATCGACCAGGGATCCACTATCGTGGGGCAAAAAATCGCCGCCGCTCTCGTCGGGACCTTTCTTGGCGTGCTCTTATCCTACGGCCTGTTTCAGCCCCTGGCAACCAAGTTGGAACTGCTGTGCCAGGAAGAAGGAAGATACCTCGAATGCATCAAGACCGGCCTGCTCGCCAATCTGCATGGCGCGGCGCCGATCATAGCGATCGAGTATGCGCGCCGCGTCATGTTCAGCCACGAGCGCCCCACGGCCCTGGAGCTCGAAAAAGCGTGCAGGAAAGAAAACAACCCAGAGGAGAGAGAGCTTTTGAATGTTGCGTAAATCTACCCGCAGGGCACGCGGCGCCGACGAAAAGAGCATCATCGTTAAAAAAGTCCGCTGGAAACATCCGAGCAGCCACAGCGGCGCCTGGAAGGTCGCTTACGCAGATTTTGTAACTTCGATGATGGCGCTCTTCATCGTGCTGTGGATCATCTCCGCCGGCGATACCGAGCTCAAAGCGGGCGTCGCACGCTACTTTCGCGATCCCGGCGTCTTCGACAGCTCCCGCGGGCTGATCCCCGCCCTACAGCCCGACGATCAATTTATCGCCAAGCCCGGCATGGACGCCTTGAAAGGCTTGCAGGAGGAATTGCAGCAGGATTTGCGTCTGCTGGAAGAATACCCTTTGATCGAAAAGCAGATTTCGATACGTCTCACGGCCGATGGACTCCTGATCGAGATGGTCGATACCGACAAGCAGGCGTTTTTCGACTTGAGCAGCGCCGAGCTCAAACCGATCCTGCGCCGCGTCCTGCAAGTGATCGTGCCGCGAGTAAAAAAACTTTCGAACAGCATCGCCATCAGCGGGCATACCGACGCGCGCCAGTATCATAACCAAGCTTTTTACTCTAACTGGGAGCTTTCCGCGGCCCGGGCGCTCAACGCCCGCCGCGCGATGGAAGACATGCAATTCCCCCGCGCGCGAGTGGAAAGAGTGGTCGGTTATGCGGACCGGATGCCGCTCTCACCCGACAAACCGCTCGACCCGGCGAACCGCCGCATCAGCATTCTGGTCTTGCCCGATGGTAAAAAAAATCTCGACGTAACGAAGCAAGAAGATTGAGAAGTAAGCCGCCCGCGAACCATTCCGCGCCAGAAACGCCGGCGTTTTTTCAGACAACCATCAGCAATATCGATGACAACCGTCGGTTAGTGAGGCACCCGTATCCGGCGTACTGAGCGAGCCCTCGCAAATTAAAAAAGATTTGTATTGTAATCCAAACGCCCCGCGGCCTAGTATGCCGGATGGCTAGAATAACAGTTGAAGATTGTATCGAAAAGGTTTCCAGTCGCTTCGAGCTCGTAACCCTCGCCGCGAAGCGCGCCCGGCAGCTCTTAAAAGGAGCCAAGCCGCTCGTCACCTCGGATAACCGGGACATCGTTATCGCGCTGCGCGAGATCGCCGCCGGCAAAGTGCGGCGGGCGATTGTGAAGCCCGCTCTGCCTTAATTATTTCCAGTAAGATCGGGTACCCTATGGTCGCGCGAGACGCGCACGGGATCGCCGTGGTGCGTCTTCACTATTTTTGACCAAAAACCCACGTCCATTACGATGAACCGACCGGCGGCAACGAAACCAGCCGGCGGCAAGGAATTTCTCCAATGTGCTATAATATTATGCTCTCAAGTAGAGGCGGTACACAGATTGGAGGAAAACATGCTCAACCGGCGCGCGAAAATCGCTTGGCTATCGGTTCTTTTCGGCTGCTTGGTACCGGCTTGCGCTAACGTCAAAGAAACCGGTCGAACCGTCGGCCATACGACTCGGGACGTCACAAAGGAGATCGGGCACACGACCCGGGACGTCACGAAGGAAATTGGTCACGGCGCTCGCGACGTCACACGAGAGATCGGTCATGGAACTCGGGACGCGGCTAAAACCGTTGGGCAGGGTGTAAAAGACGCCGCGAAGTCAGCGACCGACGACGAGAAGTGAACCGACTGGGGGCGAGAAAACGGGGAGGAAAGAATTCTTACGCCATATTGGGCGCGTCACGGTTGCTAACGCAAATTTTCGATTCTCCGCTCGGGGCTGATCACGTCGACGATGCGCATCGCGAATTTGTCTTTCATGATGACGGCTTCTCCTCTCGCCATCAGTCGATTATTGACGTAAATATCCAACGGCTCGCCGACCGTCTGTGTCAGCTCCACCACCGATCCTTGCGTAAGCTTCAAGAGGCTCTCGATCGTCATCCGAGTGCGGCCGAGCTCCACGGTCACCTGTAGAGGAACGTCGAGCAACAGCGAGAGATCGACTTGCCGCGCCGGTTCCTGATTGCCGCCGTTTTCTTTTGTCTGCTCCATAGTCTTTGCCATCCTTTTTTTGCGCTTGATCGGTGACCTTATTGCTGCGTAATGCGCTGCGAAACCATGAAAACTCTATTGCCCTCTTTTTGCGCCCCGCGGCCAAAAAATTTCCGTTTCCCCTCGACCCATAGCTCGATCTCATCGAGCCCCTGCCGGTTGAACTGGATCATATCGCCGGGCGACATGCTCAAAATGTCTTTCAGCTTCATATCGATGACGCCGACCACCGCCTGAACGTCGACCTCGGCTCCAAGCAGCGGCAGTTGAAGCCGGCTGACCATGCCCTCGCCTTCATCGCCGATCTGCACCGGGGACTTGAGCTGCTCGCGCAGCTCTTCGATCGAGGAAAGCGGAAAGCAAAAGAAGATGTTGCCGGACACTTGCGACATCTCGACCCGGTAATTCGCCACTACCATCACGTCGCCCATGCCCGACGCGCCCAACAGGTAAGGATTCATCTCCGACCGCATGTAGTGGCCGGTCAACTGAATGACCGGCTGCCAAGCCTCTTCCATACCGCGCAGCATCTTGTTCACGAACTTGCCGAGAAAATTGGTCTCGATCGGGGTAAAATCGCGCCCCTCGACTTTCGCTACGCGCTGCCCCGTGCCGCCGAAAAAAACGTCCACCATGGCATAAGCGAGACGCGCCTCGATGACGAACAGGCCGAGCCCGCGCAACGGCTCGAGACGAACCACGTGAATGCTGCTGGGCAGCGGAAAGCGCTTGATGAGATTCTCGTATAGAATGACGTCCATATCCTCGAAGCCGGCGTCGACCGATTTGGCCAACTCGGAACCGAAGATGCTGTGCAAACGCCGCGTAAATTTGTTGAAGATGATCTCCAGACCCGGCAACCTGCCGCGGGCCGAAATCTCGCTGCGGATGAAATTATACGGCTTGAGATCGCCGGCGCCGGTTAGCCCCGGCGCTTTAGGCGCCGCCGGCTGATCGGAAAGCGGCTTGCCGACCTCGACCGTTTCCTCGGTGATACCGCGTAAAAGGGAATCGACCTCGTCCTGGGATAGAACTTGCTTCATCCTTGGCTCACTCCGTCAAAGATCTGACGTACCCGCCGGTTTCTTGTCTTTCGCCTCGCCTATAACCGTCTTATTCGCTCTTGCTGAACGATTACAGCAAGAGGGGTGCCACCTCTACTGGGCTTAGTAATCCGCGGCGCGGCGCGCAACCGTTTCGGCGATCCGCGTCAATCCCAGCACTTCGTTAACGGCGCCGAGCTCGATCGCCTCTTTCGGCATCCCGAACACGACGCTGCTCGCCTCGTCTTGCGCCACGGTCAGGGCGCCGGCCTGGTGCATGGCCAGCAATCCGCGCGCGCCGTCGTCGCCCATGCCGGTCATGATAACGCCGACGGCGTTGCGCCCCAGATGGCGGGCGCACGAGTGAAACAGCACGTCGATCGACGGCCGGTGCCGGTTGACCGGCTCGCCCATAAACACCTCGACGTTGTAATGCGCGCCGTTGCGGTTGACTCGCATGTGGTAGTTTCCCGGCGCGATGAGCGCGTGGCCGGGAAGGATGCGGTCTCCGTCGCGCGCCTCTTGCACGCGGATCTGGCAGAGTTTGTCCAACCGCTGCGCAAAGGCGCGCGTGAAATGCTCGGGCATATGCTGGACGATCACCACTCCCGGAGAATCGGCCGGCAGCGCGGTGAGAACCTCACGCAGCGCCTCAGTGCCGCCGGTAGATGCGCCGATCGCGATGACTTTCTGTGTGCTTTTCGCCAGCGCCTCGCTCCGGAGCGCGTTCAAGCGGGCCTGCCCGTCGGCGCCGAGCTTTTGCCGCGGGCGGACTTTGGCGCGCGCGGCGATCTTGATCTTGCTGATGATTTCGTTTGCCAGCTCAATCGTGCCGTTCTTGATGTCGATCTTGGGCTTGGTGACAAAATCGATCGCGCCGAGCTCGAGCGCGCGAAGCGTGTTCTCGCAGCCTTTCTCGGTCAGCGAGGAAACCATCAACACGGGTATCGGACGCGCCCGCATGAGCCGCTCGAGAAACGCCAGTCCGTCCATGCGCGGCATTTCGACGTCGAGGGTCAGCACGTCGGGCCGTAGCGCCTTGATCTTGTCCCAAGCCACGTAAGGATCGGAGGCGACGCCGACGACTTCCAATCCGGGATCGTCGGAGAGCAGGCTGGTCAGCAGTTGGCGAATCAGCGCCGAGTCGTCGACGATTAAGACTTTTGTTTTGTCCATGTTAAGATAGCCTTCAGCTTCCGCTTAAAACAAGGTGACACTCTCGTCGCGCCGGCGCGTGACCTGCTTGATCGCCTCGACGCGATAACGTTCTTCTTCGCCGGCGATTTCTTCGTTTTTCCCACCTAAAATCCGGATCAGCGCTTTCCCGATATGAGTAAAAAAATGCACCTGCAAGGGGTTGACCCCGCCGAGCCGCTGGCTGAGAATCGGAATTTTTTCCGTCGCGAGAAACTCCTTGACGAAGATCGCGTTGCGTTTCGGCACGGCCATGCCGACGCTGTGAATGTTGAGCACGTGTCCGCCGCCAAAGACCTTGGCCCGCAGCCGGCGGCGCTCGCCGCCCCGTTTCATGATCTCGTTGATCAGCATTTCCATCGCGTTGATCCCATAGCGCGTCGGCTGATCCTTGTCCGTGTCGCCGTCCGGCAGCATGAAATGATTCATGCCGCCGACGTTCACCAGCGGGTCGAACAGACAGGCGGAAACGCACGAGCCGAGCACCGTGCGCACGACCGCAGGTTCGCGACTGGCGAACACCCCGCCGATGTGGATGCTCACCTCTTTGACTCCCGTCATGGCTTCCATCACTTGTCACGCCTCGCATCCCTCAAACGATAAATCGTCCCGCGCAGCGGCACGAACATGTCGCTCAGCCATTGCAGGCTTTCCGAGTGGCCAACCATGAGACAACCGTAGGGGTGAAGATACTTGGCCAGCCTCTCGAAGAGCCGCCGTTGGGTCTCTCGGTTGAAATAAATGATCACGTTGCGGCAGAAGATGACATCGAAGCGCGTGTGAATCGGCCAGGACTCCTCCGCGAAGTTGATGCGCCGGAACGTCACCAGATCCCGGAGATCCTTGCGGACTTTGTAATAGCCCTTCCAGTCCTCCCGGCCACGCAGAAAGTGGCGCCGCATGAATTCGGGCGGGATGTTGGCGAGCCGCTCCGCCGGATAAATTCCCTGCTCGCCGATGCGCAGCATCTCGGTATCGATATCCGAGGCGAGAATCCGCACGTCCCATCCCGGCAGGATGCTGAAATATTCCCGGGCCGTGATGCCGATGGAGTAAGGCTCTTCCCCGCTGGAGCAGCCCGCGCTCCAGATTCTGAGACGCCGGCGATCGCCCCACAGCGCCCGCTCGCGGACCTGAGGGAAAAAAAATTCGCGCAAGAAATCGAAGTGGTGGCGCTCGCGAAAAAAATCGGTCTTGTTGGTGGTGATACAGTTGACCATCTGGAGCCGCTCCGCGCCATCGGGATCGGCGCTCATCAGATAGTCGTAATATTCGCTGAAGCTCGTGAAACCGAAGTGGCGCAGGCGCCGGGAGAGACGCGAGCAAACCAACGCGCGCTTGGCGTCGGAGAGCGCGATGCCCGCCTCCTTAAAGATCAAGTCACGAAAGGCCGTAAACTCTTTTTCGCTTATCGTAAAGAGTCCGGGAAAATAAACGACGCTCTCACCGATAGAAGGAGCCGGGTCTGAATACATCGCGTTGACCTTTTCGCATGCGCCTTTCTGTCGGATTACTCGTATCGGACCCCAGTCGCATAGGATGCGTCCGGCGCGCAATGGAGTTGCTTCGGTCGATCACAACCCGCGAACGCCTCCATCAATGGCGCATGGCGGAGCCGATGTAATAGACCGGTTTCGGCTCGGCCTTCTTGTTTTTGTTGCCCAGCGGTCTATCGGTTGCGGCCTTCGATTCCGGCGTCACGATCTCCGGCAACGTATCCACTACGATCTCTGCACGCTTCGGCCGCTCATCTCCCAGCTTAAAGCGGGCGACCAATGCCTGGAGCTGCTCCGCCTGCGCCGAGAGCGATTCCGCCGTGGACGACATCTCTTCGGTTTGCGCCGCGTTGGACTGCACCGTGTGATCCATTTGCATCACCGCCCGGTTCACCTGGTCGATCCCCGCGCTCTGCTCCTGGCTCGCCGCCGCGATGTCGCCGATGATGTCGGTCACGCGTTTGACCGAAGAGACGATCTCGCCCAGAGTGTCCCCCGATTTAGTCACCAGTTCCGATCCCGACTTGACCTTCGCGACCGAGTCCTGAATCAACGCCTTGATCTCCTTGGCTGCCGTGGCGCTCCGCTGCGCCAAATTCCTCACCTCCGAGGCCACCACGGCAAAGCCCATTCCCTGCTCGCCGGCGCGGGCGGCTTCGACGGCGGCATTGAGCGCCAGCAGATTCGTCTGAAATGCGATCTCATCAATGGTGGTGATAATGTCGGCAATCTTCTTCGATGACTTTGTGATCTCGCCCATCGCAGTCACTGCGGCGGTCACGACCAACCCGCCTTTCTCGGCGGTGTCCTGTGAACCCAGGGCGAGTTGATTGACCTGTTTGGCGTTGTCGGCGTTCTGCTTGACCGTGCCCGTGATCTCTTCCACCGAGGACGCGGTCTCCGCCAGAGACGAGGCTTGCTCCTGGGAACCGACCGAGAGCTGCGCCACGCCCGCGGAAAGCTGCTGCGACGCCGTGGCGACCCGGGCCGACGACTCCCGAATCTCACGCACAAGATGGTGCAAGTTGTCGAGGAAGCGATTGAGCACCAGCGCCAGCCGGCCGGTCTCGTCGCCCGAAGTTACGGGCAGGCGGAGGGTCAGATCAGCGTCCCCGCTGGCGAGTTGCTCGAGCCGCTCGACCGCCCGGCCGACCGGTTTGGCGACGCGCCGGGCAACCCATACATAGATACCGACGCCGAGCACGAGAGCCAGCAGCCCGACGCCGATCATCATGGCGGCGGCGCTCTGCGTTTGCGTTTCCACTTGCCGGCTGGACATGCCGGTCCGCAGCACGCCCAGGCGGTGGTTGCCGGTCTTGACCGGAATCACGACCTCGACAACACCGTCGACCGGCGTGTTGCGTCGCGTGAATTCGGTGATTTTCAGAGCGCTTGCGTCGAACTCGGTGCGCCGCCTCGACGGATTGCGCGCCGCGGGGTCCGTCGCCGCCACGACTTCGCCGCTGTTGCTGACGAGGATCAGGTACGCCACGGCTTCGTCGAATTTCTTGGCGGCCTCGATCAGCCGCTGCGCCTGGTCCGGCACCAAAAATACGTCGCCCACCCCGAGCGCCACGTTCTGCGCGATGATCTGGGC
>DASXRG010000377.1:0-40111 GCA_036506735.1 Binatia bacterium | reverse complement strand
GGAAATCGAGAAAGTGCAAAACGGCCTCGACCCGATCGGAGTCTACAGAGAGGACCATCCGATGATCGATACCAAGCTCGCCGAAGCCATGTCATCGGGCCAGTACGGCAACCGCCCGTCGAAAAAAATCTGGACGCTCAGAGACGAGGACCGCAGAAACGTCATCGGATCTCCCACGAAAACAAACCTGGCGAGAAACCTTGCCTGACGTGAATTCCGCTTCCAGGCTGAGACTCGGGCTGCTCGGCGCCGGCCGCAGGGGCAAGGCGCACCTGTCGGCGATCGCCGGCTTGGCGGACATGTTCGAGCTCGTCGCGATCTGCGATCTGAACGAGGCCAACGCCCGCGCTCTCGCCGCAAGCTTCGGCGCCAAAGCCTACGCCGGCGTCAAAGAATTTTTCTCGCGCGAAAAATTAGACGTCGTCGATATCGTCACGCCGGCCGAGTCGCACCACCTGATGGCGCTGGTCGCGGCCCAACATGGCGTGAGCATGGTGATCGAAACTCCGCTCGCGCCTACGCGCACCATGATGGATTTCATCTGCGAGGCGGCGGCTAAAGCCGGCGTCGTTGTAGAAGTGGCGGAGAACTACCGGCGCAAGCCCGAAATAAAATTGAATCGCAAAGCGCTGGATGCCGGCGTTATCGGCAAAATCCTTCGCCTCACCAGTTTTTACGAGCCGATCGGCCAGCAGGGATGCTACCACTCGATGGCGACGTTCCGATTTTACGCCGGCGCCGAGGTCGATCGGGTCCGCGGCTTCGCCCATAAATTCCCCGTCGAGCGGTCGGTCGGCTACGGCACGACCTACGATCAAGAGAGCCGGATGCAGGCGTCGCTCTTCTTCCCCAACGGCGTCGTCGGCTCGTGTACTTATTTATCGAGCTGGCTGAGCCCGCTGCGCCGCGGCCATCCTCATTTCATGACGGTGGAGGGCAGCGCGGGCTTCGTTGTGAGCGGCCGAAATCTGGTAAACGCGATCCACCGGCTCGAGGACGGCGCGCAGGTCGTGCACCCGTTAAAAATCGACACGCGGCAGGACGCCAAGCAAAATATTCCGACGCGCTTTTACTACGAAACCAACCCGCCGGTGGAATATCAGAACCCGTTCGCCGACAAGCCGCTGAATTACACCGATGACTGGGGCGCATCAGACGTGCTCGCCATCGCGGACGCGTTGGCGAGCCTCCACCGGTCGGTGACCGCCAAGTCCGCCGCCGAGTACGGCGTAGCCGACGCGCGGCGCGACCAGGAGCTGAGCATCGCGATCAGCCACTCGGCGAGTCTGAACGGAGAACCGGTGCGGCTGCCGCTCGGAGAAGAGACCGCCTGGGAGCGCGAGCAGCACGCGAAGTTTCGCGCCCGCTGGAGCGGCGACCCTTTCAAGGACGCGGAGCGGCTGATCACACGGGATTTCAGCGGCGGGAAACGTTGAGCGACCGAGCATCAGGACGGATAAACAACCTGGTGCGCCAGCGCGATTTCTTTTTTTTCTCTGGAAGACTGAAGGATCGCCAACACCACTTCCAGCGTCGCCTTGCCCCATCTGCCGTCGGGGAAAACCGGTCTGTCTTGCGCCAGCGCTTCGTAGAGCTCGATCAGCTCCGCGCCACGGCCCTGGCTCGGAGCGCAAGGCACCTCTCGCACGCCGTCGATCGTGTAGACATAGAGCCCGTCCGGAGATTGGCGGATGTCTCCCCGCTCGCAGCTCACGATCGTGAGGCCGTAGAAGGGTTGATATCGTTTGCCGTCGGAGGAATCGCTCGCGCCCCAATGGACCGGCCCCGAATACTTCGTCGCCGCATCGACCGGCCCTTTGTAGCGAACGAGGTTCGCGGGCGAGCGCGCGACTTTGGTCCCGCCCTCGCCGATGTCCCAGGTCAGCTCGGTGATGTCGAAGTAGCCATAGCCGTTGATCGTCATCGTCGCCGGCGTCCCATCCGCGAACTCGATAAACGCCGTGTAGCCGATCTCGCAATCGAAATGGGGATCCCATCTCCCCGCGCTGGCGCGCACGCTTTTTAGCAGCCCGCCGCCGATCGAGCGGACCACGTCGGTCTGGTGCGGCCCCTGATTGTAGACGATGCCGCCGCCGCGCGCGGCATCGACTTCGACGTCGACCCGCGGGCGGAGAATCCAGTTGCGGTAATTGTAGGTGTTGATCTGCACCAGCCGCCCCAGCTCGCCGCCGGCGACGATCTGACACATCTTTTTTATCGCCGGCTCGTAGATTTTCGAATGGCCTTGCAGCAGCTTGACCTTGTTCCGCTCCGCCGCTTCGATCATCCGATCGCACTCTTCCAGAGTCACGGCCATCGGCTTTTCACAGATGATGTGCTTGCCGTTCTCGGCGGCCATGATGGCATGCTCCGCGTGGTGCAGATTAGGCGTCGCGATCCACACGGCGTCGATGTCCGGACTCTCGCACATCTCTTCGACGCTCGCGAAAACCTTGCCGGCGTATTTCTCCTGGAACGCCTTCAGGCTTTCTTTTCGGATATCCGCCGCCGCGGCGGCCCGGATGTGAGGAATTTTTTCGAAGTAAGGCAGGATCTGGCGCGAGGCCATGCCCAGGCCGGCTATCCCCATTCTGAGATCCGGCATCTCAGATTACCCTTTTTTCCAAAAGCTCGACCCAGCGCATCCCTTCGTCGGGAGTTCCCTGCAAGGTAACGAATTCGACGATGCGGTTTTTTTCCGGATCGCGCACAAAGGCGATCGGGTCGCCGCCCTGCTGGACGATCCTGATCTGCTCCTTGAGCAGCTTGCGGTATTTCACGACGCCGATATCCGACGCGCCCAAATTTTCTTTCGTCCGGTCGAAGATCGGCCCCTGAGTTTCCCACGCCATCGCATCCTGGCTGGGAAACGTGGTCATGAGAAATTCGCCGTCTTCTTTATACGTGACGTGGGTCACCAGCGGATGCTCGGGCTGCGCGACCTTTTTTCCGTCGCGCGAGGGTGTAAAGCCGGCCCAGAAAATCCGGCTGTTGTAATCGTCCAGGGGCACGCGCCAGTGCATGACCTCGCGCGACGCCTCGTTGAGCCGCATGATGTTCGGAAAGATCATCGGATAGGCGGTCACCGCGCCGGGACCCCGGTCGGCGTAGATGCGCCTCTGCTTCATGCCCCACTCGAACTCGTCGAATTCGATCTTCTCGATTTGCCGGTCGCGATATCTTCCCTCGCTCATCCGGCGCGCTTTGAATTGATACGCGTGCAGATAAAATCCGTGCACCAGGTCCGGCGTATTTTCCTGCGCCTGGAGCCAGTTGCAGTTGAGCACCGGATGGATCTGGATCTCCCTCGCTCCATCCTCGCGCACGAGCACGTCCCAGCGCGGCAGCAACGTTTTTTTCTCCGGCGGCCCCATGTAGGCGAAGAGCAGGCCCGCAAGCTCCTCCACCGGATAGGCCGGGTGCCGGATCTCGTCTTTGGTGGTGGTTTCTTTGGACTCGAAGGGCTGCTCCAAACACCGGCCGCTCACGTCGTATTTCCATCCATGATAGGCGCACCTGAGCCCGTTCTCCTCCACGTTCCCGTAATACAGTGAAGCGGCCCGGTGCGAACAGTGCTCGGCGACGAGTCCATACCGGGTCGGGCCTTGGGTTCCCGGGAGTTGGAATAACACCAGATCTTCGCCCAAGATACGCAGCTTTTTTTTCGGCTTGGCCTCGGTCAACTCCGAGACGACCCCGACGGGATGCCAGTAGCGCCGGAGAAGCTCACCGCAAGGCGTTCCCGGCCCGACTCGCGTCAAAAGCTCGTTTTCCTCCTGCGTCAACATGATCGCCTCCTCATTTTTTTTAACTGAGGCCGTATTTCTTCCAGCGCTGCGCCACTCGCGCCATGAGCTCGCGGCTGACCTGGTTGACCGGCGGAAAGCCCCTGTCCTTGAAGCGCATGGTGGCGTCGATGCCCAGACCCGACGGCGGCGGCTCGAAATCGATCTCGTCTCTGTGCCGGCGCGAGCTTGCAACCCGCGGCCCTTCGATCACATCCTTTTCCGGAACGGCCGCCGCGCAAACCCGCCACATGACGTCGTTCCAGTTTCGTACATCGCAGTCGTCGTCGACCACGATCACCCATCGCGCCCCGCCGTTTTCCCAGGCCGCTTTCATGATCCGCCTAGGCTCTTCGGCGTCGCGTATTTTTGCGGATATGATCACCATGCCGAGCCTTCCGACCTCCGGGAGATACGCCTTGGTGATATTCGTCATCCCGGTTTTCTGGATCAGAAGGGTTTGGAACGATCCCGACCTCAGCAAGGTCCGCGGATAGTCCTCGAATACTCTGCAGATCAAGCCGTAGCTCAGCGGATGTTTTCTTTGGGTGATGCATTTCACCCGGATCAGAAACGATTCTTTGTTTTCGCCGTAGAAACCGGTTGATTCACCGTGCGGGCCCTCGGGCGTTCTCGCGTTGGCGACCACCTCTCCCTCGACGATGATCTCGGCGTGCGCCGGCACCAGCAATTCGCTGGTTTCGCATTGGACCAGCTCCGTGGGTCTGCCTCTCCAGCTTCCCGCGGCCTCGTACTCCGCATAGCCTTGACTGTCCGGCGGGACGCTGGTTCCCGAGGCCAGGGTGAGGAGCGGATCCATGCTGAGCGCCAGCGCCATCGGCGTCGGCCGGCCGCGCGTTTCGTTTTGCAGGATGTGCGCGGTGCCGCCGTGATCGTTCGGGCGCGGCCCCTTGCCGATGGGATGGGCGCCGCGCACGTTGGACGCGAGCGTGTCTCGATCCTTGATCATGACGCGGTACGATCCCATGTTGTGAACGCCCGTGTCCGGATCCATGGTGATGAATCCCGCCGTCGTGCCGATGTATTGGCCGCCGTCGAGCTCGTGCCAGAACGGCGTCGGAAGTTTGTAGAGATCGACTTTGTCGCCGCGAAGGATTTCCTCCTTGCACGGGGCGCCGGACTTGATCGCGACCGAAGGGATTCGATTTTCCATGCCGTGGACGATTTTTTCGTAGATCCGATCCTCGTCCGGCTCGGCGCCGAAGGCGATCGCGAGCTGCGCCGTGGTGGAAAGAATATTGGTGACCAACGGCATCCCCTCGTAGCCGCGGATGTTCTCGAAAATGAGCGCGGGCCCGCCCCGGTCCAGCGATCTTGCCGCAATTGCTCCGAGCTCATGCTTGAGCTCGACCGGAGTCTTGATCCGCGTGAGAAGTCCCGCCGCCTCCAGCAGGCCGACGTAACCTCTCAGGTCCCGATATCCCACGTCCGCCGCCGTCTCCGATTTCGGCTTACTCAGCATAAATCCCTCCGGTCTACTTCTGCGTCTGACCCAGCGCTTCGTTCTCCATGCTTCTCATACAATCATTTCTTCTTTGCGGCCAGCCTTTCACCACTTTACTTCTTCCCCGCCTGACTCAATCCTTCCTCTACCGCTTTTTCGATCGGCTTCATGTCGAACATCTCGGGCGCCCACTGGGGAATGTATTGAACTCCGGGCGCGAGCTGGTTGCGCAGCGGAATATCGTCCCTCGGAATGTCCATCCTGAGAGAGCCCTCGCCGCCGGCGTCGATATACTTGGTCGAGATCTTTTGGAAATCGATCTGTCCTTCTCTCGACAGAAACCAGTTGATGAAAACCTTGGCCGCGTTCGGATGGGGCGCCTTGTTCATCAGCGCGAGCGTCTTCGCCCGCGTTTCGATCCCCACGCCTTCTTTGAAAAGCATCGGGTCCACGAGATCCACCGGTAGCCCCTGCGTCTTGGCCTCGCTGATCGATTGATGGCGGCAGAGGCAGAGAAGAAACTTGCCGCTCGCGAGCCAGTCCTCCCCTTGGGGATATTGCCGGTAGAGGGTCAGGTCCATCTCGCTGTAGAGACGCTTGAGAAACTCAGGACCTAAAGCGGAATGATAGTAGAAGAAGCGGTCGCGGGTGGCGGCGAAGCCGCCGGCGCGCAGATCGAAAGCGGCGATCTTGCCTTTCCACTTCGGATTCAAGAGGTCCCAATACGACTTGAACTCGTTCGGCTTTACCAGCTTGCTGTTGTAGGCGATGAGATAGAGCGGCGCGCCGACGAAAACAAAAATGTATTTGCCTTCGGGATCGATCGTGTGGTGCTTCCCCTGCCACCACTTGGACCGATCGCTCACTTCGGGCAGGAGAAAAGCGGAAGTGATCGGATCGAGAACCTTAGCCTGGTAGAGCCTGTAGGGAGAAGTGTTGCCGAGATTTACGACGTCGGCGAGAAATTTTCCCGCGCGCCGCTCCGCCATGATGCGCGAAACCAGCTCGACCCCCCGCGCCGTTATGGAGACCAGCTTGATCCTGGGAAATCTTTTCTGAAAGGCGCTATGGAGGAAAACCTCGCCGACTTCCGAGAGCGAATAGAGAGCGACTTGACCCTCTTCTTCAGCCGCCTTGACCGTTCTTTCCCACTCCCGCTGCCAATCGCTCTTGGTCTCCTCGCCGGCAGAAGCACTGGATACGAGAAGCGGAAGACCGAGCGACATGAGCAAGGCGCCGAGAACGATCCGGGCCCCGCTGCCTGCTCGACCTGAAGCCGCCCGCTCCTTGCAACCACTTTCCATCTTTGATCTCGTTTCAAATACAGCTCTTAGCATCTCGCGGGCGAACGATCCAACTTTATTTAGCGGACGTAATTCTTCCGTCACGTCGTTTCTGATCGAACGTACGATGTGCTTACCCGTTAGAAAAACATAAACAAGTACATGACGAATTTTGTATTGGACAGCGCCTGTTATTCCGATTAAATTCTAAAGATAAAACTATTTTCCATAGAAAGGCAACGTCATGGCCATGATTCGCGGTGCGGAAAAAAATTTCGAGATGAGTAAAGAGCAAGAACAGGACGCGAGGCAGGTCGTTTGGACCAACTGCCCAAAATGCGGCAGCATCTGGGTGACTAAAGCCGTCCTCACACCGGGAAAATGTCCGGTCTGCGGCGGCAAGCCCAAAGCTCAAAAGCTCGTGATGTAACGAGCCGGCCGCTCTGCGCACGCACGTAGCGAAGCTCGCCCAGGCTTAGCCGACATCCACCCGAAGCTGGAAGACAAAGTCTCCCCCTTCGACATCGTCACCCGAAGGAAGTTGTTGTGGCTCTCCGTCCAGGCGACGGCGTTCGTCCGATCGGATCGCCGGGTCGCCGTCGCCCTTGAGGAGCACGCGGTAGTTGCCGGACGGCAGCGGTTGAGGCGGCGTAGACACCCAGCGCGCGCTGTTGCTCGCCGGAATCCGGATGATTTGCCCGGGGAGAGAGCGGTCGGGCTCTCTCTCGTTCGAGACAATGAAAGTTTTTCCTGAAACGACACTCTCGAAATCCACCCGAGCCTCATCCGTAAATTGAACTTCGATCGCATTGGGCCGGCTCTGAGCCGCTACGCGCAGCGGAATACGCGGATTTTCCATATTCGCGAGCGCCCGCGCATTCGGATTACTAGGCGCGTCGCTCGTGTCGAGAATCCGTACGCGGCGAACTTTCAACAACCGCGCGGCGTTCTGCACCGTCAACGTGGCCGCGCGGCTTGCGCCGCCGAGCGACGCCGTGATCGCGACCTGCGCGGGCTCGCGCGCCGCGGCCGGATTAGTTCTGACTTCGAAGCTCGCGGTGGTGTTACCTTCTTCCACCGTTATACTCTCCGGCACCGTCGCCGCGGCATTGTTGGCGCTCGATAACCTGACCACGGCTCCGCCCGCGGGCGCCGCTCCGCTCAACGTCACGGTCCCTCGCGACGAACGGCCCGCGGGAACGACGTCCGGTTCCAGCGCGATCGAGACCAGCTCGATCGGAATCCGCCGCTCCTCCCGCACGAGCCAGAACCACATCTCGAAGTCGCCGCCGCGCCTGCCGTTGCCGCTGGGCAATCGGATATCCGTATTCGCCGCGCCCGCGCGCCGAAATCCAAACGCTTCCCCGTCCAGATACAACGCCGGCCGCTCCGGGTTCTCCTGGTCCCAGATGAAATTGCCTTTGAGCGTCAGGTGCGCCAGCACGCGGTCGCCGCGACCGAAGCGCTTCATCGTCGGCAGCAACCGGTCGACCAGCCAATCGTGCGTTTCCCGGCTCGGACGCCAAAAAATATCCTGACCTTCGGCGTCCACCTCCGCCGCCAAAATCAGCGGCTGAAATCCGATCACCGGATGGATGTCCCCGCCCCACAACTCCATGTCCGCGCGATTGAACGGATACGGCATGTCGAGGGTGACGAAGCAGGTCGGTTTGCCGCGGAGCGATCCGCGATCGACCGCCGTATCGCAGACCACCGTGATGCCGCGCGCCACTTGCGCGACCGGAACTTCGATGTCGTTGCGCAGCGCGCCGCCCGCGATCAAAACGTCTTTGATGTGTATGCCGCGCTCGGTCGCGGCGCCCGGCGGTTCAGTCACCGGCGGCCACAGCGGACGGCAATCGCTGACCGTGTTGGGAAAGGTCACCAGCGCGAGACGGCAGTAGTGGTGATGCACGCCGCGCGGCGGCGCTTTGTCGAGGGTCTCGATCGTCCCGTCGACCGGCCGGCCGGCGAACGTCCAGTAGTCGGCGACGTGGAATTCACCGCCGGCGGGATCGAGATCGAAAGTAACTTGCACGCCGCCTTCGAAAACGACCGCCGTGCCGGCCGCGGGCACTGGAATCACTCCGGTACTGCTGGTGGCGTCGAGATCGACGATCGTATTGCCGTTACCGTCGAGCACCTTGCCTTTCTGGTCCCAGCGGCGGATGCGCACGTGGCGGTTCGCGTCTATGTTTCCCGCCGGGAAGTCCGCCGCCGGCAACGCCTTGTCCAGCTTGATGATCTGGGTCGCATCGGTGACGTTGATGACTTTTCGCATCTCGCCCGACCTGCCGTCCATCTCGCGCCGATCGTCGGTGATTTCCACCCAGTCTCCCGGGTTGAAGCGGAGCACCGCGTCGCGCCCGACCCGCGCAACCGTGAGATCCGCTCCGGCGATGGCGACGACGTTCGTGGCCACCGAGCCGTTGTCGCGCGACCATTTGAACGTCGGATTCTCGACCGGTCCGCCGTTATGAATCTCGATGCGGTAGAGTTGATTTTCCAGCGCGCGGAAGCCGCTGCCGGGCGGAATCAGGCAGGGATCTTTGTCGTCGGGAGCGGCGACGAGCTTGGTCGTGAGCCGGCCGGCGGACGGCCGCGTCAGCCCCGGCCAGCCGGGAATCTGCTCGTCCGGCGTGGCGCAGGTGACGCCCGCGCCGATGTTGGCGAGAGGCCTCACCTGCCAGACCGTTTGCAGCGCGGTCACGGTGTCCACGCCGACGGCCTGCTCGATGAGATCGGGTTTTTGCAGATGGGTCACCTCGCGCTCCCAGACATCCAAGTAGACGAGGTACGGTCCGCCTTCCCGCGGCACACTGTTCGCCGCGTTGGGAAAATAGGGTTGCTCTTCGTAGGGCAGCGCCGCCGTGCCGCGCTCCTCGGCCAGAACCGGGTCGAATTCACGCGGCGCCTTGCCGTGGTTTTCCGCCAGCAGGCCGTCGACGTAAATTCGGCCGCGGCCGATGGTGAGATTCGTTCCCGCGATCTGAATCAAGAAACCGTCGGACGTCTCCCGAGGCACGGCGCAGCGGCCGATAATGTCGCTGGTCTCCGTCCGAAAACGGCGGTCGACGATCTTGACCCACTCGTTCCAGTTGGCGTCGAGCTGAACCCGTCCCTGCTGCTGCAGAATCCCATGAAAGTCGTTTGCCGCATCGAATCGTTCCCGGCTGTAATCGCCACCCATCGCGGTCTCCTTATCCGGTCTTTAAGTCACGTAGAAAATGCCCGCTTCTAAATTGCAGCGCAGGTATTCTTCCAGCCGCACGCGCAAATTGGTCTCGCGCTGCGGCTGGTAGAGATTATGAAAAGCGCCCATCTCGGCCTCGTCGTCGGCGCCGGTCCGGATTTGCGCCGGCGCGCTCAAACGAAGCTGCGCGAATCCCGGCAGGCCGTAGCTGGTCGAAGTAAAAGTCGGCGCCATCCAGGCCGTGACCTCGTCCCGAATCGCGTCGCGCTCCGCCGGGCCGAGCGCCGCGTTGATTTTCTTCTCGCGCCGATCGATTTGGGTCGCGATTTCGAGATCGGGCTGGCAGCGGTAGCGGCGCGGCGCCAGCGACGCGAGCGGAAGGTAGGAAAACCGGACGCAGCCGACCTGGCGCCGCACGGCGCGCACCGCGCCGGTGAAGATACAGTTGCTCGCTTCCAGGCTGCCGACTTCGCCGGCGCCAAAGACGGTGCTTCGCTCTATATCGACACCGGCGTGCCGGGCGTCGATCGCGGTTTTTGCGTCGTCGTTTTCCACGCCGTTGGCGATCACGCTGTCGGCGATCGTGAGCTTGGTCACCGTCTCGGGGAGAGTGACGGGACCGCTAATGCTGCGCTCGAGACTCACGCCCAACCGCGCGTTCTTTTTTTGCGCGTCCACCGCGGAAGCGTTAACCGCCAGCTCGCTCTTCCCCGGCGCGAGCGTGCAATGCGCGACGCTGAGGCCGCCTAGATTCCCCACCAGCACGGTGAGCGCGCCTTCGATCAGGACGCCGTTCAAGATCAACTCGCCCGGATTGTCGCTGTCCGCTCCGGCGGTGCCGCACACCGACAGATCGCCCAGCAAATGAGGCCGTAAGCCCGCGGGAACGAACTGGCCGACGACGCGTTGCTTCTGTCCCGGAAAACCGGGCCTGTCCACTTCCGGCCAATCCGCCGCGATCATCAGCAGCCGGCTGCCCTCCGGGATCAGGATTTTATCGTCGGCGGTCAGGGTCTCGGCGTAGGTGTGGCTATCGAGAATCGCCATGACGCCGAATTTTCCCGCCGGCACCTGATTCCAGGCGGCGACCGCGTCTTTCAACGTGGGAAAAATTTGATCGGCCACTGGCGCCAGGCTACTGCTCACGCCGGCCTGCCAATCGACGTCGCGCTTGAGCAGCGCCGCGATCGATCCGGCGCGATCGTACGGGCCGCCGCCGGTCGCGTCGCTGAAGCCGTAGGTGTAATTCACTTCGACGCGATCGACCCGCTCCTCCGCCGGAAACGTCAAGCGGCCCAACACGGGATCGACCGCCGCCCGAATTTTTTGCGCGGCCATCGTCCCGTCGGCGCGCGGGTATTCCTTGGCGGCCGCTGGAATATGCCAGTCGGCCAAATTGCAGATCATCAGCTCCTCCGGAAGAACCGGATCGGGTTCCCCGTTGATCGTGACTTGCAAGACCGGCTCGGCGCCGAAATAGAGTTTGCGCGGCGTCTCATTTTTTACCAGCGCCGCGCGGCGCGCTTCCAGCTCGTCGTAGAGAATCCTGCGCCGCAGCGCGCCCGGGACGTTGATCTCCTCCGCCAGATGCGTGATTTCGTCTTCGGTCTCAGGCGGATTGAAAAGCGGCGCGTCCAAACCGGCCGGATGGAACGTGTAATGGCCGTCGGCGACCTCGCGTGCGTCGCCGCGAGTAACCGAGTACGGATTCAGACGCCAGAGAAACAAGCCAATATTGGGGATATTGTAGCGGCCGACGCCGTTGGCGACGCGGCGCACGTCCACGGTATGCGCCGCGGTGTCGAACGCGCCCGCGGCGTGGGTGACCCGCTCGCACGCGTCGTAGTCGCGCAGATCGACCGTGCCGCCGCACGGCGGATCGACCCGCGTGTGCTGCATGTATTGGTTCCAGCCGAGCCACTCGAAAAATTCCACCACCCGGGCGTTCCAGCCGGTCACGTCGCGCGCCAGTTGCTCCAGCATGGACGCCGTGCCTTTGCGGCGCCGATAGCGGATCGTGTTGGCGACTTCGGCGCGCGGGCTGCCGATCTTGGCCGTCACGCCGTGCAGCGGGCGGTAGCCGATCAGATCGCCGATGTAAAGCGCGGCCCACTCGGCGCAGGTCTCGATAAACTCATCGTCGTAGAGTTGCTCGAAATTTTCATTCAACGCGTCGCGGTATTCCTGAAAAACTTCCAGCAGAGATTTGAGCGGCAGTTGCGGCTGCTCGGAATCGCGCACGCGGTAAATCGCCGGCAGCAGCTCGTAAAGGTTCGGCGCTTCAAAACTCATGGCATCGCTCCCAGTTCCAGCGGGCCGGGGTCGAGGGTCAGCAGCTCGGCGGCGGCCAGTGCGCCGGCTTCACCGGGCAACGGCGTGGCAGCATCGAGCCGCGCGCTCGAAGGTTGACCGGGGCGATAGAGCTTATCCAGATCGACCGCGACGACTCCCGGCACCGCCTGAATCACCGCGATCAGTTCGCTCGCCGTTACCGGTTGGCCGAAGGCGCGCGCGTCGAAAGAGAATTCGGCGCGCAGCGCCTGCTCGACTGCCTGCAAGACTTTTTCCGCTATGTGATCCGGATGGACCTTTACCTTGGCGGCGATCCTGAACAGCGCCTTGCGATACGATTCCACGCGGCGGCTGACGAACGGATCGCCCGCCCTGCCCAACGCCGCGAGCAAATTCACGTAAGTGTCGCTGTCTGTGCTGATCGCCGCGCCGGCGACTCCGGCAACCGTCACGAACACGCCGCGCGCCTTGCCGTCCCAGCTCCAGGTCGCGAGCGCCTTGGCAACCCCGGCGAAGGCGCACGAGAAATCTTCGTAGTCCTTAAGCGAAACGACGCGGTCGAGAGTCAGCACCGTGAGCGAAGCGTTGCGGCGCGCGTCGTCCATCGACTCGGCGTCCGCCGCGCCTTCGGCGTCGAGCGGGTTGTTGACGCCTTTCACGCCGAGCGGACGCGACAAGAGCATGCTGAGCTGGCCGGCTCTGACCAGGCCTTCGACGCCGATGCCTTTGCGCGCGGTCGCGCGCACGTTCTGCCGCCCGGTCGGGAGGCGCGCGCCGGTCGCGCCGTCGCCGAATGTGACCGTCGTGATGCCGCCGTCGTCGATCTCGGTGACGAAGATGCGATCATTCGGCCCGTGGCCGTAGAGCGTCGGCGCTTCATGCCACAAAAGATCGTTGATCCGCACCTGGAGCGTCGATTCTGCTCCGCTCGGGTTCGCGGCTTTGACGTAGGTGAGCCTCGGCGGGCGCAAGCTGAACTGCTGATACGGCACGGCGGCGTCGCCGCTGCCGAGCACTTCCTGAACCGTCTCGCCATGCGTCGCGCGCGCGACGTTGCCGTAGAGCGTGACCGTCTCGCGCACGTAGACATTCTTGAGCGCGCTCACGGTGAGGCGCGTGAATCCCTCGCTTTCGAGAACATGCTCTACGTTGACGATCTCGACGCGCTCGCATGCATTCACGCCGCGATTCGTTTCCAGCTCACCGCAAACCATGATCGACTGTCCCATGAACAGGCCGTCCACCCAGTTGTCGAGATCGATTCGAGTGCCCGAGACCGGCTTGTCGATCGGCAGGCGCGCGAGCTTCAGCTCTTCGCTCTGAGCGAAAACGGTGGTCTGGCGAATCTTGAAATTTTGGAAACCTCCTCCCGGCTTCACCACCAGATGCGTCACCTTGGCGCTCAAGGCAAACTCGGCCTTGGAGATCTCGGCGGCGCTTTCGACTTGGTGCGGTGTTGCCGCGTTGCCGTCCTTCAAGACGATCCAACTATCTTTCATGATGGTCGGGTAGGTCTGGTCGAGGTAGACGTGACTGCTGTTGGGCGCGTTGTCATAGTAGTTATCGAGGGTCGTGTCAGCCCATTTATCCCCTCGTCCTATGTACGCGCCTTTAATGAACTCCCATTTGTCGGACGCCACATAGCCGTATTCCCCAAACCGCTGGCTGACAGGTAAAGACTCAAATTTCGGCGCGTTGTGGCCGAAGATCGCGGCGCGGGTGCGAAACGCGAGCACGTCGGGCGGCGCCGGACGCGTGGCGAAGAGATTGGCGAACACGTCGACGAGCTTGAAATTCTCCATGATCGCTGCCGCATGGAGATCCGCCGCCGGCTTCGGGGTCGTGCTGAAGTATTTCGTCGTCGGGGCGCCGAGACCCAGCGTCTTATTGAAGACGCTCAAGCCGACGGTGGGGCCGAGCCCCGTAAAGCTCGACGGCAGCGGCACGAGGTGCACTTCGGTGCGCTGCTGCCGCGGTTGCAAGGCGACCTTCGCCACCTGTCTAAAGACCGGGTCGCTTTTATCGTCTGGTTGGAGCAACAGCCCATCGCCGGGCTTGAGTCCGGTGGCGAGCCCCTCGAACAGCAGACGCGCGGCTTTGCGCTCGATCGGATGGCGTTCGGTCAGGCGCGGCTTGATCGCGTTCCATTCGACGCGCGCCTCGATCTTTTCGACCGTCTCGAAGACCTGCGGCTTCTCGCCCGGAGCGGGAATGCTCTGCACCTTGGTGCCGACGTCGATGGCGGTTTGCTTGATCGCCTTCTCCGGATCGCCCGGCGAGTCTTCGAGGGTGAACACAAGGTAAGCGCTCGCGGCGACGCCGGGGCGCAGCTCGTAGCCGATGAGCCGCGCCAGCTCCAAAATCGACCGGCGCTCCGTCGCCGTGCGCAGGTAAAACTCGTTGGCGAAGCGCTCCTGGTAAAACGTGAGAACGTCGGCGATCGTCGCGCCGGCGTCCAACAGCGCGATCGAAAAATCGTCGTTCGCGCGCGTCCGTAATTTCGCCAGCGCCGGCAAGCCGGCGGAGGAAAGCCGCGCCAGCATGCTCTGCTTGAACGTCGCATGAGTGCCGATGCGATACGAGATCGCCTTCAGGCCCGGACGATTGGCGATCTCCAGCGGCGTCCGGGCCGTGATGCCCTCGCAGCAACCGCAGTCGTTAAGCGCGCGCAAGGAAGATTCGGCCGCCGGACTCATTTGCCGCCTCCGAGAGTCAGATGGTAGACGCCGCGCTCCGGAAAGTTCGGATCGTTGTCGAGCCGGGCGATTTCCAGTCTTCCCAGCGCGAGCTTGCCATCCTCAAGCGGTTTCGGGTCCGGCGTCCCGATGCGCTGAAAAGTCGTGATCTCGACCGACGCGACCCCTTCGACGCTCTGGGCCGCGGCATAAAGCGGGCTTAGATAAACCGGCTCCCCGAAGGTGAAATTATCCGGGTGAAAAACGCCCGGCCGGCCGTTGGGTAAAATGCGATTGCTGAACAGCTCCAGCAGGGCGTCTTTGACTTCGCTGCGAAAATAGTTCGGTTTCACGCACACGCGCATTTCCAGCTCCAGAGGCACATAGCGCGGCCCGTCGATCTCCAGGTCATGACCGGCCATTCGATAACGTTCCAGATGGCGCCGCATCTTTTTTTCGAAGGGATCGTCGACGCGGAGCCCGCCGAGCCGATCGACGTTGACAAAGACCGTGTGCCAGCTCCCGGTCCAGCGAAACGTGGCCGCGGCCTGTTGGATATCAGGATCGCGCTCGGTCACCTCGGCATAATCCTCCTCCGTGACGGCGCGCTCCTGCGTGCGAAACGCATACGGCGCGCGCCGGCGCACGTCCTCGATGCTCTCCGGTGCGACGCCGCCGCCCGCCGGCAACGGGTTTCTCACGCCGACGACTGCGGGGTCGCTGCTGATGATGTGCGCGATCGCATCCGCGCCGACATTGCCGGCCGGTCCGTTGCCGATGCGATAGAAGACGTCGAACGAAGTCCCGGCCTGCGGGCGCTTGCCGTGCCGCCGTCCGTCGCCGAAGCGGACGAACGCCGTGCCGTCGCTTTCGGTCTCGACGACGAACTCGGTTTTCTCCGGGCCGCTGTTCAGCAGATCGCGCTTGGGCCGCCAGTCGGTAGACAGGTTGTTGAGTTTGCCCTTCAGACGAACCGCCGGCGCGACTTCACTCAGCTCTGAGCGCAACGCTGTGCTGGCGGGCGTATCAGGGTCGTGCGGCGCCGCGTTCGTCAGCGGCCGGTACTTGAGCGTCGGGCGAAAGCGCGGCGCGATCGGCGCGTGCGGCCTTTGATCGCAAAAGTGATCGGCGCGGCGCGGCAGACTGAAAGGTTTCGGCGGCGGCACGGGCCAATCGTCCGGCTCGCTGACACTCTGTCCGTGATCCGCCAGCACGATGTTGCCGAGGGCGATGCTCGCCGGCTTTTTCTCTTCTCCGTTTTCCCCCGTGTTCACGTCCCAGAGACACAGCGGAAACGGCAAGGCATCCTCCGGCGCCCACTCGATATTGACCACGCGCACTTCCTGAGCATTGTCATCCGGCTCCTTGAAGAGCGGGTCGGTCGCTTTTTCGACGTGGGTCAGGCGCACGGCGTGACGATGGGTCGGATCGGCCTCTTCTTCTTTGCCGTTCTGCGGATTGGCGCGCTCGAGCAGGATCAGCACGGCGCCGCGCTGGAGATCAATCAGCCCGTCGTCGTTTCTTAATTTCAAGCTCGCGCGCGTGGCGCCCTTCGGCAGGCAGCAGCGCTCGTCTCCCCAGGTGTAGAAACGCATCTCGTTGTGCGCCGCGTGCAGCGTCGCCTGGTGCATGGTCTCGAACACGACCGGCCGCAGCGCGAGTTCTCCCTGGAATTCCAACGGACGCGCAATCGGCGAATCGGCGGGCGCGATGCGCGGCGGCAGCTTGTCGAATTGGGTGAGAAGCTGCGTTCCCTTGCGCACTGTGACATCGGCCTCGACGCGCAGTTGCACCCAGGCGCGCGCGTTGCAGCCGTCGTGCATGAAATAATCCACCAGCCGCGCGTGACGGCGCACGGAGACGCGGCGGCGCGCGGTGTTGAAGTAGCCTTCAGTCATGACGGCGTCCTGCCGGTAGCTCCAGAAATCGCCGTCGTAGGCCAGCAATTCCACGAGCGCCATGCCGAGATCCGCCGGACTGCGCTCTTTCCACTCAGGCGCCAATACCGCCATGCGGTCGAGGATCAAACGGCGGAAGCTGGCGTAGTCTTTCGCCAGATGATCGATCTCCGGCTCGGGCTCGGTCTCAGGCGGGCAGGCGCGATCTTTTCGGCAATCGAAGTCGGTGGGACACTCGACCTTGAAGGAAAAATCGACCGCCGAGAGGATCGGATCGAAATCGGCCGGCGGCTCCGCGTGGCGCGCGTCTTTGACCACGCGCAGGACGTACGTCGAGAAATCGCCCCATTTGTCGAGCTTGAGAGTCAGGACGTTGGGCGGATTGCCGGCATCCGAGGTGCTGTCCACTTGCACGTCGGGGATGCGCTCGCCGCCCTCGACGCGGAAATTGTTTTCGTCCAGGCCGGCAAGATGTTGGTCGTTGACGAAGTGGACCAAGAGTATGCGCTGGCGCTCGCCGGGCGGCGCCTCGGCGTCGAGCACTTCGAGATAATCGATGCCGTTCACGGCGCTGGCGCGCGCGGCGTCGCGGCGGCGTTGGTCGCAGCAAAAATAGATCATCCGCCCGCTCCTCCGCGCGTGAACTCGGCGCCGGCGCGCGCCTGCGTGCGGCGGATCACGTACTGGACGCGGACGCGCAACGTCGAGTCGATCGCCTCGACCTCAACCGATTCCACCGCGATCAAATCGCCGAGCCATTGCTGCAGCGCGCCCTGGACCAAGAATTGAGAGGCGGCCGCCAGCTCGTCGCTGTTCGGCGCGAACACCAACTGCATGAGGCCGCAGCCGAACGTCGACCGGTTGACGCGCTCGCCGGGCGCGGTGAACAGCACCTGCTCGATGAGATCGCGAATATGATCGGCCTCGGCGGCGTCCGCCGTACGGCGGCGATGGTCGAAGTGAAACGGATAATCGACCTGGCTCATAGTCCCGCGACTCTCGTTTGCGTGACGATGATGTTCAGCGGCGTCACCGTCGGCGCGCAGAGCGCCACGCTGGTTTGCAGCAACACCGGTGCGCCGCCGGCGAGAACCCGCGCGGCGCCGACCACCCATTGCGCGGTGACGCACGGGCCGTTGCCGGCCGGCGGCACGAACGGGCAGCCGGCGATGACGTACTGGCTCGCCATCGTAACCACCGGCATGCCGTTCACCAGCACGCGCGGGAACGGCGTCACCGGCTGCGCCTGTCCCGCGTGCGAGCACATCACCGTCGCGCCGGCATGAAGCAAAAATCCAGGCATCAGGTCACCACCAACGCGACTTTGTTGATCATCACGCTCGGTCCCAACAAATCGATCGACGCGCCCTTGCCGTTGTTGATGTAGATGCCGGTGTCGTTGACGACGATCATCGCGCCCGTCGGGCTGCGCAGCACGATGCCGCCGGTGCCCGGCGGCGCCGGCGAGGGTATCGGCGCCTGCATCGGAATCGGCGCCGCGTCGCTGATCACCAACGTATGCTGCATGGTCGTCTGCAAGACGATCGTCTGTCCCGGCGGAATCGCCGGCGGCGCCAGCGCGGCTTGCGGCAGCTCGGCGAACGCGCCCCAGAAACCGCCGACCCAAATCGGATAGTCGGGATCGCCCTGCTCGAATTCGATCCAGACCCCGGAGCCGAGCTGCGGGACCATGAACATCCCTTCGAACTTGCCCGCGATCGGGAGGCACGGCATGGCCCACGTCGTCGGCACGAGGCCCTGCACGTCCGGCACGATCGCCTGGATGCGGCCGCGCTGTTCCGGATCGACATTGTTGACGACCGTGCCGCGGTATTTGCCGTAGTAACGGTTGCTCTTTCCTTCGTTCATACCGGCACCTGTGGAAGGGTTGAAATCAATCCGTTGCGGGAGAGCTCGAAGCTCTGCTTGTACTCGCCGGGCTTGATCTTGTGGGTCACGCTCTTGACGTAATAAAGGCCGTCGTAAGCCGTGCCCGCGCCGCGCACGCCGACGAGGCCGCGCGCTTTTAGAATCGCCCCGTAGCGCACCACGTCGAGATCGCCTTTGCCGCTGACGGCGTCGGCCCATTGCGACGCTTTGGCCAGGCCGATCATGATCGACTGCGGCAACGACCGCTTCGAGAGGTCGTCGCTCACGGGCTGGAGCCGCGTCGGTATCGGCGGAATCAAGCCGAGCGGCGGATTGAGCGGCGTGATCGGCGGGATCGGAATGAAAATCACCGCCTTGGTCAGCTCCTCGTAGTAAAAAACGGTTGGAATCCCGTTCAAGTTGTTATTGAAGGAAAAGGATAGCGACTCGACGTTGGTGTGCGCGTCCAGGTTGATGTTGAGCGCGCGCTGCGGAATCCCGACTTTGATCTGCGGCCCCCAGTACGCCACGTTCATCCCCGGCACCGGGCCGGGATCGAGGTAGAAGACGTAACCGACGCGCTCGGCCAGCTCTTTGATGTACGCGAGGTCGGTGCCCTGCTGGAACGGTATGCGCGTCGTCGGGATCGGCACGTCGATCAGGACCGACGGAATCACCAGCGGCACGATGCCGAGAAAAGCGTATTTCAGCATCAAGAGCGCGACCCGCCCTTCCGCGGGCGTCGCCGGAAACGGAAAGCCGCTGAAATCGATCTTGTCCATCAACACCGTAAGGTCTTCTCCGGTGATCGAAAGCTGAGCGTGGCCCGCGTCGCGGCCCGGCGAGATTTGATGATTGGTCACCACGCCGTCCATAATGACGTTCGCCGTGCCGTTGAGGATTACAACGATGACGACGCGTAAAAGTGGGATCGGGCTGCCGCCGGTCAGCAAAAACAAAGTGTGCAGCGGCGATTTCGTCCCCAGCACGAACGTGAGCTGAAAGCCGCTTTGCCCGACGTCGTTCACGGTGACGGAAACTTCGGTGAGCGCCTCCATCACCGCTTGCGGCGCGGGCAGCGGAATCAAAGGGCCCACGTAGAGCTGCAAGTTGACACCTTTAAGCATGGTTGGGACCGGATATTCCTTGCGGCAGCGCGATCAACACTTTACTGCCGGGATTTTTGGTCAGTTCTTCCGGCCGCGTCGCGCCGTTGGCGTCGCAGATGCGCCAGGACTGCTCGGGATCGCCGAGATATTTCGCCGCGAGATTATCGAGCCGATCGCCCTGCGTCACCGTGTGCTCCTGAACGATCGTGAACTGCCCGGGCGGCGGCACGAAGCGGCGGCGCAGATAAACGATCGGCCGACCGTCGGCGGCCGCGATCTTCGCCGTCTCGATGCCGTGATAGCGGCTGTTGGGCGGAAACAGAGTCCCGCTGAGTCCGCCCGGCTGCAACATCGCCTGCAACGCTTGACTGGGATCGTTCATGGAATTCCTCCGATTCCGAGCAGGCTCAAGCTGCCGCCCGAATTCTTCGCGGCGAGCTGCTCTTTCAACTGCTGATACGCGATAAACAAGCCGCCGCCCTTGTTGTCGAATCCGAGATCGGTGACGCTCAGCACGCGGAGCCCGAGCGAGACCTTGGCGCGAATCGGGTTCAGCGCAGTGTCGAAAGCTTCTTCGGTGATGCTGAAATCGGTGATCCTGACCGGCACGATCCGGTTCTTGCTCCAGACAAACAGCGCGAGTGAAGAAATCATCGGCACGATCTCCAACATGCCGGCCTTGGCCATGGAATTATTGGACAACAATTTGGCGCTGCTGGGATAGACGATCGTCTCCAGCGCGGCGAGCTGCGGCTGAATGCCGAACTGAACCGTGTTGGCGTTCTGCTCGGGAAATTCCAACTGGTCGGTGGCGTCGATTTCCGCGTCGAGCTTGATCGTCTCGACCGGCGGCCCGGTCAAGCGCATCGCCTCCGAGCGGTCGCCGCTTTCCTTGATCGACTGCGGCTGCAAGGTCCGGCTGAGCGTGTCCGGATTGTATTGTAAGGTGATGATCCGCTGCACCGCCGAGCTGTCCGGATCGATCAGCACGATCCCGCCTTTCAAGAGTCGGGGAGATCCTGGAAATGTGCTCACGTCTCTATCCTTTCTCTCGCTGCTATGGCGTTACCGGGTCGCGCCGGAAAGCGATGCTCGTAATCGGCGCGTTCTCCAGGTCGCCGTTTGATTCCACTTGCGCGATCACCGCGACGCGCCAGCGCGTTCCCTGCGCCGGCGGATAAAATAAAATCTCGCGCGGCATGCCGCGGTCGGTGCGCGCTTGATCGTAGTCGCCCAATATGGGCTTCAGCGCCGCGGCCGCCGGCCGCGCGTCGGGCGCGAGCTCAAGCTCGATCACGTAAGGCAGACCCGAGTCGGGATAGCGCGCGAGCCGCGCCGCGCGCACGCCGGGCAAGATCGGCCGCAGCTCGATCGGCATCAGGCCGCCGGGATCTTCCACCACCGGCCCGACCCGCCCGGCAACGTCCGCAACAGCCAGATCGTCGGCGGACAAAAACCGGACGAGATCGAGAATTAAGTTTGTCAGGGCGCGGTCGTCTTTCACGGCGGCCATCCTTTGAACGCCTCTTCCGCGGCGTCGCCTACTTCATGCGCGTCGGCTTCGTAGGGAATGTTGCGGTACAGCGTGTATTTTTGCTCGACGACGAGGATCTGCGCCTTCAGCTCATCGCGCTTGGCGGTCGCCTCGGCGATAGCCCGGCTGTGCGGGAACGCAGTGAGGTTCCTGAGCGCGGCCTCGGCGGCGGCGCGTTTGACGTCAAGGTCGGCCCAGCCGGTATCCTGGCTGATCTTCACATTCGCTTCCTTGTCGGTGACGTGAGCCTGAAACATCTTCTTTCCCAGCTCCGCGACCGCCTTATTGGTCTGCGCGTCGAATTTCTTCGCCACCGCTTTCTGCGCGATGACCTTGGGGATCTTCTGCTCCGCGACGAGTCCGTCCGCGTCCTTTGAGTTCACGCCGGCCGAGAATCGTGCCGCGAGGAATTGCTCCTCGGCGTGGCGGCTCTCGTGCATGGTCGTGTTGGTTACGTCGGCGGCCTCGTCGTCGCTGATCGTGTTATTGGTGACGAGCTCCTGGCTGATCACGAACCTCCAGAGGCTCGAGTCGAAGAAGCCCTTAGACTGCATCGGGATCTTGCCTACGATTAAGAATCCGGGGACGTCCACGGCGGCAAGCTCGGCGTTGGCCGCATTGCCAAGCTCGTTCACCCGGTCGTCCGGTTTCAAAGTAGCCCACTTCTTTTGAATGGCTTTGACCGCCGTAGCGAAGTGCTCGAGCGTCTTGATCTGGCCGAGCCCGGTCAAATCGGCAAGCGTGCCCGCTTTTCTTTCCTTCGCGCGCTTGATCCCGGCAGCCGACTCCTTCGGATAAACCCGCTTGCGAATCTCCTTCCACGTGGCGTTGTCGATCAGCTTTTCCAGTTCCTCGGCGAGAGCGACAGCCTTCGCCGGTTGACCGTACTTGATTTCCGCCGTCGTCGGACCGACCGGGTTGCCGAATTCATCGACTCCGCTCACGGGCAAGCGGCGCTTGCGGCGATACTCTTCGATGACCGGTTTGTGCATCGGATCGTCGTCGTCGCGAAAGTCCCCCTGAACCGTCGGCGGGACGCGGCGCGCGACCGAGGAGCTCGATGAACCGGTCGCGATCGCGTGCCCGGCGTGCGCCGCCTCGCTCTCGCTCGCGCTGTTTTTTTCGCCCAGGACGATCGAAGAGTGATTGGACTCGGCGCCGTCTTGTTGCACGCTGTGGGTCAACTCGTGCGCGAGCAAGCGCCGGCCCGCCGCCGTCTCCGGCGCGTAACGTCCCGCGCCGAACACCAGGTCGCGCCCCACGGTGTATGCCAAAGCGTCCACCGCCAGAGCCGAATCCGCCGCTTTCGCATCCGTGTGGACGCGCACCTGGCCGAAGTCGTGGCCAAAGCGCGGCTCGAAGAACGCGCGCGCGGCGGGATCGAGCGGCTGCCCGGGCGAGCGTAGCACGTCGTGCACGATGGGTGGAACGGGATCGTTTCGGGTTTCGTGTTCCGAGTTTCGAGTTGCGCGCTGGAGTTTCTTACCACTACAATCGCCGCACTCTCCTGAGAGTCCGGGCGATCCGCCGCAGGCGCACGTGCGCTGCAAGACGCGGTTCCGCACCGGCGCCGAGGGCGTTAATTCGAGAAGCAGCGCTGCGACGCGACTCCTCATGTTGCGGGTCCTTTATTCATCGTCGCTGAACGGTCCGGCACAGCGATCACACAATATCGATTGGCTCGCATGTTTGGACTGCCGTCGTTTAATCGTAAAAGTCATAGAGTGTTCTTCAACTCCTGCTTCAGCCGCTCCTGCGTTTCCTCCGGCGTCGCGTCAGGCTTAAGAGGAGGCGGCGCTGCGTTCCGAGTTGTTGTCGCCGCCGAACCGGCATGGCTCAACTCTCGGGTGAACGCGACAAATTTCCCGGCGTCGCGTTCCGGCACGCCCGCGTAGCGCTGTAGAATCAGCCGGTACATCGATTCCGCGCGGGAGGGCTCCTCCAACTGGGAAAACCAAGACGGACACAGGTACAAAGTATTTCCGGTGAAGATAAAGAACGTCGTCTTGTAGTATGCAACGGCGCTCTGCTCGCAATCGGTCGCGCATTCGAACCGCAAATTTGCCGCGAACCCGGCGTTCGCGCGCGCAAAAACCAGACTGAGCATTTCTTCGAGGGTGGGATGCGGCGTGGTGAAATACCTGCCGCGAATTTCAGACAGCCACGTGCGGGCTGGTTGGCTGGTGTCCGTAAGAGTCTCCATGGCGTCCACATTCCATCGTTCCGCGAGCGCCAGCGCTTTGCGTGTTATTTCCACGACGTTGACGGGAAAAGGCGGGGTGCGGCATTGGCTGAGTGTATCCAGTGCCTGTCTCGGCTGTTGAATTCTGCCGGCGCCGAGTTCTCGGATAAAGTTGGCGTAAGAATCGGCGTTGTTGAGCGCCTCGTCGACCGATAGCAGCGAATAGGCGCGCTGACCCAACAGGGCCAGATCTTTCGCGCGTACCGGCCGCGGCCCCCCGGTCGTGGCGTGGCCGTGGGCCAGCTCGTGTATCAGCGTTGATGCTCGGCCGTTTACATCGGTTTCTTGGAAAAATGGAGGGCAGAAGTTGATCTTGCCGCTTGCCGGATCGAATTCGGCATTACGGCCACCGCATCCCTCCGAACCGGAACACTCGAACGATAGCGCAGCAGTCGCGGCGGACATCTTTTTCAAATTCGCGAGTAGCCGTCCTGCGTTCGCGGACTTCGGCTCGCCGGGCGAGCGCAGGACTTCGTGCACGATCGGCGGAATCTCGCCCGGCTCGATCGAGCTGCCGACTTTGCGTTGGAGGCGGGTGTTCTGACACTCGTCGCATTCGCCGGAGAGTCCCGGCGCGCCGCCGCAGGCGCACTTGCGCTGGAGAACTGTCGCGTGTCCAGCTCCGAAGGTGGCTGCCGATGGAACCTTTGTCTTTGCTTGCGCTTGCGCAGTCATGCCTTATACGCCCGTTGCACTCCGACGATGGGAAGATTAGGCAGCCTCCGTGCCTTCGGGCAGGATTCGGAGTGGAAAATCTCCTTTCTGCGGCACAATGGCAGGCCACCTGAGATCCAGGGTGTCCCACTGGGCATCGGTCAGTTCACGATCTAACTCCCGCTTCTCCTGCAGGGTCCACGAGCTGGTCGCAAAGTCGATCGTCTGCCGGATCAAATCCTCGGCGTCTCCGCAGCCGCATCGACAACGCACGTTCCTCAGCGAAACCGTGATCGATTGCTCCTTCCCGCGAATGCGATGGTTGCGCCATCCCTCCAGTTCTTTCCGTTTATCCTCGGCCGATAGGCCCACGCTCGTTTTGATCCTCTCGATTTGCATGGGAAACTCCTGGAGCATGGCGCCAAGCTCGTTTAGCGACGAGTGGACATTGCGCTGCCCGTCTTCGTCTTTTGGACAACTGGGACGGCGCTTTCCGAGCAAAACCGGAACTCCACCGGGGACGAGCTTGGACGTGGGTGACATCAAGGTTCGGAAGCGAGTGTGCTCGGCCTCATGAACCAGCATCTCCAGGGTCTGCTCGCGCCACAGGCCGCGCTCCTTCCCGTCGATTTTTTGACCCGGCCCGGTAGTGCTGTTGAAAAGTGCCGCTTGCTGTTCCAGATCGAAGGGAACAGTTATGCAATGGCCTTTACTGGCAAGAGGCGGCGTGAAGTCCGCGCAGCTCAGGGTCATCGCTCCGAAACCGCTCTCCAGATCCTTGTCGACGAAAATACCCTCGTTGGTCGTGAGACGAGCCGGATCGTAGCTACGCAGGAGTTTTTCCAACTGGACGGCACGGCCGGCGTGCCCGTCCGCGGTGCATCCAGGATCCGGCGGCTTTTTGGTGCAGAGCTTTTCCCGTTGCTCGCGCCGATCTTTGCCTTCCTCTTTTCCTTCCTTGAGCAGTTTGGATGGGGGCTTGACGTCTTTGCAGACGTCAGAAGAGAGACAAGGCGCAGCCGCCGATTTCTGTTGACGCGCCAGGCCGAGACCTTGCTGCGCGGTATGCGCTAATTCATGGGCCAACAAACGCCGGCCGAAAGACGAACGCGGCAAATAAGAACCCGCGCCAAAAACAACGTTGTGCCCCACCGTGAAAGCGAGCGCGTTGACCGTCTGCGCCGATTCCGCCGCGCGCTGATCGGCGTGGATCCGTATCCGGCTCAGGTCATATCTCGGAGCCTGATCTCGCGCCAACCCATGCGGCATCACGGACTCAGGTGAACTGAGTACCCTTTCTGCAATCTCATCCGCTTCCAGTTCGTGAAAATCTCCAGGCTGGCTGAGAGCTAATTTTTGATAGTTCAAAGAGTGGGGTGTGGCGCGGGATTCGCCCAGGACCTGTCCCAGTCGCGGCTCCAAGAACGCGCGCGTTTCGGCATCCAACGGCTGCCCGGGCGAGCGCAGGACTTCATGCACGATCGGCGGAATCTCGCGCGGCTCGGTCGAGCTGCCGGCTTTGCGCTGCAAGCGAGTGCTTTGGCACTCATCGCATTCGCCGGAGAGTCCCGGCGAGTTGCCGCACGCACACTTGCGCTGCAAAACGAGGCCCGAAGTCGGCTTGAGCGCAGGCGATACCGTTCTCGTTAGCTGTAGGTTTGCCCGGTTGTTCATCTTGACGACTCGCACGTCTCTTGTAATCCCGCGCGCCTTTTTTGGAGAACGATTTGACTGACTCCCATTTTCTTTCTTGCCAAAATGTTACTTCTTCCCTTGTCCTTTGCCTTTGGCTTTGATGGTAAGGCCCGGAAAGACCTCAGCTCCCGCGGGCAAAGCCAAACAATTCACGAACCAGGCATAGTTGTCGGCGTTGTTAAGGGGATCGCTGCCGACGGGGGTATGTTGAAGGCATTGCGTCATATCGAGGCCGCCATAAATTTTACTTTGATAAACCTCTTTCTTTTCCACCGCCCCGGCTAAATGGCAGCATTCATGAATGAGAGAATAACCCCCGTAATTGATACCGAAGGAGGCAAACTCATCAAACCAGTTGGGGCAGAGAACTATCCGATTCGATCCTTTTTGCGCTTCGGCGACATGTTCCTTGCACGCCGCGTCCTTGGCGCCCGGGCAAGAAAAAGTCAGTCCACCCCTCTGCGCACGTTCCAGGTAAGCCGACACTTGCACCAACCGGCTATGGACCGCCTTACGCGTCTCTGCGGAATCGGAACCAAAATTGGCCCGCAGGTGGCTGTTGAGAATGAGCTCGTCTTCGGGAACGGAAGAGAGGAACCAATCCAGAGCCGCCCGCACCATCCGCGCGCCCCATACGGCTGCCATGGCAATAGACTTCGGCGCTTTGCATTCGCCTTCGACCAAGATGCTGACTTCCGGCTTTTTTCTCTGCACCGCCGGGACGCTCTGGATTCCGGAACTCTGCTGGGCGACGTGGGTCAGCTCGTGCGCGAGCAAGCGCCGGCCGGACATCGTCCCGGGGTTGTAGTGCTCGGACGCGAACACGATGTGAGAACCAACGGTATAAGCCAGCGCGTTCACAGCGCGCGCCGACTCGGCCGCCTGAGAATCCGAATGGATGCGCACCTGGCTGAAATCCACCGGCCCCGTTTCCTCGCCGGCACGCCCGTCGTGGCTCTGCTGTCGAAGAACGTGATCGGCTACCCGGTCCGCCTCTTGTTCGGATGCGGAGCCCGCAGGCGCGACGGCCAGATCGGACGACGGGGCCGCATGCACGCGCACCCGGCTGAAGTCGTGGCGGAAGCGCGGCTCGAAAGCGGCGCGCGTTTCCGCGTCGAGCGGCGCGCCGGGCGAGCGGAGCACTTCATGAACGATCGGCGGCACTTCAGTCTGCTCGTCTGCATCGGCCGCCTTGAGTTGCAGATGATTTTTTTGACATTCGGCGCACTCGCCGCTCAAGCCCGCCGAACCGCCGCAGGCGCACTTGCGCTGCAACATGCCGCGCGGCAGCCGCGCCGCCGAAGGCGTCGGCGCGCCGCCGGATGTTTTTTCGTTTTTTGGGTCCGGGCTCACGATTGATCCCCTTTTGCACCAGGGAACCGGCGACTCGCGTCGATCTGCTCGAGTCCCCGATACACCGCGCGCGCCACTTGGTTTCCCACCATTGATGGCGGCTCGCCCGGCGTCGTCAGAAACTCTCCGGCGTCCAGCCGCGTAAGCTCGATCGAGTCGGCGATCGCCTGCGGCATGCCTTGCTCGGTCAACATGCGCGTCAATTCATTTTCGAGCGCGGCGCCGATGCGGTAGCGGTCGGCCGGCTGGAATCCATTGAGCGCCAGCTCTTCGATCCGGATTTCGATCGACGGCCGAGATTCCAAGAACGGCGCGCGCGACGACCGGGCTGAATTCTCGCGGCCTTCTTTCGACCTCCGTCTCAGGCGCTCGCGATGGCTCACCTGGCGGCTCCGATCTCGACTTCGGTGAGCGGGCGCTCGAGCTTGGCGTATTCGCTGCGCGCGGCTTGCAGCAAATGAGCCATGCCGACTGGCCGCTCCGCTTCCGCGGCGAGAAACGCCGCGTTCATGGCGATGTTGCGGATATTGCCGCCCGCCACTTGCAGCCGCGCCAGCCGGGCGTAGTCCAGCGACTCCACGGGCGTCTCGGCCGGGAAAACACGCCGCCAGATCTCGGCCCGCTGTCCCGCGTCGGGAAACGGAAACTGCACGACGAAGCGGATGCGGCGCTGAAAAGCCGGATCCAACGCGCTCTTCATGTTGGTGGTCAAGATCGCCAGCCCGCGATAGGCTTCCATTCTTTGCAGCAAGTAGCTGATCTCGACGTTGGCGTAACGGTCGTGGCTGTCTTTGACCTCGCTGCGCTTGCCGAACAGCGCGTCGGCTTCGTCGAAGAGAAGAATCGCGCAGCCGGCTTCGGCGGCGTCGAACACCCGCCGCAGGTTCTTTTCGGTTTCGCCGATGTACTTGCTGACGACCTGGCTCAAGTCGATGCGGTACAGATCGAGTTGCAGTTGATGGGCGAGGACTTCGCCCGCCATCGTCTTGCCCGTGCCGCTCGGTCCGGAAAACAGCGCGCTGATGCCGAGCCCGCGCGCACCGCGCGCCGCAAAGCCCCAAGTCTGGTAAACTTTGGCCCGCTGGCGCACGTGAATTTCGATTTCGCGCAGCACTTGCCTTTGCGCTTCGGGGAGGACCAGGTCTTCCCACGTCGCGGCCGGCGCGATCCGCTGCGCCAGATCGTCGAGCCGCGGCCGCGCCTGCGCGCGGCACGCTTCCCACAGCGCCGCGTCCAGCGCGCGCTCGTGGTTCACCGGCTGCAGCGCTTCGGCGCAAGCGCTGCGAATCGCGCCCGCGTCGAAGTCGAACTGGTTTCCGAGAACGTCGAAGCTGCCGTTCAAGCGCGCCGCCGCTGCGCCGAGGAAATCCCGCCACAGCGCGCGCTGCTCCGCCGCGGTCGGCTTGGCGATTTCGAAGCTCAGTACGGGCCGCCGCAACGCGCGGCGCGGCGCGCGAGTGTTGACGATCAAAAAGCCTTGGGTCTCTTCCGTGAGCCGCGCGATCGCGCCCGCGCGCGCCGGGTCGTTCACGTCGGCTTCGTCGCAATCGATCAGCAGTCCGCTTTCGTTCAGCACCGCCTCGCGCTGCCACAAGCGCAGGAACGCGTCTAGCTCCGCCGGATGGTGCGGCACTTCATGCGCCGGGAGGGCATACAACTCCGCCTGGACCAGGGCGCAAGCGGCCGCGGCCACCGCGCGTTTGCCTTGAAGCCCATCGCCACAAAGCTCGATCGCGGGAAACGCCGCGCCCCGATTCGACGACCACGCGGCGGCGATCGCGCCCGCTTGCGCGCGCTGCGAGTCGGGCAATTCGCCGGGCGGCGCGACGTATTCCAGCAGAGCGCGAAGGCGGTCATCCATGTGCGACACGCCCGCCAGATAATGCAGCACTTGCTCGTCGAGGCGAAGCGAGCTGCCGGTCAGAGTTTCGCCGGCGCCGACTTCGATCAAGCGCCAGCGACGCAACGGACGCGCCGGCGAAAGCGCGCTCCAATGCGCGTCGGGAAACGCACCCAGCGCGAGACCGAAAGTAGCAAAGCCGCGCCGCGGATCCTTTTGCGCGGCGGCCACCAGCCCGGCGAAGCTCGAATCCAACTCCACGCCGGCGCATAGGAGTAAAATCTCCCGCTCGAAGCTGGAGAGCCCGAACGCGGCGCACAACTTCTCCAATGCGGGCGGCTCGCCGGCGAGAAAAAAATCACGCTCGCCGGTCGCGTCTCCCGGGTCGGGAGCGGCTCCGGCGTTGCAGTTCTCCGCCCGGCGTTCCAACGCCACCCGCACCGATGCCAGCGCCTGCATCAAGTAGATCTGGTTCGCCTCGTGCCAGCACGCCGGTTGAGCGCTCATGGTAAAGTCACCGTCGGTCCGAAGTTCGGGCTGCCGGGGTCTAAATCCAACGGACTCTCGGCACCATCGACTTGCACTTGGACAAAATACTGCCCGGGTGGAACATCGGGGATCGCAACGGTCACCGATGCCAGGTCGGCTGGCCGCGTCGACGACAGGAAGCTGCGAGCGGCCGGATTGGCGCCCGATGTGCTATTGAGCAGCAACACGACTCGCTGCTCCTTGCCGACCGTCAAGTCGACGGCTACTCGCAACGCGGGCAAAGGCGGACCGCCGTGAGGATCGGGCTGTGTAGTATTGACGATAGGCAGAGTGATCCGCGGCCGGAGCACAAACGCCGCGACGTTGGACTCGAAGCCACGATGCGGCGCGCCGGCGCCGGCGCCCATGGTTATTTTGTGGGTAACTTGCAGCGCGTGCATGCCGGGCCGAAGATCCGGCGGCACGCCCAGAGTGATTTCCGTATCGCTGACCGAAAGCGGCGCTCTCTCGATGCCGCCCAGTAGTACCAGGGTCGTGTCGCCGCGCAGTTGCGTGCCTTTGACGAGCAGCGTGCCGCCGGAAAAAATCGGCGCGTCTTCTCCAGCTTGCGAGACGACTTTTTCGATCGCCGGCTGCCGGAACGGCAGGACGTAGATATTGCGCGCTTGCACCGGCAGCGCTTGGCGCGGCGCATCGTCGGTCTCGATCAGCACGGCGCTCGCCTGGTAGGCGACCGACAAAAGATACGGCGTCTGAAAAAAAATCGACCACACCTTGGACAACTCTTCGAGTGACAGATTGAGCGGCGTGAAGCGCACGCGATCCACCTGGTCGGCCAGGTTGGAAGTCGCCAGCAAAGCGTCCAGCGGCGGATTGGAAACGGTCTGAACGATGTCCGGGCCGGCCAGCAGCGGCTCAGCGTGCAACTGGCGGATCGCCGCGCCGAGCAGCCGCTGCGGCTCCAACTTGTCGTCGTCGCCGAAAAAGCTGAGCAGGTAGTGCAGGACGAGCGCCGCCTGGGGCCGCTGCGCCAGCTGTCCGTCCGAGCGGCGCGTGGGCAAGTCCGCATTGCGGTAAGCCGCGTTGGGCGTCACCTGGTAGAGAAAAATATTGATCCCCGCGCCCGGCGCTCCGGCCGCGCCATCCGGCCGCTTGGGACTCACGCTTGCGCCCGGCACGACCGCGGCCGCATGCACCAAAACACGCTGCAAGGCGCCGGTGACGGTGGCGATGGCCAAATAGTTGCTCATCCTCTGCCCCCGTTGCGCTCGCGCAGGTATCCATCGAGGGAACGCAGTGGATTGGCGCGCGGTTCGGCCGGACGCGGCGCCTGCGGTTGGCTGAGCGCGCGCACTTCGATCCTGCCGATGGTGATGTTGACCGCGGCGGGAGCGGTCGCGCCGTCCGGATCGAGAGCCGACAGGTGGGTTGTCCGGGAAGGATGATGGAAAAATTCGCGGACCAAGCTCTCGCACCCGTGATTCATTCCCGCCGGGGCTTGTGCGCCTTCGATATCTTGCGCTGACGATTGACGGCGCGGCGATGCTTCCGGTTGCAGCGCGACGTCGCTGTCGGTCGCGGTCTGTACGTTCGCGCCGCGCGTTTGCATTGCAATTGATGTCCGCTCGCCCGGCTCCACGCGAACGTGATCGCTTGTGAGACGTGTCTCATCTCGTATGGCGTCGGCAACTCTGAAAGGCGCGGAACCTCGCGACGATTTCTCCGTGATCGAATTCGGCGCCGGAGCGGTCGCGTCAAATGATTCGCTCGCCGGCTCAGCGCGGGCTACCGGCGCAAAGACCGGAGCGAGATCGGGTCGCGCGAGTGGAGCCACTCCGAGGGTTCGTTCGACCAGACGGGTAAGAAAATCCCCCATCACCCCACCAGCTCCAGATAAAACCGCCGCCGGGCGGCGCTCATGGCCAATATGTCGTCCTCGCGCCAGCCATACGCCCACGCGAGCGCGTGCACTTCCCGCAGCAGGCGCTTTGCCAGCGCATGGATCTCGGCCCACAAAAACGCGGCGATATCGACGATCAGTTCCCATCGATGGCCGCAGGTCGCGCACGAGAGCGCCACGACGTTGTCGGCGCGCGTATCGGCGGCCGCCAGGGAGGTCGCGAGTTTAGCCACCACGAACTCCGGAAGACCGGCGGGCGGCACCTTCACCCCCGATCGCTCCGCTTCCATCACGCAACGCTCCGACAAGAGTCGCCGCGCCGTAGCCACGTCGGCGCATTTCATCACGGCGGCGAGGTCGTTGCTGTCGGGCGGACGGAATTTCAGCCGGATGTCTCCGGCGACGAGCTCCCCAGAAGCTGAAGAAGGGTTCATGCCGGCGGGAAGACGCAAATCGCCCGCATCGAGGGCGAATTCCAACTGCGCGCCGCATTGCGGGCATTCGGCGTAGCTCTCGAGCGCCGATCCGAAAAGACTCTCGCGCATCGCCAGCAGGCGCGCGTCGCGCTCGCCGATCGTCAGCGCCGCGAGTTCCTCGCGCGCGCTTTGCGGATCGGCGGCGGCAAGCAGCGTGAGCGCTCTATCGACGGGATGTTGCCCCAGCGCCTGTTCCCATGCTTGAATCAGCCGCGCGGAAGAGAGCACGTGCATCGATCTACCCGGCGACGTTAATGCTCGGCTCGGTCGGCTCCGGCACCTCGTTGTCCCTGGCCCAGCCCTCGTTCTCCAGCTTGATGTGCTGGATGGCGATCGCGTTGGCGTTGGCGTCAAGGTCCGGCTGCGCTTGGTACTCGGAGACCCAACAGCGGTAGACCTTGTAGGCGATGACCAACTGCCCGGCCTCGTTGTACATCTCGATAATGATGTCCTTGCGAAAATCTTTGAGCGAGACCTCCGCGCCGAGGCCCGCGCCGAAGTTCCACACCTTGGCGGCCCACTGCTCGAAGTCCTTGTCGTGCGTCACGCCGCGTTCGAGCGTGACCGGCTCGTATTTGGTCCGGCCGGGAGATTTGTGGCTCGTGCTCGGGTCGCCGCCGTTGCGGTGCTCGACGACTTCGGTCGTCCGCTTGAGGGCGCTGACCTTGCTGACGCCGGCGACGTAGCGGCCGTCCCATTTGACGCGAAATTTGAAATTTTTATAGGGATCGAAACGTTGCGCGTTGACGGTGAATTGGGCCATGGCTCCTCCTTAGGTTTGAATCTGTCCCGCCATCTGCTGGATTTTAATGACGACGAACTCGACCGGCTTGAGCGGCGCGAAGCCGACCACGATATTGACGATGCCCAGGTTGATGTCGGTTTGAGTGGTGGTCTCGCTGTCGCACTTGACAAAGTACGCGTCGCGCGGAGTCTTGCCCTGAAAAGCGCCCTGGCGGAAAAGCGTGTGCATGAAGGCGCCGATGTTGAGGCGAATCTGCGCCCACAGCGGCTCGTCGTTGGGCTCGAACACCACCCATTTGGTGCCGCGGAAGAGGCTTTCTTCGATGAAGAGAGCCACGCGGCGCACCGGCAGATATTTATATTCGTCGGCGGCGGCGTCCGCGCCGCGCAAGGTGCGCGCGCCCCACAGCACGGGGCCAAACACGGGGAAAGTTCGCAAGCAATTGATGCCGAGGGGGTTGAGCTGGCCGTTTTCCCCGTCGGTTATCTCGACCTGCAACGCCGCCACGCCGTTGAGCGCGGCGTCGATGCCGGCGGGCGCCTTCCACACGCCGCGCTGCGCGTCCGTGCGCGCCATCACGCCGGCGATCATGCCGCAAGGCACGAACGTATCGAGCTGACCGTCGAGCATCGGATCGGTCTGCTGGATACGCGGGAAATAGACGACGCCGTTGCGCGCCGCGTCGCCGACAAGGTTCATGCCGGCGACGCCGGTCTGCGCGGCGCTGACCGATTTCCAGTCGTGTTTTGGATCCACGATGAGCATGGCGCGGCGCTTGACGCAGTAGCTGAGCGCGTCCCGATACACATCGTCGGGTACTTCGTCATCACGCGCGTCGGGGAGAATACACAGGAGATTGAACAGGTCGGCTTTTTCGAGTGCTTGCAAACCCGACTTGTCGGCGACGCTCCCCTTGTAAGCCGTCGCATCAAGCTTGGCGCTGTCCACAGCCTCATCCGCTGCGCCGCTCGCGGGTTTGGACTTGGTATCGTCCGTCCAGACGTCGTCGTCAGCGAGGGCTCCCGCATGTTTATTCGGCGCCGCGGCGCCGAGGCTGCCGCTCACACGAACGAGACTCGATTCGGCCTTGAGGACGCGATCGGCGCGGCGCGCGCTCTCTTTCGTTGTCAGGTTGAGGAAGGTCTCGACGACGCGGGTAGCGCCGTCGCGCACGGTCAAGTCGAACAGGTCGGCGGGCGCGACGCCGAGTCGGTCGGCGACGGCTTTTAGATTCGGATCCGTGGCGGCCCTCTTGTCCACCCGCACGCGTACCTGCATGCCCCACGCGCCTTCGGACGCCGCCTCCAATTTCAAGTTCGCGATGTCAATAATCGCCTTTGACTTCTTGCCGGCCGGCAACTTGTACAGGCGGACAACGATGGCTTGGCTGCCGCCGTTCATGAAGAAATCGCGCACCGCGTAGCCGATCGTGAAGTCTCGATGGAGCCCGCCGAAGATGCGCTCGAAATCGCCGAAGCTCGTAAGGACGATGGGATCATTCGTCGGTCCGCGTACCGCCTTGCCGAGAAAGGCTGCGATCGAAGTCGCCACTCCCGTGATCGTGCGCACGCCGCTGGAAATTTCCTCGATGTAAACACCGGGGGAAGTAAGTGCCGCTGGCATGGAGAGCCCTCCTTATCGGTTTAAATTTTCAACGCGATGGTCCATTGGCCTATGACCCTAACTTGAAAAGCTGTTTAAAAATCTCGTGATCTCTTCCACTCGCTCTTTGTGCAGGCCGTAAATGGTCTGCGCCGGACTGGTCTCCCGTTTGGTGAGCCATCCCTTGGCGATCAACAAATCGAGCGCCGCTTGGACCTCTTCGTTTTCCCATTCGACATGGCCGCCCGGCAGCCACCAGTTATGAATGCCCTCGCGCGTATCTTTCGCATCGGGATGGTCGACTAAGTAGCGCAGGATTTCGCGCAACAGCTTCCGCTCCGCGCAGGCTGACGGTTGGTCGTGCAAGACTAACCTTCCTTCATGTCACGCCGGAGGGAGAGCAAACAAAATGCCACCGCGACGGTGGTGAAAATCGGCTTGGTTTGTGGGGGATCGTTGGGCGCGGCGCGTTTGTCGGTGCGGCGCTGTCGCCGCATGCTTTCACGGCGGGTTCGGCGCCAGGATACTAAAATTCAACCAGATTAACGGTGCGGCAAATGTGCGGCAGGGATGCGGCGCGGCTGCCGCGGCGGCGAACCGATCAAAATCCCCGGAAAAAAATAACCGAATGGTAAAGACTAAATCTGGAAGGATTGGCGCTCGAGGCCGTACTTTCGCACCAACCGCTGAAAGGTTCTGCGTTCTTTACCGGCGGCTTTTGCCGCCTGGGTAATATTGCCGTGACAGGTGACGAGAATATTCGTCAGATAGCTGCGTTCGAATTCCGCGACCGCGCGGGTCTTGGCCTCACGCAGCGGGGCCGGCTCCGAAAGCGCGGCAGCGGCCGAAACCGGGAGATCGAAGTCCTCGTGCCGAAGCGTTTGGGAGGTATTCAAGGTCACGGCTCTTTGCACGGCGCATTCGAGCTCCCGGACGTTTCCGGGCCAGGAATGAGTCATCAACTTGCCGAGGACTTCCCCAGGGAGCTGCGGAACGTTTCTACCGTACTGGGTGGCATAACGGGTCAGAAAGTATGCAGTGAGACGGGGAACGTCGCCGACGCGTTCGCGCAGCGGCGGTATATAAAGAGCAAGAGTGTTCAGACGATAATAGAGATCCTGGCGGAGGACCTTCAACTCCATGCGTTGCCTCAGGTCGGCGTTCGTGGCGGCGATGACACGAACCTGGGCGAGCATGCTGCGCGCGCAACCCAAAGGCCGGTACTCGCCGCTTTGGAGAAAGCGCAGCAGCTTGACTTGAGCGGCCGGGCTCAAGGTGTCGATCTCGTCGAGCAGAAGGGTTCCTCCTTCGGCTTCGGCAATCAGCCCTTTTTCCGCGGAGGACGCGTCGGTAAACGCCCCCCTTTCATGACCGAAAAGCTCGTTTTCCAACAGATGGTCCGGCAGGGCGCCGCAGTTGACCGGGATAAACGGTTTGTCCTTGCGCGGACCCTGGTAGTGAATGGCGCGCGCGAAAAGTTCTTTCCCGGTTCCGGTCTCGCCGGAAATCAAAACTGTCGCGTCGGAGTTGGCGAAGACCGCTATTTTCTGGACCGCTGTACGGAAGCACTCACTCTCGCCCACCAATGCTTCGAGATGAGCTCTGTCGTTCTGCATGTAAGCACCCTAGATGTCGTGATGACCCGAAAGAGTGAATCGTTGCGATTTTTGCAGTGACCCAAACTGTATGATTGACATCGGATTTAGCGCTTGTCAACCATTTTTTCTTATGCCGCGTATAAAGACGCCGAAGATTCGTTTCGAGCAACTGTTATGCCAGCTGCGAAAAATCACTACGAATTTAACAAGCTCTTTCATTTGCGGCCAATTTTTCTCCACGCATTGAAAAAACCGACTCGACGGCAAGAACCCTCGATATCTTTTTCGATAGAAGTATATCCTTTTGGATACGCTGACGGAAAAATCATTCACCACGGACAGGAAGCGATCATCAGCGGGTTTCCCGCTCCGAACGAGTCAAGCGTGACAGCTCTTTTACTTTTTTGGCGAGATTCGGCAAGTTTGTCAGCTCGGCGTAGGTTTTTTTGAACTCCGCCATCGGCCGCGCCGGCGTTCCCCACATCGCGCTGCCGCGGCGCACGATTTTGCCGCTGGGAATGCCGGCCTGGGCGCCGATGACCGCTTGATCTTCGATGCGAACTTTATCGCCGACGCCGACTTGTCCGCCCATGACGACGTACTCGCCGACCTCGACACTGCCGGAAATTCCGGTTTGCGCCGCGATCACGCAGTGCCGGCCGATGCGCACGTTGTGGGCGATCTGGACGAGATTGTCGATCTTCGTTCCCTGGCCGATGATGGTATTTCCCAGCGAGCCCCGATCGATCGTGGTGTTGCTGCCGATTTCGACATCGTCCTCGATGATGACCTGACCGAGCTGGGGAAATTTATGATGCCGGCCGTCGGCGAAGACGTAGCCGAAGCCGTCCGACCCAATGATCGCGCCGCTGTGAATCACGACTCGATTGCCGATGCGCGCGTCCGGATAGACGGAGACTTTCGGATGCAGCACGGAACGCAAGCCGATTTGCACGCCGCAGCCGAGAACTACGCCGGCACCGAGCGACGTCCCCTCACCGACCGTCGCGTCGTCGCCGATCACTGAGTGCGCGCCGACGGACACGCCGGCCGCCAGTCGCGCGCTCGGAGAAACGACCGCCGTCGGATGAATCCCCGGCTCGGTCCGTTTTTGCAGCAGCAGCGCTTCGGCTGCTTGAATCAAAGCGAGCTTGGGATTTTTTACTGCGATCGTTGTTTGACCGGGAAGCGCGCTTCCCACCGACACCAATATGCAGCCGGCAGACGACTGGGCGGCGCGCTTAAACGCGCGCTCTCCGTCGGCAAAAGTCAAGTCGGCGGCGCCCGCCGTTTCAAGAGCCGCTATTCCGGTAATTTCCCTTGACCCGTCTCCTTGCACGCTACCGCCAAGTAACCGCGCGATCTCCTCGACCTTCATCGTGTTCTCCTATTTTTTCGCTAGACCGATCAGTCAGAATAATATCACACCTGATCTCGTAAGCACGGTGGGAGAAATCGCCGCCAATCGGGTCGCCGCCGGCGCCGGCCGGGGTTTATTTCGAGCGGGCGATCGGCGGCATCCGGAAGGGAACTCCCTCTTTGACCAGCTCGGCCTCGTACATCGCGCGGATTTCCGGCGGCTCGTCCGCGTGCTCGAGCATATGGCCGCCGTCGTGTTCGCTGACCGAAGGCAGCCAGTTCGTGCCGATGCCGCGCAGGCCGCGGCGGAGTGCGAGGTGGCGCGCCGCTTCGCGGCTGGTGATGAAATGGTGGTGATACCAGCCCTCGGGCGGGACGAGCAAGCTGCCTTTTTTCCAATCGACGCGAACGAATTTACCGCCCGGCGGCCACATGAGACTGTATCCTTTGCCGCCGAGCACGATGACCTGGGCCCCCGCGTGATGGCGGTGGGCTTTTTTATAGGTGCCGGACTTGATCGCCATGATGTGGCCGACCATCGAATTCCCGGAAAGGTGGATGCCGAGGCGGCTGAAGCCGACGCCGCGCTCGGGATGGTCGTTCAACGGCACCGCATAAACGTCCGGAATGAAGTTCACCGCTTTGTCTTCCAGGTCGCTCGGTTTGAACTCACTGTTGAAAAAATCGCGCTGGCCGCTGAAACGGTTGGTGAAATCGAACGGCGCGTTGAAGATGAACTCCGCCGACTTGTAGATGTTAAAAATCACCGGCGCGTTGTTCACCGCCACAAACCGCACCGGTTCCGACGACGAGCCGTTGAAGTGCTGGTGCCTGGCGTTGAGCGGCGGCGAGAAGAGACTCCCGGCCTGCCATTCGAGCGTCACCGCTTGTGGGCTCCCGGCGCTCCAGAACTGAGTCGCGCCGCGGCCTTCCAAAATCAGGATTTGCTCTTCGTAGAGATGACGGATCGGTTGCAAGCTTTTCCCGGGAGGGATCTCCACGACCATCGCGCCGACAAATCCCTGCGACCCTTCGAGGTGGCAGTACGCCGCCGGCCCGCCGAGACGCTCCCAGCGAGTCAGACGCAAGGTGCGCAAATCTTCCACGCCGTATCCGGTGGCCACCGGTATGCCCTCGCTGTCGCACCATTCTAAAAACGGCGACTTTTTGAGCGCTCTCGTTTTCGCGTCTTCCATGGCTGCTCTCCTTTGGGTCGATCGCGCTGCATCCGACGCGCGCAGTACTCTCTTGCAAATATTCGGTTTGAGAAAAAACCGCAAGCTCCGTTAGCGGGCTGGCGAAATCGCGGATGTACGCCGCAGGGAGCGCGAGTTGCGATGAAACGAAGTGTGGCGAAGTTTATTGGCCCGCTGCTATTGTTCTTCGTAGAATATGGCGATGAGGCTAAAGGCCGCGAGAACGAGCCCGAATGCAATGTACGCGCTCTGCGCCGTAGAGTCGCCGTGCGCTGCGGTAAAAAAGTCGGGCGCAAACAGATAATACCCCAAATAGAAAGCGAACGCGTAGGTCGTAAGCAGGCAACATTTCATCTTGCCCCACAGCATGCAGAGACTGAAGATCGTGACGTAAAGGGCCATTTGCCAGGCGGGAATCGTAAAGCTGACTGTCCCGAGGTTGAGCAACGTACCCATGGGCACCTCCATATTTTGCGGAGATTCAGCCGTTAAAATCAGCAATTCGTATGCCACCGACTAAAATGACGCTCCCAGCGGAACAACGGATACTTCGGATTACGCACGAGGCTCAAAAGCTGACAAAAGTGGCTGCGCCCCGGTTGAACAAAATGGATACTAAATCAGACAACCTTGTTCGGTTTTGGCCGCAGAAGGTAATAAAAAAGTGTCGAGGTGAGGAACAACGATAGCGCGGCAGTGGACGCCAAGCCGAAATCGGCGCCGAACAAGCTGGCGAAGATTCCCATCACCAGTGAGCCCACCGATCGCATTCCCTGGTCCATAACAAACACGCTCATCACCCTGCCCAACAGCGCAAGCGGAACCTCCATTTGAATAATCACGCGGCTCACCGTGCGGAACGCGATTTGCCCGCCGCCGACGAGTACGAGGAAAGCCACGGACAGCCAAAAAGTGCGCGACAGACAAAAAAGGATGAGGAAAATCGGCGTGAGCGCGGTCGTCACCCAAAGCATCGTCTCTTTGCGCCAGCGCTCCCCGGCGCTGCCCAAGAAAAACAGCGAGGCAACGGCGCCTAATCCCGGCGCGGCCATCAAAATTCCCAGCCCGTCGGGTCCGACGTTGAGTATTTCTTTTGCGAACACCGGGAGGAAACGCTGATACGTTCCGACAAAAATGCTGAGGATGTAGGCCGCCGCGATGCTGCTCAAAATCACCGGCGCCGACCAGATGTACCGGAAGCCCTCCTGAACTTCCCGCAGCAGGCCTTCCGGCCTCTTGCCGATTTCCTCAGGTGGAAGATGGACCCAAAGAAGCCCCAGGCCGGCGAGAATGAGCGTGATGCCGTAGATGATGAAGCAACCGCCGACGCTGATCCAGATCAAAAGCAGTCCGCCGAGCGAAGGGCCGACGATGCGCGCGAAATTGAACTCGATCGAGAACAGCGCGACCGCGCTCATCAACGCGCCGTCCGGCACCAGCTCGCGGATAAGCGTTTGCGAAGCCGAGGGGTTGATGCTTCGAACTATCGAAGAGACGAGCTGAAAGACCAGGATATGCCAGAAAGCCAAAACGCCGGAATAATACAAAGCGACGAAGACGAAGATCGGAATCGCGGTTAAATATTGAATGAGGATCACCACCCGCAAACGGTTGTAGCGATCGACCAGCGCGCCGCCGATCGCGCTCAAGATCAAACGGGGCCCGGCCTCGCACACGCCCAGAATGCCGAGCGCCAGCGCCGAGTCGGTGATTTCATAGGCGATCCAGTAGAGCGCGACCTCCTGAATGAATTGGCCGATCGAAGAAACAAAATCACACGTCAAGAAAACCGCGTAGTTTCTGTGGCGGAGCGGGTGAAAGACGCGCAGCAGGGGGTGTTCCTCCCGGAGACGTTACTC
>DASXRG010000376.1:0-21848 GCA_036506735.1 Binatia bacterium | reverse complement strand
CTCCTTCTGTTAGGCGCCATTCCCGCGATTCTCATTCTTCACAGCCTGCGCCCCAAGGGAATTCAGTTGAGGACGACGACCTTGTTCCTGTGGGAGCGGGTGTTAAAAGAGCGGCAGATGGGGCAGTGGCTCGGCCGCTTGCTCAAAAAAAATCTTCTGCTCATCCTGCAGCTCCTCGCCGCGGCGTTTTTGATCGCCGCCTTGGCCGATCCTTATTTGACCTGGCTCGGCGCGCCGGCGGGCGACACCGTCGTCGTGCTCGATTTGAGCGCGAGCATGAAGGCCAAGGGCAGGAGCGGGAGCCGCTTCGATGACGCGCGCGCGGAATTCCGCAGGCTGATCGAAGCGCTGCCGTCGGCGCAGAAGATGATGGTCGTCGGCGCCGGGCCGCGGCCGGAGATTCTTTCCGCCTGGACCTCCGAGAAAAGCAAGCTCAGGGACCTGGCGCGCGCCGTCCAGGCGACCGACGCGCCGGTCGACGTCAAAGAGGCGGTGCTGTTCGCCCATTCGTTTCTCAAGCGCGCCGGCCGCGATCGCGTCGTGGTCGTGAGCGACGGCGCCTTCGACGGCGCGGAAGAGCTGCCGTGGGATTCGCCGCATTTGAAGCTCGTGAGAGTCGGCGCGGGCGGCGAGAATGTCGGCATCGTCGGCTTCGAGCTGCGCCGCGTGCCGGACACGACGGACCGCTATCAGGCGCTGATCGCAGTAAAAAACTTTACTTCTCATTCTATCCGCGCGCCGTTGACCTTGGCCGCTTCAGGAAAAATCTGGGCTGAGGAGACGCTGGACATTAGCGCGGAGGAGAGCCGCGTCCTCATTTATCCCTATGAAGGACCGTTGCCGGAACGGCTCGAGGCCGGCTTGAGCGTCGCAGACGACTTTCCGACGGACAACCGCGCGTATCTCGCGTTGACCGGCTCTGCGCCGCTGCGCGTTCTTCACGTGGGCAAGGAGAATCCCTATTTGGACCGCCTGTTTCGTTCGCTGCCCTACCTCCGCGTGACGCGCGTGGAGCGCCTGCCGGAACAGGGCCCTGGCTCAGGCCAGCCCCTTTCATCGCAGCTCCATCTCTACGACGTCGTCGTTCTCGATGGAATCTCCCCGCCTGCGCTCAGCGAAGGGAACTTTATTCTGATCAACACGGTGGCCAAGCCGCTCGAAGCGCGCGGCAAGATTTCCCGGCCCGAGCTTCTCGCTTCGGCGGCGCGCCACCCGCTCGGTCAGGGACTCAGCTTCGACAACCTTTATGTCAAAGAGGCGCTCGACCTCGTGCCGCCGAGCGGCGCGGCGGTCTTGGCGCGGTCCAAAGAGGGCCCGTTGATCTTTACCTTGGAGCGCGGGCGGCTCAAGGCGCTGGTCATCGGCTTCGACCTGCTCGCCTCGGATCTTCCCTGGCGCGTCGCCTTCCCGGTTCTCTTCAGCAACGCGCTCGAATGGTTCCGGCCGCGCGGCGCCGAGTTCCCGGCCGCGCAGGTTCAAGCCGGCAAGCCCTATCCGATTCAGCTCGCGCCGGCCGATGATCAAGTCGAGGTGAAAGATCCGTCGGGCGCGCGCGAGATTTTGCGCGCGCCGTCGAATCCATTTTCTTTCGCGCGCACGGTCGCGGCCGGCTTCTACACCTTCAAAAGCAAAAGCGGCGAAGGTCAATTCGCCGTCAATCTCCTGAGCGAGGCCGAATCGCGGATCGGCTCGCGCGTCCCGCCCGCCGCCGCGAAAAGCGCCGCCCGGACCGAAAGCGGCGTCGAGAAAGCCGCAACGGGATTTTCCGTTTGGCCGGCGCTGCTCGCCGCGGTGCTCGCACTGCTCGCGCTCGAAGCGTATTTGGTTTTTCGCGGCGGCGCGACGCTCTACCCGCTCGCGTTTCGCCTGCTCGCGGCCGCGGCGGTTTTGATCGCGATGTGGAATCCAAAAATATTCAAGCCGGCGCAGGCCCTCGACGTGATTCTCGCGGTGGACGCCTCGCGCAGCGTCGGCCAGGAGGGTAAAGAAAAGGCGCTGGAGATCCTGCAGGAGGCGCGCCGCTTGAAAGGGAGCGACACGCGCGCCGGGCTTTTGTTTTTCGGGCGCCAGCCGTCGTGGGAATTTTTCCCGCGCGCGGATTTTCCGCTGGCCGATTTTTCCCCGGAGGTCGGCCGGGACGAAACCAATATCGAGGCGGCGCTGGAGGCGCCGGTGGCGCAGATCGGCGACGGGCGGCAGGGGAAAATTCTGCTCGTCTCCGACGGCAACCAGAACCGCGGCGAGGCCTCCCGCGCGCTGCCGTTTTTGCGCTCGCACGGGGTTTCGGTCTCGGTCATGCCGGTGAGTCTCGCGCGCGGCAAGAACGAAATCTATCTCAGCGAATTACTTCTGCCGCAGCAGGTGGACGGCGGCGCCGGCTTCGAAGTGAAAGGCGCGATTGAGACGCTCGCCGCGGCGCCAGCGAAGGTCAAGCTCGTGCGCGACGGCGTGATTCGCAAAGAGGAGACGCTGTCGCTCAATCCGGGCACGAACTGGGTCGGCTTTAAAGAAAATCTCACCGAGCCGGGGAGCCATACGTACGAACTCTGGGTCGAGTCTGAGGCCGATACCTTGCCCGAGAACAACCGCCTGCAAGGAATCGTCGAGGTGAAAGGGCCGCCGCGGGTCCTCTACGTTACTTCCGCCGCGGAAAAGCAACGGGCCCTGGCGCGGGTGTTGAAGGTCCAGGGGTACGCCGTGTTCGAATCGGCGCCGGAGGCGAGCCCGCTCGTGCTGCCGGAAATTTCTTCGTTCGATCTCGTCGTGCTCGATAACGTCCCCGCCTTTCGCCTCACGCAGACGAAGATGGAGGCGCTCGAAACCTACGTGAAAGATTTGGGCGGCGGCCTGATCGTCGTCGGCGGGCCGCAAAGCTACGGCGCCGGCGGCTACTATAGAACTCCGCTCGAGCGCATTCTACCGGTCGAGATGCGGCCGCCGTCGCGCCTCGAGCTGCCGCACGTCGCGCTGCTTTTTGTCCTCGACAAATCGGGCAGCATGGCCGCCGGGCCGGAGGGCTCGACCAAGCTCGACCTGGCGAAAGCCGCGGCGCTGGCGGCCGCGGATCTGCTCAATCCCGCCGATCAGGTCGGCATTCTCACGTTCGACGCCAACTGGGATTGGCTGCTGCCGTTTCGCGCGGTCGGCAAGGGCGAGTGGATCTCGGAGCGGCTTTCCGAGATTCAATCGGACGGCGGCACCGACATGTACAAAGCGATGGTCGAGGCGGCGCGCGCGCTCGCGGCCAAGCCGGCGGCGATCAAGCATTTGCTGGTGCTCTCCGACGGCCTCACCGACAAAGCCGATTTCCAATCGCTGGTCGCGCAGATGGCGCTCCAGGGGATTACCGTCTCGACCGTCGCGGTGGGGCAGGACGCCGACCTCGGGCTGATGTCGGCGATCGCGCGCGACGGCAAAGGCAGAGGCTACGCGGCGATCGATCCGCAAACCGTGCCGCAGATTTTTACGACGGAGACGCTGCTCATCTCGCGCGATCTGCTGGTCGAAAAGCCGGTGCGGCCGAAAATCGCGGCCGCCGCCGGGCCGCTCAAAGGCTTCGCGCAGCAGGCGATGCCTCAGATTCATGGCTACGTGCTGACCCATCCGAAATCGCAGTCGGAATTGCTGATGCAAGCGGGCGAAGATCCACTGCTGGTTTCGTGGCGCTACGGTCTCGGCAAGGTCGTCGCGTTCACTTCTGATTTGACCGGCCGGTGGGGCAGAGAATGGATCGCGTGGCGCGACTTTCCTCAATGGGGCGGGCAGCTCGCGCGCAGCGCCGAGCGCGCGCTTCCCGAGCACGGCATGCGGGCGGAGTTTCATCAGGAGGGAGACGCAATCAGGGCGGTGGTCGATCTCTTGTCCAAAGACGGCGGCTTCGTCAATCGGCTGAGACTCAACGGCAATCTGACCGCGCCGGGCCAGACGACCGTCGCGGTGCCGTTTCGCCAGACCGCGCCGGGCCGCTACGAAGCGCGCCTCACCGTCGCGCAGCGCGGCGCCTACCTGCTCACCTTGCACGAGCGGAAAACCAACGAAGCTTCGGCGACGATCGCCACGGTTCCTTTTATAGTTCCTTACCCGCGCGAGTACCGCGAGTTGAAGCCGAACCTGGCGCTGCTCAGCCGCCTCGCCGAAGAGACCGGCGGCGAGATGCTGCCGCCCGATCAATGGGAGCAGGGGCTCAGGCGCGTCTTCACGCCCGATCCGGGCAAGGCGACCGCAGCGCGCGAGACCTGGCAGCCGCTCGCCGGCCTCGGGCTGTTTCTTTTTCTCGCCGATCTGGCGGCGCGGCGGTGGCCGGGGAAAGCGCGAAAATCCGCGCCGCAGCGCTTGTCAGAAGCTCCCTCCATCACATAAAATCGCTTGCATCGCCGCGCGCGGCACAAATTGTACGGAAGGAAAATGTTTAAACGACATGAAGAAGTGGATGGTCAGGGTAGGGATGGTTCTGCTGATCGCGTTGGTTGCGATTCAGTTCGTTCCCGTCGAGCGGACGAATCCGCCGGTGGAGAGCGATGTGCCGACTGCGCCGGAACTGAAGACGGTTCTCAGGCGATCGTGTTACGATTGCCACTCGAATGAGACGCGCTGGCCGTGGTATTCTTACGTCGCGCCGGTTTCCTGGCTCCTCGCGAATGACGTGAAGGAAGGCCGCCGGGAAGTCAATTTCTCGGTTTGGAACCAATTCACCGGCAGTCGCAGAGCGCGGAAATTTAAAGAGATCGTCGAGCAAGTGGAGCAGGGCAAGATGCCGCAGTGGTATTATGTCCTCGTGCATCCCGAAGCGAAGCTGTCGGCCGGCGACAAAGAGATGATTATCAAGTGGGCGAAACGGCCGTGACCCGGACCTGAACGTGAAAAAACTTTACACCGCGCAGAATCCGCTCACGATCAGCCATCTCAAAAATATTCTCGAGAGCGGCGGCATCCAATGCGTGATAAAAAATCTCTACCTCTCCGCCGCCGTCGGCGAGCTGCCGCCGATCGAGTGCTGGCCCGAGCTGTGGGTGATCGACGATGCCCGGTATGCCGAGGCGCGGGAGGTTGTGGAGAAATCCCGCTCGCCGGTGCGTCCGGTGTCGAAACCCTGGCGCTGCCGAAAGTGCGGCACGGAGGTCGAGGGCCAGTTCGGCGAGTGTTGGAATTGCGGCTGCAGCCGGCCGCTGCACCAGGACATCTAAGCGAGCGCCGCCGTTACGCCGGAGATCCGGGTGAAGCCGCGAAAAAAGTTGCGCCGCTGCGGGTGGGCCAAGTCCGAGCTCTCCATCGCCTATCACGATCGAGAATGGGGCCTGCCGCTGCACGACGATCGCGCGCTGTTCGAGTTCCTGATTCTCGAAGGCGCTCAGGCCGGCTTGAGCTGGGAAACGGTTCTCAAGAAACGCGATAATTATCGCCGGGCGTTCGACGGCTTCGACGCGGGAAAAATCGCCGGCTACGGCCAGGCCAAAGTGAGCAAGCTGCTCGCCGATCCGGGAATCATCCGCAACCGGCTGAAGATCGGCGCGGCGATTCAAAACGCTCGGGCTTTTCTCCAGGTGCGAGAGGAATTCGGCAGCTTTGACCGGTACCTCTGGGGCTTTGTCGGCGGCACGCCGAAAAAAAATAAATTTCGCGCGCTCAAAGAAATCCCGGCGCGAACGCCGGAATCCGATGCGCTGAGCAAAGATCTGTTGCGCCGCGGCTTCAAGTTCGCCGGTCCGACGATCTGCTACGCCTTCATGCAGGCGGTCGGGATGGTGAACGATCACACGGTCGATTGTTTCAGACGCGCACAAATCAGCCGTCTTTGAATCCGTGATCGGAAGAGCGTTGCGATCCTGTAAGGCGCCCCTGGGGGTCTCTCTCCGGGCCGATGCGATACGTCCGGTGTTACGCGGCACGAGGGCTCTGAGAGAAATTCTTGAGTACGCTTGATGCTCCTCGTCCCACGCATCGGCCCTGCGACAAACCCCCAGGCGGGCCTTAACCGACCGCCTTTGGTCTTGTCAGCGGCTTGCATCGTTGCCGCAGGAACCCTAGCATGGTCGTGTGACTTGAGCGGAGGTGCGACATGGCGCGGCCAACTTCGGATATCAAGGGTTATCACGCGCACGTTTACTACACGCCGGAGACCAAAGCAGTCGCCGCGCGCGTGCGCGAGGGACTCGGTCAATTCAAAGCCGTGCTCGGCAGCTGGCACGACGAGCTGGTCGGTCCGCATCTGAAGCCGATGTACCAGGTGCTGTTCGCGCCGGAAGAATTCGCCAAGATCGTTCCCTGGCTGATGCTCAACCGCGAAGGATTGGACGTGCTGGTTCATCCCGAGACCGGCGACGGCAGGGGCGACCACGTGGATCGCTCGCTGTGGCTGGGGACCAAGCTCGGCGTCAATCTCAACGCCTTCAAGCGTTGACGAGATAAGCGAACATGCCTTCGGAAATCTCAAACCGCGTAGAGCAAGGGCCGGCCGGTCATCGATCCGGCTACGCCGCGATCGTCGGCCGGCCGAACGTCGGTAAGTCGACCTTGCTCAACCAGCTTCTGGGGCAGAAGATCGCGATCGTCACGCCGAAGCCGCAAACGACGCGCAACCGCATCACCGGCATCAGGACGACGGACCACTCTCAAATAGTCTTCGTCGATACACCCGGCATTCATCGCGCGCGCTCCTTGATCAACCGGCGCATGGTGGAGGTCGCCTTGAACGCGCTGCGCGAAGTGGACGCCGTCCTGTGGCTGATCGACGCCCGCGAGGGAATGCGCCGGGAGGACGAAGAGATCGCCGCGAAGCTGAGCGATTCGCGCGCCACCACGCTTATCCTGCTCAACAAAATCGATTTAGTCGCCAAGGGAAAGCTGCTGCCTTTGATGGAGCGGTGCGCGGCTTTGCTTCCCGGGCGCGAGATCATCCCGATCAGCGCGCTCAAGGGAGACGGCGTGGCGCTGGTCCTGGACCGGATCGAAAACCTTCTTCCGGAAGGTCCGCGCTATTATTCCGAGGGCGAAATCACCGATCAAACCGAGCGCTTCCTCGCCGCCGAGATCATCCGCGAGAAAATCTTTCTCCGCACGCACGAGGAGATTCCCTACGGCACCGCCGTGAGCATCGACGAGTTCACCGACCGAGAAGAAACCAATCTCATCGTCATCAAGGCGACGATTCACACCGACCGCGCGGCGCACAAACCGATCCTGATCGGCAAAAAAGGCGCGATGCTCAAGGAAGTCGGCACCCAGGCGCGCGCCGAGCTGGAGCGGCTTCTCGGCTGCAAGATTTTTCTCGAGCTGTTTATCCGCGTCGATCAGGGATGGACGCAGGATCCGAACGCGTTGAACGAGCTGGGACTGTGACATGAGCCAGGTCATTGAAACCGCGCGCTCGAACTCCCAACCGGGACAACGGCTGCCGGTGTTGGCGCTGGTGGGCCGGCCCAACGTCGGCAAATCGACGATTTTCAATCGGCTGGCTGGTCCGCGGAAGGCGATCGTCGACGATTTTCCGGGCGTGACCCGCGACCGGAATTACGGCGCAGCGGAATGGTACGGCCGGAAATTTTTGGTGATCGACACCGGCGGCTTCGAGACCGACGCGGACACGCCGCTCAAAAAGCAGGTGCAGGAGCAGACCCGCCTGGCGATCGAAGAGGCGGACGTTATTTTATTTATCTTCGACGGCAAGGGCGGTCTCCATCCGCTCGATCACGAAGCCGTGAATCTCCTGCGCAAAGTCACCAAGCCGGTCGTTTTCGCCGTCAACAAGATCGATACGCAGGCGAAGGAAAACGGCCTTTACGAATTTTACGCGCTCGGTCTCAGCGAGATTTTGCCGCTCTCCGCCGAGCACGGGTTGGGCTTGTCGGAAATCATGGACCGGGTGATCGCGGCCTTTCCCGAGGAGTTGAAAGAGACCGAAGCGGAAACGGACGAAGAAGACGAAACGGACGCGACGACCCTCGCGCTCGCCGTCGTCGGCCGGCCCAACGTCGGCAAATCCACCTTGGTGAATCGTCTGTTGGGTTACGAACGGTCCGTCGTCGACGCGGCGCCCGGCACGACGCGCGACGCGCTCGACAGCCCGTTCGTTTTCGCCGGCAGGAGCTACACATTGATCGACACCGCCGGAATTCGCCGCAAGGCGCGCATCGCCGACCAGGTCGAGCGTTACAGCGTGGTGCGCTCGCTCGGCTCGATCGAGCGCGGCGATCTGGCGATTTATTTGATCGACGGCCCGGAGGGAGTGACGAGCCAGGACGCGCAGATTCTCGCTTACGCCGCGCAAAGAGGAAAAGGGTTGATTCTCGCCGTGAACAAGTGGGATCTCGTGACGCCCGAGCGCCGCGACCCGCGGAGCTACGGCGAAGAGGTCTATTATAAGCTTCCGTTCGTCGATTACGCGCCGCTGGCGTTTATCTCGGCCGCGACCGGCGCCGGTCTTCCGAAGATGATGGCGGCGGTGAAAAGCGTCGCGGCCGCCTATCAGCGGCGGATTCCGACCTCGGCGCTGAATCAGGCGCTGCGCGCTATTTTCGCCCGCAACACTCCGCCACTCGCGCGGGGCAAGCCGGTCAAGTTCTTTTACGCTACTCAGGTCCGCTCGCGCCCGCCGACCTTTGCGCTGTTCGTCAACTTCCCCGAAGGAATCATCGCCAGCTACGAGCGCTACCTGATGCACCAGTTGCGCGACGCGCTCGGCTTCGAGGGCGCGCCGATACGGCTGGTGATACGGGGGAGGAGAGAAGAAGATGAAAGGAAAAAGCTAAAAGGAAAAAGTAAAAAGGCGAAGAGAAGAAACTGAAAAAAAGGATTGACGGTTGTGAAAATTACTTTAATTGGAAAGCAAACCTTGACTTACGCCTCATTTATCCGCACCTTATAGTCTTTGAAGGCCCGAAAAGTCCCACCGGGCTTCAGCGGAGCTTGCAGCTTTCATCAAATACCTTTATAAGACTGTGCTCTGCGGGCAGACTACTGCAATCCGCGTGCAGCCATTTTTGAATTTATGACTCAACCTTTAATAAACGTCACCGTTCAATCGCCGTCTGCACGACGCGATAGTCCCGACGCCGCCGCGATGGCGCTCGCGCGCGTCCGCGGACTCGGCTGCGTGAGCTTCAAGAAGCTCGCCGATTTTTTCGAGGAACCGAGCCGCGCGCTCAGCGCCGCGCCGGAAACGCTGGCGCAAGTTCCGGGTCTCGATCGAACGGCGATCGAGGGGATTGTCAATTTCTCCGAGTGGGAAGAGGTCCGGAAAGAGATCGAGCAGTGCGCCAAAGCGGGCGTAACGATTGTTCCTTACGCGCGCGCAGGCTATCCGGCGCGGTTGCGCACGATCGCCGACCCACCGCCGTTTCTCTACGTCAAAGGCGAGCTCAAGGAAAAAGACGAGCGGGCGGTCGCGGTGGTCGGCTCGCGCAGCGCCGGGGAATACGGCCTGCGCATCACGCGCGAACTCTGTCACGGTCTCGCGTCCTTGGGCTTCACGATCGTGAGCGGCATGGCGCGCGGGATCGACGCGGCGGCGCACGAGGCGGCGCTCGCCGCCGGCGGACGGACGATCGCGGTTCTCGGTTCGGGGGTCGACGTGGTCTATCCGCCGGAGCACGGCAAACTCTATCAAAGGATATGCGGTCAGGGCGCGGTGGTTTCCGAATTGCCGATCGGCACGCCGCCGCTCTCGTTTCATTTTCCGGCGCGCAATCGCCTGATCAGCGGCCTGGCGCTCGGCGTTCTCGTCGTCGAGGCGACGGAGAAGAGCGGCTCGTTGATCACGGCGGCGCTGGCGTTGGAGCAGGGACGGGAAGTCTTCGCGGTTCCCGGGGAGGCGGGCGCGAGTCGCAGCCGCGGCCCGCACAAACTCATCCGGCAGGGAGCGAAGCTCGTCGAGCGGGTCGAAGACATTATTGAAGAAATTGCGCCGCAGCTCGCCGGCCGCGCGCCGGCGACCCAAGAGCCTTTACCGCCGGTGTTGCCGCCGAATATGAGCGCCGAGGCGAAAAAAGTTTTCGAGCTGGTTCTGGGACAGCCGCGGCAGATCGACGAAGTGATCGAGTCGAGCGGCCTTCAGCCCGCGAAAGTGTCCGAGATCTTGCTCGACCTCGAGATTTTAGGATTGTTGAAACAACTGCCGGGCAAACGATTTGCCGCGGTCAGCTGAATGGGTATTTGACTTTAATCCAAAATCTAAAATCCAAAATCTAAAATTGAAATATGGCAGCTAAGAACTTAGTCATTGTCGAGTCGCCGGCCAAGGCCAGGACCCTGGAGAAATACCTCGGCCGCGATTATCAGGTGAAGGCCTCCGTCGGTCACGTCGTGGACTTGCCCAAGAGCAAGCTCGGCGTCGACGTCAAAAAGGATTTCAAGCCGGACTTTCACGTCATCCAGGGGAAGAAAAAAGTCGTCGATGAGCTGAAGCACGCGGCCAAGGGAAAAGAAAATATTTATCTCGCCTCCGACCCGGACCGCGAAGGCGAGGCGATCGCCTGGCACATCGCCGACCAGCTCGGCAAGAACCATCGGCGCATCCATCGGGTGCTGTTCAACGAGATCACCAAGAAAGCGGTGCAGGAGGCGATCGCCAATCCGCAGAAACTCGACCGCCCGAAGTTCGAGGCGCAGATCGCCCGCCGCATTCTCGACCGGCTGGTCGGCTACAAGATCAGCCCGATTCTGTGGAACAAGGTGCGCCGCGGCCTCAGCGCGGGCCGGGTGCAATCGGTCGCCGTGCGGCTCGTGTGCGAGCGCGAAAAAGAGATCCGCGCCTTCGTGCCGCTGGAGTACTGGTCGCTCACCGCGATGCTCGAAGGGCGGATCGCGCCGGCTTTTGCGGCGCGTCTCACGCAGTGGCGCCGCGAAAAAATCGATAACAAGGACAACCGGATCGAGAACGAAGCGCGCGCGCAGGAGATCGTCGCGTCGGTCAACGGACTCTCCTGGAGCATCACCGACGTCGAAAAAAAGGAGCGGCGCCGTTTTCCGACGCCGCCGTTCGTCACCAGCAAATTGCAGCAGGAGGCGTCGCGCAAGCTCGGGTTTCAACCGCAGCGCACCATGCAGATCGCGCAGCGGCTTTACGAAGGAGAAGAGCTCGGCGCGGAAGGCTCGGTCGGTCTCATCACGTACATGCGCACCGACTCCACCCGCATCTCGGCCGACGCGCTGAACGAAGCGCGGCGCTTGATCGAAGGCCAGTACGGCAAACCGTATCTGCCGGAGAGGCCCAACGTCTACCGCTCGAAAAAAAGCGCCCAGGACGCGCACGAAGCGATCCGGCCGACCTCCATGGAGTACACTCCCGAGCGCGTGCGCCGCTTCCTCCGCCGCGATCATTTCCAGCTTTACTCGCTCATCTGGGACCGCTTCATCGCGAGCCAGATGGCGCCGGCCGTCTACGATCAGACCGGCTTCGACATCGAAGTCGGCGCCGCGCTGTTCCGCGCCACCGGGCAGCAGCTCAAGTTCGACGGCTTCATGCGCATCTACATCGAAGGCCAGGACGAGGCGGACGACGACCAGGAGGCGGTGCTGCCGGATCTCCGGAAGGGCGACGCGCTGAAACTTCTTTCGCTCGATCCGCGCCAGCATTTCACCCAGCCGCCGCCGCGCTTCACCCAGGCGACCTTGATCAAAGAGCTGGAGGAGGACGGCATCGGCCGCCCGTCGACTTACGCGAGCATCGTCTCCAATATTTTAAACCGCGAGTACGTGACCCTGGACGAGCGGCGCACCTTGGCGCCGACCGAGCTCGGCTTTCTCGTCACCGATCTTCTGGTCGACGCCTTCCCGGACATCCTCAACGTCAAATTCACCGCCGGCATGGAAGATAAGCTCGACGAGGTCGAAGAAGGAAAACAGGACTGGCAGAAGATGATGAAGCGCTTCTACACCTCCTTCGCGAAAGATTTAAAGAAGGCGGATAAGGAGATGCGCGACGTCAAGCGCCAGGAGGTGCCGACCGATATTCCGTGCGAGAAATGCGGCGCGATGATGGTCATCAAGTGGGGCCGGAACGGCGAATTTCTCGCCTGTCCCAACTATCCGGAGTGCAAGAACACCAAGAACTTCATCCGCGGCGATAACGGCAACATCGAAGTGGCCAAGGAAGAGGAGATCAACGAGACCTGCGAGAAGTGCGGCCGGCCGATGATGCTGCGCTGGGGAAAATACGGCCGGTTCCTGGGCTGCAGCGGCTATCCCGAATGCAAGAATATCCGCTCGCTGGAAAAACCGGTGGATACCGGCGTCCAATGTCCTTCGTGCAAGCAGGGCAACCTGCAGCAGAGGAAATCGCGCCGCGGCAAAATATTCTATAGTTGCGGGCGTTACCCCGATTGCACCTTCGCCGTTTGGGACAAGCCGGTCACCGAGAGCTGCCCGCAGTGCGGCGCGCCGCTCCTGCTGGAAAAAATCACCAAGCGCGCCGGACGCATGCGCCACTGCCATAATAAGGAGTGCGGCTACAAGATGAAGATGGCGGACGTCGAAGCGCGACCGGATTCACGTCAAGAATCGGGCAGCCAGAATCCAGAATCCAGAAGTTAGAATCTGGAATTCGGAATTCCCCCTTCTGGCTTCTGAATTCCGTCTCCTATATTGTTCTTTTCATGCAACCGACCGTGCGCATCATCGGCGGCGGGCTCGCCGGCTGTGAAGCCGCCTGGCAGCTCGCCCGTCGCGGCGTCGAGGTCGAGCTCTACGAGATGCGCCCGGGTCAACGGACGGCGGCGCACGCGACATCCTATCTAGCCGAGCTCGTCTGCAGCAATTCGCTGCGCTCCGCCACGCTTACCAACGCCGCCGGCCTGCTCAAAGAGGAGATGCGCCGCCTGGGCTCGCTCGTCATCCGCGCGGCGGACGAGTGCCGCGTGCCGGCGGGAAGCGCGCTGGCGGTGGACCGCGAGCGCTTCGCCGCGGCGGTGACCGGGGAAATCGAATCGCTTCCCGGCGTGCGCGTCATTCGCGAAGAGGCTGTGGAAATTCCCGCCGGCGTCGCCATCCTCGCCTCGGGCCCGTTGACTTCCGCCGCGCTGTCGCGCGCGCTGGAAGCGCTTCTCGGCGGGCGGCATCTTTACTACTACGACGCGATCTCGCCGATCGTCACCGCCGATTCCATAAACATGGACGTCGCCTTCGCCGCGTCGCGCTATCAGCATGGCGGCGAGGACTATCTCAACCTGCCGCTCGGCCGCGAACAATATGACGCCTTCGTCGACGCGCTTCTCGGCTCGGAAAAGGTGCCGGCGAAGAGCTTCGAAGATCTGCGCTACTTCGAAGGCTGCCTGCCGATCGAGGAGATGGCGCGCCGCGGGCGTGAGACCCTCGCCTTCGGTCCGCTCAGGCCGACCGGCCTCGCCGATCCGCAAAGCGGCAGACGATTTTACGCGGTCATCCAACTCCGCCAGGAGAATTCCGAGAAAACGCTCTACAACCTGGTGGGCTGCCAGACGAAGATGACCTATCCGGAGCAGAAGCGGGTCTTCGCTCTCGTGCCGGGACTCGAGCGCGCCGAGTTCATCCGCTTCGGCAGCCTCCACCGCAATACTTTTATCGATGCGCCGCGCCATCTCCGGCCGACGCTCCAGTGGCGCGGCCGGCCGACGCTTTTCTTCGCCGGCCAGATCACCGGCGTCGAAGGATATATCGAATCCGCGGCGTCCGGACTGCTGGCCGGAATCAACGCGGCGCGACTGGCGCAGGGATGCGAGACCGTGGTCCCGCCGGCGACGACGGCGTTGGGCTCGCTCTTGGCTTACATCACCGACGCCGGGCGGAAAGATTTTCAGCCGATGAACGCCAACTTCGGCGTGATGCCGTCGATCAACGCTGCGGTCAAGGGAAAGGAGAAGAAGCAGCTCATGGCCGAGCGGGCACTCAGCGACCTGGCAGTCTGGTTGACGCAAGAAGGCGAAGGCGCAAACTTCGCGGTTGCCCGAGAGGCTTGACGGCGATGGCAAGAAGACGATTTGCCACCATCGATATCGGCACCAACACGATTCTTCTGCTCGTCGTCGATCTGGAGGAAAACGGCGCGTTTCGCGTCGTGACCGACCGGGCGGAGATCGCGCGCCTCGGCGAAGGCGTAGACCGCACGCGTGCGCTTTCCGCGGCGGGCATGGAGCGCGGCCTGGAGGTCCTGCGCGAATACGTTCACACCTGCCGCACGCTCGGCGCGAAACAGATCACGGCGATCGGCACCAGCGCGCTGCGCGACGCGCTCAACGCCAAAAATTTCGCCGCGCGTCTCAGGACCGAATTGAAGCTGGAGCTGCGGGTTCTGTCCGGCGCCGAAGAGGCCGCGTACTCTTACCTCGCCGTGCAAAAAGGGCTTCAGCTCGACGCGAAGGAGATGCTGGTGGTGGACGTGGGCGGCGGCAGCACCGAATTCATCTGGGCCAAAGACGGCCGGCTGCACGGCTGGGCGAGCCTGGATGTGGGCTCGGTGCGACTCACCGAGCGCTATCTCTCGTCGGATCCGCCAACGGCGGACGAATGCGGGCGGCTGACGCAAGCGGTCGACGAGTCGTTGAACAAGTTGCCGGCCGACTGGAGCGGAAAAATATCTTCTCGGGTCCTGCGCCAAACTCAGGGCGATGAGCCCGGTCGAACCGACCGTGGAGAGCCCAGTCGAACCGCCCGTGGTGAGCCCAGTCGAACCATCATGGTCGGCATCGCCGGAACTTTCACCACGCTCGCCGCGGTGCAGAAAGGGCTGCTGCACTATTCGCACAGCGAAGTCCATGGCAGCCGGCTGAGTCACGCCGAGGTCGAGCGCCAAATCGAGCTTTACCGCGCCAAGACCGTCGCCGCGCGCAAAGAGATCGCCGGTTTGGAACCGAAGCGCGCCGACGTGATTCTGGCCGGGACGATTTTGATCGAGAGAATCATGCGGCTCTTCAACATCGGCGCGGCGATCGTGAGCGATCAAGGCATTCGCTACGGTTTGCTGTACGAGAAGATAACGAAGAAGCGGCCGGCGATCGGCCGTCAGCGAAGCGATTCATAAATTCTCCGAGCGGAACGCCGACGGCTTCTTGGCGGATCGCTTTTTAATATTTTTTTTGTTGACATTTAATCTTTAATTCGGAATTATGGCCCTCTGCCTGAAAAAATACTGAAAGCGAGCTTCGATCAATCACGAAATCAAACACACCACAGGGAGGGAGGTGAAGGCTCATGAACAAAGGTGATCTGGTAAACGCGGTGGCCAAGGCGGCGGGACTCAACAAGACGATCGCGGGAGATGCGATCGACGCGATTTTCGACAACGTCGCGCGCGCGATCAAGAAAGACAAACGATTTCAAGTGCCCGGCTTCGGGACTTTTACGGTACGATCGCGCAAAGCGAGAAAAGGAAGAAATCCCCAAACCGGCGACGAGATTACGATCAAAGCGAGCCGGACGGTGGGCTTCAAGCCCGCGCCGGACTTGAAGAAAGGGCTATAACTTCGGCGATCATCCGTCGCGGGCCGCCACCCCTGCTGTGGTGGCCTTTTTTTATCCGGGCTTGATGGAAAGCGCGGAGACCCATACAATAGCCGAAAGCTGCGCGGGGCTTCAGGGCGCTATGACGTTAAAAGGCAAAAAAATCTGGCTCGACGGCGAGATGGTGAACTGGGAAGACGCCAAGGTCCACGTGCTGACCCACGCGCTGCACTACGGCACTGGATACTTCGAGGGCATCCGCTGCTACGCTCTCGAAGACGGTCGCTCGGCGGTGTTTCGTCTCGACGAGCACGTGCGCAGACTTTTCGATTCGGGCAAGATCTTGGGCTTTCCGCTGCCCGGCAAGTTCGACGAAATTAAAAATGCCATTCTGGACGTGGTGCGGATCAACGGGCTCAAAGAATGTTACATCCGCCCGCTCGCCTTTCTCGGACTGGGGGATCTGGGGCTTTACGCGCCGGATAATCCGGTCCACGTCGCGATCGCCGCCTGGTCGTGGGGCGCCTACCTCGGCGAGGAGGGGATCAAGCACGGCATTCGCGCCAAGGTGTCGTCGTACACGCGCCATCACCCGAACGTGATGATGACCAAGAGCAAAGTTTCCGGCAACTACATCAACTCGGTGCTGGCGAAAACCGAAGTCAAAAAGGCCGGCTACGACGAGGCGATCATGCTCGATCCCGACGGCTATGTGGCCGAGGGCAGCGGCGAAAATGTTTTTATCGCGCGCGACGGCCGCATCAAGACGACGCCGCTCACGTCGATCCTTCCCGGCATCACGCGGGAGTCCGTCTTGACGGTCGCGCGCGACAAGGGCTATGAAGTTCGCGAGGAGCGCTTCACGCGCGACGAGCTGTACACCGCCGACGAGGCCTTTTTTACCGGCACCGCGGCCGAGTTGACGCCGATCCGCGAGGTGGACGACCGCCGGATCGGCGAGCGCTGCCCGGGTCCGGCGACCGAAGACCTGCAGCAGACCTTCTTCGACATCATCAAGGGGAAGAACAACAAGTACGCCAAGTGGCTTGCCTACCTTTAAAAGGTGAGCAGTGACCCGTGAGCAGTGAGATAGTAAAAATTGGGACACTCTGCTCACTTCCTCACTTCTCACTCTCTCACTAGAACCGGTTGGCTGCTCTACGATTTCGCCAACAACTCGTTCTCCGTGATGATCATCACCTTCGTTTATCCGGTCTATTTCAAGGGCGTCGTGTGCGCCGGGTTGGGCAATCTCGGCGATTTGCTCTGGGGCGTCAACGGCTCGGTCTCGCTGGTGATCGTCGCGCTGTTCTCGCCGGTGCTGGGCGCCGCCGCCGACCTCTCCGGGAAAAAAAAGACGTTCCTGATGATTTCGGCGCTCGCGTGTATTTTTCTCACGGCGCAGCTCGCCTGGGTGGGAAGCGGCATGGTCTTTTGGGGCATGGCCATTTTTATCGGCGCCAACATCGCCTACCAGATCGGACAAGTTTTCTACAACGCGTTTCTTCCCGATCTCGCCGCGCCCGCGGAAGTCGGGCGCTTGAGCGGCTACGGCTGGGCGTCGGCCTATGCCGGCGGCATCGCGATGCTGCTGCTGTCGATTCCGTTTCTGAAGGACGGCGCGCCGGGCGGCGCCCGGTCGGTTTTCCTTCTCACCGCGTTGTTCTACCTGATATTCTCTCTGCCGGCTTTTTTCTTTCTACGCGTCGGCCCGAAGCGGGCGCTCGGCCAAACGCCGGCGGCGCTTTTTTCCGCCGGGCTCCGGCAGGTCAAGCAGACTTTGGCGCGCCTGGATCAATACCGCCAGCTCGCGCGCTTCCTGCTCGCCTACTTCGTCTACATGGAGGGCGTCTCCACCATCACCTATTATACGAGCATCTACGCGCAGGATACGCTCGGCTTCACGCTCGCCGAGCTGGTGCAATTTTACCTCGTGCTGCAAACGATCGGCGTCGCCGGCGCGATCGGCTTCGGCACTCTGAGCGACCGGATCGGCCCGCGCAAATCGCTGCTCGTGCTGTTGTCGCTCTGGACCGTGGTCGGGTTGGGCGCGGCCGCGGCCACGAGCAAAGGCGTCTTTTGGGCCGTGGCCTCTTTGGGTGCGCTCTGCCTCGCGTCGATCGGAGCGGTCAGCCGCTCGATGATCGCGTTGATGGTCGAGCCGGCGCAGCAGGCCGAGATCTTCGGCTTTTACGGCATCAGCGGCAAATTTTCTTCCGCGATCGGGCCGCTGCTCTTCGGCGTGGTCTCGCACGTGAGCGGCAGCCAGCGGCTCGCGATGCTCTCGATCGGCTTGCTATTTGTCGCGGGATTGGGTTTGTTAATGCGGGTCGAAGAGCCGCCCGCGAGGAGGAGCGCATGGTAGCCCGGGAGCCGATGTTGCGAGTGACGATGCTTCCGAAGGACACCAACGCGCGCGGCACGATCTTCGGCGGCATTATTTTGAGCCACATCGACCTGGCGGGCGCGGTCGCGGCGCGGCAGCATGTGGCGCGCGACTTCGTGACGCGCGCGATGCACGAGGTCGGCTTTATCGCGCCGGTTTACGTCGGCGATGTGGTCAGTTTTTATACCTCGGTGGTCAAAGAGGGCAGAACGTCCCTCACGATCCGGGTCGAAGTCGAGGCCGAGCGCTTCACCGAGCCCGGACGCCGCGTGCGGGTGACCGAGGCGGAAGTCGTTTATGTTGCGATCGACGAGCGCGGAAATTCAACTGAGATACGCTGATTCATGATCATCCGATCGATTCTCTTTTGCCTGATTCTTGGTTGCGGCGTGTTGCCGGCGCGCGTCGTGTGGCCCGAGGCCCAGCACGGAATGGGGCGGGTCGGCTGCCCGCACTGCGTCAACGACGGCTCCGAGGTCTCTCAGTTGCTCCAGCAGTTCGACGCGCTCTACGCGGCCTTCAAACCCAAAGAGGCGCTGAGAGCGGTGTTGAAGGTTCTGGAATTGGAGCCCAACAACGTGGAGGCGCTGTCCAAGGCGGCGCGCGCCTATATCGAGCTGGGCGACGTCATTCCGGAGACCGAGTCCCATTGGCAGGAAAAACGGCTCCAGCAATACCGTATCGCCGAAGAGTACGCCCGCAAAGCCGTGAAGGCCGATCCCAACAACACCTGGAGCCACTTTTACGTCGCCGCGTCTTTGGGAAAAATGGCCCAGCATTCATCGGTGACCAAACAGATCGAGCTCGCCGATGAGATCCGATCGGCGGTGGAGAAGTCGATCGCCTGCGATCCGCAGAACGGCTTCGCCTATCACGTCTACGGCATGTGGCATCGACGGATGGCGGACGTCGGCAAGGGGAGCCGGTTCTTGGCTTCGACTTTTCTGGGGCGCTCGATCCCGAAAGGAAGCCTCACCGCCGCGGTCGAATATTTTCAGAAAGCGATCGCCTTGAACCCCACCGTCGTTTCGCATCCGTTCGAGCTCGGCAAAACCTACCTCGCGATGGGCAAGTGGGATCTCGCCCGCGCGTCGCTCAGAGCCTCGCTCACGCATCCGATCCAATTTTCCGACGATGCCGCCCACAAAAAAGAGGCGGAAAAGCTCCTGCGCGAGATCAGCGACCGGTAGCCCTTCGGGATCTCAAATTTCAAATCTCAAATCGAAGATTAACCCTTGAACCCTTTCACCTTCGCGGTTGCGCGCTGCGGGTGCTTCGAGTATTTATTGGACGGAATGGCGCTCGCGAAACACTTGTGCGTCCTGGGGCTGATGGTCCTGGCTCTCCTGGCCTGCGGGAAATCGCCGAGTTCCAAGCCAGTCTTGCGCGTCGGGTTCGTTCCCTCGGAAAACGTCCAGCAGGTTTCGCAAAATGCCCAGCCGGTCGTGGAGATTCTCCGCAAAGAACTCGGCATGGAAGTCCAGCCGTTCGTCGCCGTCGATTACACCGGCGTCATCGAGGCGCTGCGCGCGCACAAGCTCGACATCGCGTTTTTGACTCCCGCGTCCTATGTCCTGGCGAAGAACGAGACCGACATCCAAGTCGTCTTAAAATCGCATCGCAAAGGATACGCTTCCTATTACGCCGCGATCATCACGCGCGCCGACAGCGGCATCAACACCATCAAGGATCTGCGCAACAAGACCTTCGCCTTCGGCGATCCGCTTTCCACCACCGGCCACATCATCCCGAGAAAGATGTTTTTGGAAAACGGCCTCGACCCGGCCAAGGACTTTAAAAACGTCATCTACTCGGGCGGCCACGACGCGACGGTGCTGGCGGTGTTGAACCGCAAGGTGGACGGCGGCGCGACCTTCGCCAACTTTACCGACGGCAAAGACACGGCGTGGAATCAGTATTTGAAAAATCCCGCGGAGCAAAAACAGATCCGCGCCATCGCCTATTCCGAGGCCATCCCCGCCGACAACCTAGTATTGCGCAGCGGTCTCGATCCCGAACTGGGAAAAAAAATTCAGGAAATATTCCTGGCGCTGAGCCGCGATCCGGCGGGGCAGAAAATGCTGCGCGACCTCTATCAGATCGACGGCTTTGTGCCGGCCACCGACCAGGATTACGAGTCGATTCGGGAGGCGTTTAAGATCGCGGGCATCAATCTAAAGGAAGTGCTCAAAAAAAAATAGCAGGCCGATGAAAAAGGCTCATAGGCCGTAGCCCGCGAATCGCGGGCGTTATGACGGTTGTGCTCGGATTGTCTCACCTGGAAAAACAAAGATGCCGATTCTAGAGATCAAAGAGCTGCGCAAGAGCTTCGGCCCGTCGACGCACGTGCTCCGCGGCGTTAATCTAAACGTGGACCCGGGCGAGTTTCTCGGCGTCATCGGCCGCTCCGGCTCGGGTAAATCGACCTTGCTGCGCTGCATCAACCGTCTCATCGATCCGACTGCGGGCGCGATTTACATGCCGCGCTCGGTCTTCGACCCCGAGGCCGACGGCGCGAGAATCGATATCCTCAAGTTGAATCGCCGCGAAACGCGGCTCCTGCGCCGCAAGGTCGGCATGGTGTTTCAACAGTTCAATATCGTCAAGCGCCTCTCGGTCATCGAGAACGTCCTGTCCGGCGGTTTGGGTTATCAATCGAGTCTGAAAAGTTGCCTCAGGCTGTTCTCGCACGAAGAGAAGCGGCGCGCGCTGGTCAATCTCAAACGGGTCGGTCTGATCGACCACGCCTACAAACGCGCGGACCAGCTCTCCGGCGGCGAGCAGCAGCGCGTGGCGATCGCCCGCACCTTGATGCAGAGTCCCGCCGTCATTCTGGCGGACGAGCCGGTTTCGAGCCTCGACCCGCGGCTCTCGCGCGTCGTGCTGGATATCCTCAAGCGCGTCTGCAAGGAGGACGGCATCACCGCCCTCGTCAGCCTCCACACGCTCGATCTCACCCGCGAGTACGCCGGCCGCATTGTCGGATTATCGCAAGGGCGGATATTCTTCGACGGTCCGGTAAAAGAGCTGACGGATTCGGTGGCGGCCAACGTGTACCAAGACGTCCAAGCGAAATGAAAAGATTCCTGCCGGTTGTGGCCATTGTAATCGTCTTTTTGGCGGGGCGAGGCAATGAGGCGTTGAAGGCTATGCCGGCACGCTCTCGATCGTGACGACTTTGTGGAAGGTGAACGACCGGGCGAGCTACGAGATCATGCGGGAATTTTATCAACAGTTGAAGACGACTAAAAAGGACGAAGCGCTCCGCCAGGCGCAGCTCAAGACCATGAAAGAGTTTCCTGAGCCGTTTTATTGGGCGGCGTACCAGTTGACGGGGGAGCCGTAGAAGTTTGCGTGCTGGAGCAGGCCTATCAAGCCCGGGTCGTTTCGACGTTGAGAGCTTCGAGTTTTTCCGCCGCGGCTGCCCGCAGCAAGCGTGTATCGGCCGCGGCGAAGGTAATTTCCTCGGCCAGCGCATTCTTCAGACTGAGCGCGGAAGCCAGATGAACCGCATCGAAGCCTCTCAGCGGATGCCGTTGAATAAGATCACGGGCCAGGAACAGAATATCGTCCTGCAGTTCGACTCGAAGATAGGACTGCCAATCCCTTTCGAATTGCCGGCAAGCGAGCGCGTGCGAGGCTCTGGGCAGATGGCCCTCCCGGAGCTTCCGGGCCAAGCCCGCAAAGATCTCGGCGTAGGCGATCTTCGCCGTCGCGACGGGTTCCTCTTGTTGCACGAGAGATTGAACCCGGGACGATCCTTTCTCGTTCACGAAGCGCTTGATGAGAGCGCTGGTGTCGAGATAAATCACCGGCGATCTTCCGCGATGATTTTTGAGGTTGGTTTGCCGGAGACTTTGACCAGACGGATTCGCTTCAGAGGTTTTTGGGTGGGCAATTTCACGGCACCCTGCGCGGCAAGCCGCGCGAGTCTTGCCTCGCGGCTCGCGGCTTTATGCGCGCTCTTGATCGGCTGGATCAAAGCGATCGGCGTGCCCCGCTCGGTGACAATGACCTCTTCTCCCTCTTTGGTGTGTCGAAGGTACTCGGTGAGACG